>JAILRH010000226.1 GCA_024698345.1 Lachnospiraceae bacterium | reverse complement strand
ATCACCTTCAAGTAAAATGCAAGCCTGCTCACCATCAATTGTTTTATATACTCCTTTGGCAATCCTCTCAAATCGAATTCCTAAATTATCGTAGATTCTTGCCCGGACAGTTTCCTTTGGCTTGTCCTGATTTTCTCCGTAAGCCTCCTGTAATGTAAAAGTATCTTTCGCCTTGAAACATTCAAATATTTTTTCTGCTAATGACATCATGAATCCTCCTGTTTAATGTAATCTAGATTATCCTTGAATGAAAAACTAAAACCCAACTGAATTTTCGCCTAATTACATAAAACTCGTTTATGAGCTCGTTCAGCACCTTATTCGGGGTGCTTTTTATTTCAAAAAGTGTTATAATTCAATCATCTGAATACAGTATGTTATATCGATAGGCATAGCAAACAGACGACTCGATACCTTTTATGCAGAAGTAAACTCGACCCGTCTATTACATAAACTATCGTATCAATTACTATCTGCATTCAAAATCTGGTTTACTTGTTCTTCTTGAACAGGTCAGGCATCAAGTGGACTTCATCTGGCGGGATGAGGTCCATTTTTAATAGACTAAACAATGCCCACATATCTTCATCGTCTTCGTTTATTAGTTCATATGGTGCCTTGTTTCCTAACCCTGGTCTTCGCGTACTGTTGATATGATTCATCAGCAATGTCATGTCTTCCTGTGTGTATTGATTAAGACTTTTTCCGCGAGGAATCACGTACCTGATAAATTCATGATTCTTTTCAATATGCGGTTTCTGCCAAGAGGCCATTGGATCACAATAATAGATATCTGTTCTTGTGGCTAAATCATCTGTATGTTCAAGATCTGCAGGTCTTTTAAATTCACCTCCGTTGTCCGTAAGAATTACCGGAAACAACCTATAGAACCTTTCAAGCCCCAGACCGTATTCCAGAAAGTCGAATACTTTTTTTACAGACTCTGCTTTTCCATCAGGCATTAGAAACATCAGCATAATGGAATTATCCCTAAAAATCATCGTCAGAAGCCTTTTACCGCGCTCTCTTACACCTTTTACGGTATCCATCTCAACCACACTTAGAGCAGAGTATTTCATACGAGATTCAAAGTCCTCATATGTTCGTCCTTCACGATACTTTAGATTTGCAAATCCCTTTGAAACACCCTTGGCTTTTTTCCTTCTCTGTTTGTAACTGGTCTTTCTGCGCAAGTCGATGTTCTTTATTGTAAGTTCTCCGGCATCAATGTAGTTGTACAGGCTCCGTAAAGACATTGGCATTTCCACTTCATGCTCCGCATAGATATGTGTTAGCGGCTGTCCTTTCTTTACAAGTCGTGTTACCAGTTCATCAACAAATAACTTCTGTTCATCAGTTAAACGTATTCCCTGACGACTTTCAGAACGTCTTCGACTTACAGCTGCGTCAGCATATGGTGCCGAATACACGTACTTGTCTTTGATACAAAGTTTTCTGTCCTTGCAGGTATTACAAACATACGGTGGTTTATCCGGCTTGTGACAAGCAACAGATTCATACCTGTTACACATCTTGGTGCAATCATAACCTCTGCAATGCTTGCATCTGTAATTGCACGCATCTTCTGACTCATCACACAGGTTCTTAACCGCACACATTCTTGCATGTCTGCAGTCTTTTCCGGCAAAGAACGTTCCTTTTATGTATGTCCTGTTTTCAAGCACTTCATGTGCTACCGTTGTTGGATGTCTTCCTATTCTCTTTGCAATCCTTTTAAACGATTCTCCTCTACATAATCCTGTTTCAATAGCTACCCTGTCAGTCAGATCCATCTGACCGCTTCTCTTGTAATAACTCATATCTGCTCCTATCCGCAGATAGTAATTGATAAATGAATCGTAACAGACATCATTGCAATAGTAAACTAGACTTTTTAGGCGATTTTCAGTTGTCAAAGTACAGGTTTAGTTTTTCATTTAAAGTAATCTAGATTATTAGATTAACATATGAGGTGTACTAAAAAATGTACTTAAAAGAATATATATATATAACTTTTCATAGATTAGTTAACATTTTTTCTTTCTTCTAATATGTCAAGGCTCTAATAACTCCATACATCACTTCCTATATCCCGTTGACATAATTTCTTGGTGTGTTATCTCACAACTAATTTCATCCACAAATTGGTATAAAGCTTTTTCAATAAACTCATGAAGCAACCAGTTTTGTTTTGATTCCATATATTTTTCAAATTTTTGTGGATTATATCTTACTAATTCGCTCATCCAATGCATAACTGCAAAAATCAATGTTAAAGAGTTTCTCTTTAATATATGTGAATTACATGGTAAGTCTTTTTTTATATACCATAGCTTAGAATTATCATATATATAAAACAAATCTTTTCTAACTTTCCTATGATAATCTGAAAGATTTGAAAATCTTTCACTTTTATTAGCATGAATATCCCATTTGAATTTTGAGTTTTCTTTTCTAATATAACAATTTTTTTTATCCTCTATATGTGTCCTTTTATATCCTGATGGTAAATTACGTAGCGCATTACCGTTAGCATAGTGAGAATCAACACAAAACTCAATCCAACATTTAGAAGTTGTATCTTCACGAACATATTTGATATTACTAATAGGAATAAATAGTTCAGTCGAACCCGAATATGTAATACAATATGTCCTATGTATACAAGGAATATTGTATAGCAAATCTTTAATATTATATGTCTTTTTATCAACATTTTCTCCAAGATATCTTGAAAGTTCATTGAGAACTCCACTTCCAAAAAAATCACTTCAGCCTTTTCTAATGAATTACTCGCACTTTGACCGTGCCTATTTTGTGTTATACCATGTGAGATATTTTTAACATTTATGCCATTTATGCACAGTAATGCTTTTGTTGCATTCAAACAACAATAATAAGATGTCAACGGCTTAGAGTTTTGTGGCAAACACTCAGATGCATGAAAAAAATGTTTTGCCTGCTGCCAAAAAAATAGTGCTTCTTGTGATTTCGTATCTTTTTGACGTTTGAGCCACAATTCAACATATTCCCAAGCCGAATCTGTCAATATGGTTTTACTTTCATAATCAGCGAAAGTTATTGGTTTAAGTAATGATATTTCTTTTGAATTAACTACTATATTTTTTTGCATCATACTTACCTTTATCCTTTGTTATCACTAATTCTCCAGTATATCCTGACTATTTAATATTCTTTGCTGACTAGGTTTGGTTATTTTTAATTAAATTACACAACGCTTACCATATATAATATAACATATCACTCTTTTCCTGTGATAAATCGTATGACAATCAGGACACATCTGTATCAAACTAATTTTATAGTCTACAACATATTTTTCTATCAATTAAATCATTTAAATTTTGTAGTATCTTCTACATCCATTCTATCCGTATAGTCACAAACAATTCCTACACTATACTTTGCCCTAGTTATCGCAACATATAATTGCGACCTCGATTTTGGCTTTAATTCCTTTGTGTGATTTTTCATCCAATCTAGCATTGGTCCTGTAGGATAAATCAAAACTCTTTCAAATGTAAGTCCTTTTGCTTCTCCCATATTTATTACTGAATAATCATCATTAACTAATACTGTTCTCTTATCTCTCAACTGGACTGCTTTGTATTTCTGCAAATATTCTGCAACATCCTCTTTTCTAACCAAGAATATGCCATCATGTCCAGTTATTTCTAATTGATTTGAGTCAGGTTCTTCATAATCCGGATATAATAGTGATGAATATTTACAAATTGCTTCATTATTTCTGTATGACGAATTTAATGTAGTCGTGTCAATATCGCATTGTACATTTTTGCATTCTTCTTTAATAAAAGACTCAATGTCTCCACTATTATATTTTTTGTATTTTGCCTCATTATGCGTATGATATGTAACTTGTCGTGGATCACCAACCATTAATACATCACTATCGCTATTCATCAACAATTTGATTAATTCCAAATCATATCCTGCCATATCTTGTATTTCATCAATATAAACTCTTGAATAAATATGACTTATCCTATTTATTACGGCCCCGTCAGTCTCCTCATTACATCTGCAAACGAATTTTGCAATTTTATCAGAATACATCTTCATATCATTTGTAAAATAAAATTTATCAAACTCTGTATCTTCTTTATAATATACAGGAAACTTACCTTTATATTTTAATCCTGATTTGCTGTTTACCAAAATCATTCCTTTTATTTTTTCTTCTGTTAATACGCCTTGAAACGGTCTGACACCATGCTGTAACAAAAAAGAATACCATGTTTGTATCGTAACATGTGCAGGTACACAACCATACAATTCAACAAATTTTTTTCTTATTTCTCTTTCATTTGCATCGGTAAAAGTTGTTATCAAAGTTGATGATATATCTGATAATGCACTTTTTACTAAATATCTTGTTTTACCTGAACCTGCTGCTGCAATAATTAGTCTATTATTACTCATTAATTGCCTCCATTATGTACTCTGGAAATTTTACTTCCTCATCTGTTTCAAATATCTTTAGACTGCATTCTGTTTTATTTTGTTTCATATACTTTCTTAAGCTATCTTCATCCTTATAAGATGTTCCAAATATCTTATTTAACTCTGATAAGCCGTTTTCTTTCAACAATTTAGGCTCCAACGTATTATAATTATAGTCCTTACTACCTATCTTTAAATCACCGTCATCCACAGTCCTATCTACACAAATTTTAATATATTCTTGTGCATTTTCCCCTATATAATCTTTATACTTCCTGTCTATAGCTTCAATATCTCCATCATTATCCGTTACTATTGCCACTTTCTTTTGTATTCTTTCTGCAACTTCTAAAAACCTTAAAAACGACGTTCCAACTGATATAACCTCTATTCCATCCTCAATTGGTAACTTTCCATTATGCGATTGCATATATGCTTTTTGAATTACCAATTCATCTGAATCACCTTCACATAAAATTGCCCTTTTACACAGAATCAATCGTAATGTATCATACCCAGCAATCTTTTTAAAAAAATTATTCGTTTCTTTGGAAATATCGCAGAACCTTGTAATTATACCATCATTTAGTAGCATAATATTATCTAACCCCAATTTATTTGCCACAAAACTATTATGCGTTGATATCAACAACTGTTTATCAGTATACTTCTCAGAAATACACTTTATTAATTGATTTAATCTTGTATGAGATAGATGATTTTCTGGTTCTTCAAATAACAAAACACCTGCATTTTGAGATGTTTTCTTTGCCAATGCCAATTCTGTTTTTACAATGCATTGTTCTCCTTTTCCAACGTAGTTAAATGGTATTGAATCCATTTGTGTAACCAAGCTATTCTCCCACGCATTCTTTGTCACAAGTTCAACAGATAGTTCAACTTTTTTATCAGTTAAACTTGTATTCTTATTAATCTTTGCATTTATGTTCTCAATGGACTTTTCCCCCATAAATGAATCTCTCATTTTTCTATGAGCTTGAGCTATGGCTATAACATCTTCAGGTTCTAAATTTTCTTTTATTATTTTTGACAGATAAATATCCGTTCCCCCTTGATAACGATATTGTGACGAATCTATCAAAGAAGATTTAAACGGTATACTTCTAGTTGTAATAGACTCTCTTGCAAAAGTTGTCCATGTAACATCATAGTATTCAATCGGAATACTTTTAATATTTTTTAGTTTTATCAATTCACTATATTCATCCGCATACTTATCATTAAAAGCAATTTCAAAACGGAATCCTTCTGACTCATTAGACTTATCTGTATTATAATTACCATTCATTGTAGGTACCTCGTTTCCTCCAAAATATACCTCAATTAATATATGCGGTAAATCTTTTGGCGTACCACTGTTTATTGCATCAATATATTCATCAACCACTTCTTTATTAAACAAATACTGTGACACTTCATTCCATATACCTCTTCCGTTTATCATTCCAGTAAGTGCAAGATTAATTGCTTCCAAAATCGTGGATTTTCCCGCTTCATTATCTCCAACAATAATATTCAAGCCTTCTTTTAAATTTAATTCAAACATTCCTTTATAACACTTAAAATTTTCAATTTTTACTTTAGTTATGTACATTTTTATTACCTCATTTTCATTTTCATCTAAAAAAAGAAATATCTGAATAACCGATTTTTACACCAGAAATTCAGACATTTCTTATAATGTCTTAAATAATAGTATTGTTTTGCTTTATATAATACATTCTATGAGTATAATACTGCATCTTTTGCCCCCAAATATAGATTATACTGTATTTTAATATAGCACAATTATATATTATTTACATTGTATTGTCTATTATAAGCTTTCCAACTTATTTATTCTTCAAAAAAAATTTTAGCATCTTCGTACTGAAATTTAGGATGTAATTTCAAAAAATCTTGCACGACATCATCAATATTTTCATCTTCATTAATATCTATCCATTTGCTTTCCAAGTAACCATTTAACACTTTTAATCCTTCATCATCATGTTCTTCCCTTATGTGATTTTTAAATACTTTTTGTTTACAAATAATTTTAACTTTTTTCAACATTTGCTCCTCTCTATAACATTAATGTTTCCAATCACTCTGACATTATCATCTATCGCCACCCAAAACAGATCTCCGACCTCTAGGTAGTTTTTCTGAATATCCAACAAATTCTCATTCAATTCCAAAACTCGTCCTAATGCATTTTTCGCTTCTAATATCATAAAAATCATATCGTCACGATATTTTTCTTCCTACTTAATTATTTTCTTTGTCAGCTCCTTTTTGTTAAAAAACTGAAACAAACTTTTGCAACAATTCTTCCGTAAAATTTTTCATTGAAGGAATATGCACAAAGACAACATTTCCTTTCATCTTTTTCAACATATAAAAATAGGCTTCATTACATAAATAATGCGTTGGATTATGTGATACACTATATGAGATTGCATTATTTGTCAAACAATCTTCTATTTCAGATAACTTCATTTTCGTATAAAGTCGTTCTCCATCTTTCTCTGCACACTTTTCTATCCGAACAGAATCCTTTAACGTTTTATCCAGTCCAAACATATAAACCTGTTCGTATTCTTCCTCCAGATTTTCAATATCCCTTTTTAATCCCTCAAAAGAGTTTGTCAGAAAATATTTTTCTCCTTGCAAATTCTTAGCTAATTTGTTGGAAGAATTATGAATCCCTTTAAATCCTACATATAACGTTTTCAAATAGCCTACTCCAATCTAAAAAATCTATTACACTACTTGGTTCGTTTCAATTAATCTTTACTATGTAATATTTTTGATTTTTCCCATTATCTAGCCACCGTATTTGATACTGATTTTTCAAGCTAATTACCTTATCTTTTTTCCCTGTAGGCTTGGATATTCTCCCTTCAATCATCTTATCATCTCTGAAATAGGAATATATTCCCTCTTTCCTTTTACCCGAATAAAAATTTTTATTATTTACTACTGTTAAACAATATGTTTTATCAAATCCTTTTTCTTTTAATTGTTCCATAAAACAAATATCTCTAATAAAAGAAAACATTTGCTCTGGGAACTGTCCATTTAGAGGACACTTTAATTCTATCGCGTATTTTTCTGCATCATTATAAATTACAATATCAATTTCACGTTTTATTGTATCGGTAATATTGAAAAAGCTTGTATTTCTCTCAAATTGAACTTTATATTCTCCTAATGAAGCACGCAAAAAGATTCCCAACTCATGTTGTAAACTAAATTCATTATAAATCTCAACTTCTCCATTTCTTACTAGTTTCATAAACTCAACTAATAATTTATCAATCTTATCTGTTACAGGACTATTTTTCATATTGTTCATCTCTCATTTTATTCTTTAATTCTCTATTATGTTTTCAATATTATAATTTTACCACACGCATTCTCACAATCCCACCCTAAATCTGCTATTTTCAACATTTCTACATTTCCGCCCTCAAAAAATCAGTTTTGTTGCTCTAGATTTTCCCCAAAAATCACTCTCATTTTTATTAAAACTCCGCCTGCAAGATGCATTTTGTAAAGCAAAACGCATCTTGTTAGGGGAACACTCCCCTAAAACCCCTGATATCCATATTTCCATACGGAAAATTGCCGATTTCCATACAGAAATGGATTTTCCACTACTACTTTCATTACTAATTCCTGTACAATTTTGCACTTTCCACGAGTAACCCGATTTCGGTGGCACTACTAATAACTATACAAAAATTCATTTTCCAATACTACTTTCACTACTGTTTTCCATACTGTTTTATACTTTGCACTTCCCATGAGCAACCTCATTTCAGTGGCACTACTAAAAACCATACGGAAATATATTTTCCATTACTACTTTCACTACTGTTTTCCATACGGCTTTACACTTAATTCTGTACTTGATGGAAACAGAATTAAACGATATCTTAAGTTCACGTTGTATCCATTAATGGAAATGTTTGGAAAAAACAATATGCCTTTAGTTGATGCTCATTTAACAAATTACTATCAACTAACTGATGAAGCTCGTGGAGAAGTTGACCAATTCATCAACGCGCAGCTAAAAATCAATCGCGATCCAGAACGTGCTAAACAAGTAAAATCAATTAAAGGATGGTAAGATAAAAGCTCCGAGATTTTAATAGTCTCGGAGCTTTTATGTTCGTAAAATCTTATATCATCCAAAATTGACGACACTTTTGACGACACTTCATCTTTTTTTACCTTCTAAAAACATAAAAAAGGCACTCCCGAAAAACTCCGGGAATGCCCATCTCTACGCAAACTCATCTTATTGATTGCTTTGCAATCAACAAGCTCGCGGCATTCGTAGAATGCCTGCGAGTCCCATAAATAAAGAAAGACCGCAGTTTCGTGTAAACACGACTGCGGTCTTCTTTATTTATGTCGAGCTTGCGCTCTACTCATTGCTAACGTAAATTATTCAATAATTGTAGCAACCTTACCAGAACCTACTGTTCTACCACCTTCACGGATAGCGAATCCAAGACCCTGTTCCATAGCGATTGGGTGGATAAGTTCTACAGTGATTTCTACGTTATCACCAGGCATACACATTTCTGTTCCTGCTGGTAAGTTACAAACACCAGTTACGTCAGTTGTTCTGAAGTAGAACTGTGGTCTGTAGTTGTTGAAGAAAGGAGTATGACGTCCACCTTCATCCTTTGTTAATACGTAAACCTGAGCTGTAAACTTCTTATGGCAAGTTACGCTACCTGGCTTAGCAAGTACCTGTCCTCTTTCGATCTGGTCTCTGTTGATACCACGAAGAAGAGCACCAATGTTATCACCAGCCTGAGCTTCGTCAAGAAGCTTTCTGAACATTTCGATACCAGTTACAACTGTCTTCTGTGTTTCTTCCTTAACACCGATGATTTCTACTTCATCATTGATGTGAAGTGTTCCTCTTTCTACTCTACCTGTAGCAACAGTACCACGACCTGTGATTGTGAATACGTCTTCTACTGGCATAAGGAAAGGCTTATCTGTATCTCTTTCTGGATCTGGGAAGTAATCATCTACTGTGCTCATGAGTTCCATGATCTTATCTCCCCATTCTGAGTTAGGATCTTCAAGAGCCTTAAGAGCTGATCCCTTAACGATTGGAGTACCATCAAATCCATATTCTTCAAGGATTTCTGTTACGTCCATTTCTACTAATTCGATTAATTCATCATCGTCTACCATATCACACTTGTTTAAGAAAACAACGATTTTTGGAACACCTACCTGACGAGAAAGTAAGATATGTTCCTTTGTCTGAGCCATAACACCGTCAGTAGCAGCTACTACAAGGATAGCACCATCCATCTGAGCAGCACCAGTGATCATGTTCTTAACGTAGTCAGCATGTCCTGGACAGTCAACGTGTGCGTAATGTCTCTTTTCTGTTTCGTATTCAACGTGAGCTGTAGAGATAGTGATACCTCTTTCTCTTTCTTCTGGAGCCTTGTCGATGTTTTCGAAGTCTGTAGCTTCGTTTCCTGCTACTCTTTCAGATAATACTTTAGTGATAGCAGCTGTTAAAGTTGTTTTACCATGATCGACATGTCCGATTGTACCAATATTACAATGTGGTTTTGTTCTTTCAAACTTAGCTTTTGCCATTTTAATAATCCTCCTGATTTTTTACTTAATTTTTTCCGACCTTAATAAAAGGCCTCATTTCTAAAAAGGCTATCCTCATTATATTTTATAATGGGAATATTTTCAAGCCTAATTTTAATATATTCTACGGTTCGGTTCCGATAAAGAAATTATCGGAACTGAACACATATAAAATCTTATTTTGCCTTTGCAGCTACAACCTTCTCCTGAACTGACTTTGGAGCTGGAGCATACTTTTCAAAGAACATTGAGTAGTTACCACGTCCCTGTGTAGAAGAACGAAGTTCTGTAGAGTAACCAAACATTTCTGCCAATGGAACGTAAGCTCTAACGATCTTACCACCACCAAGGTCATCCATACCTTCGATCTGTCCACGCTTAGCATTTAAGCTACCGATAACGTCACCCATGTATTCTTCAGGCATTGTTACTTCAACCTTCATGATAGGCTCAAGTAATACTGGTTCAGCCTTAGCCATAGCATCCTTGAACGCCATAGAACCAGCAATGTGGAATGCCATTTCTGAAGAATCGACTTCATGGTATGATCCATCATATACTGTAGCGTGGATACCAAGAACTGGGAATCCAGCGATAATACCAGTCTGAGCAGCTTCTTCGATACCTGCGCCAACAGCTGGGATGTATTCCTTAGGAATGTTACCACCAACTACTGTAGATTCAAACTTGAATGTTTCTTCACCGTTTGCATCCATAGGCTCGAATTTAACCTTACAGTGACCGTACTGTCCACGACCACCAGACTGCTTAGCGTATTTACTATCAACATCAACTGCCTTAGTGAATGTTTCTTTGTAAGCTACCTGAGGAGCACCAACGTTAGCTTCTACCTTGAATTCACGGAGAAGTCTGTCAACGATGATTTCCAAGTGTAACTCACCCATTCCGGCGATGATTGTCTGTCCTGTTTCTTCATTAGTATGAGCACGGAATGTAGGATCCTCTTCAGCAAGCTTAGCTAAAGCTTCACCCATCTTACCCTGACCAGCTTTTGTCTTAGGCTCAATAGCAAGCTCGATAACTGGTTCTGGGAATTCCATAGATTCTAAGATTACAGGTGCCTTTTCATCACAGATTGTATCACCTGTACCTGTGAACTTGAAACCAACTGCTGCAGCGATATCACCAGAGTAAACCTTGTCTAACTCTGATCTTGAGTTCGCATGCATCTGAAGGATACGACCAACACGTTCCTTCTTACCCTTTGTAGCATTTAATACATATGAACCTGAGTTACATGTACCAGAGTAAACTCTGAAGAATGCAAGCTTACCTACGAATGGGTCAGCCATGATCTTAAATGCAAGAGCTGCAAATGGTTCATCATCTGAAGAATGTCTAACAACTTCGTTACCATCTTCATCTGTACCTGTGATATCAGGGATATCTGTTGGTGCAGGCATGAATTCGATAACACCGTCTAACATCTTCTGAACACCCTTGTTCTTGTATGCAGATCCGAGATATACAGGAACTGCTTCACAAGCGATAGTTGCTCTTCTAAGAACCTTCTTTAATTCATCAATAGATGGTTCTTCACCTTCTAAATACTGCATCATAAGGTCGTCATCTAATTCACAAATCTTTTCGATGAGGTTATCATGCCATTCATCAGCAAGATCCTTTAAATCATCAGGGATTGTTGTGATTTCGATGTCTTCACCCTTATCATCTTTGTAATAATATGCTTCCATTTCGAACAAATCGATTAATCCGGCAAAATCATCTTCCTTACCGATTGGGATCTGTACAGGAATAGCGTTCTTACCTAAACGATCAATGATTGTCTGAACGGAATAAAAGAAATCTGCACCCATTTTATCCATCTTGTTGATGAATGCTAAACGAGGTACATTGTATGTGTCAGCCTGACGCCAAACGTTTTCAGACTGAGGTTCTACACCGGCCTTAGCGTCGAATACACCTACAGCACCATCAAGTACACGAAGGGAACGTTCTACTTCTACTGTGAAGTCAACGTGACCCGGTGTATCAATGATGTTGATACGATGTTCCAAAGCACCAGCCTTTGGTTTATGATGATCTTCTAATGTCCAGTGACATGTTGTAGCAGCGGATGTGATAGTAATACCTCTTTCCTGTTCCTGCTCCATCCAGTCCATGGTAGAAGCACCATCATGAGTTTCACCAATTTTATAGTTTACACCGGTATAATATAAGATACGCTCTGTTAATGTTGTCTTACCAGCATCGATATGAGCCATAATACCAATGTTTCTTGTTCTATCCAATGGATATTCTCTTCCAGCCAAAGGTTTTTCCTCCTTTTCTTTCTATTTCAATTCAAATATTTATCTTAGAAGCGATAGTGTGCGAAAGCCTTATTAGCTTCAGCCATCTTATGCATATCTTCACGCTTCTTAACTGATGCACCAGTATTGTTTGCTGCATCCATAATTTCATTAGCTAATCTTTCTTCCATTGTCTTCTCACTTCTCTTACGAGCAAAGAATGTGAGCCAACGAAGTCCGAGTGCCTGTCTTCTGTCAGGTCTAACTT
>JAILRH010000216.1 GCA_024698345.1 Lachnospiraceae bacterium | reverse complement strand
GAGATAAAGAAGTACAACTCCATGAGAAATTAAGGATGAAGATTGTTGGATATGATGATATTAATATGTGGGTTATAGCAAAATAATGACAGAAGCAGAAAGTATTACAGAGACTGGAGGTGACTGTCATCAAGAATAAGAGAATATTGAAATGTCTCCTGATGATGGTCGTCAGTCTGCTTCTGGTACTAGGAGTTTCAATAGGGGTATCGGCAAGCACTAATTATGATAGGCAAGAGGCGGATGCTCGTATAACCATAAGTGAAAGACTCTCTGTCAAGGGTTGAAGTGAATTTGCTCCATCTAAAATATATTATGATAAACAGGGTAATTTAACTAATGGAAGTTACACGATAAATGATAGTGATATGCTTCCCCGTAAAAATGAAACATTGGGCAAAAGCCAATTTCTATCAGATGTAGATGCTGAAAAGGCTGTGTTAGATGCTGCAGAGTATGCTGATAAATACAATTGGTGATGGTAAACTTACGAATTATATCAATGTGTATAGAACAAAAACAAGGCAAGTTCATGGATGTCCAGGAAATTCATAAAGGAGCGATACAGATATGAGAGATTTGTTAATAGAATTAGTTGTGGCAAGAAATAAAAAGATATACAAGGATAAAGATTTTATAACTTTATTATCAATAATAAAAGGGCTAAATATAGATAATAAAATCAATTGGGATGAGGGAGCAGGAGAAGAATGGGCATTCATAAATAATTCAAGTTTGACAATTATGCTAAATACTAAGATAGGAATATATTTTGTAAGAGGGGAAATATCAGATGATTATTTGGATGTTTTAAATGACGGTAATTGTGTCTATGTTAATAACTATGATTTAAAAGAGTGGTATATAGATTTAGAATATCTTCAAAAGAATATTCCAGAGATAATATGGCATGCCTCATGTGATTCTATTGATACAAATTGTTTTTCTTTGAATGAGTTATACTATGCAACAGTTTGATTATTGCCTGAAGATACTTGAATACTATCTTACTTTAAGATATACTAATTATTAATTAATGATTAAATACACACCGGGAGGTAATGCAATGTCAAAAGCAACTAGTTGTGGCGGTGTGGTTATATTTCGAGGAAAGATACTTGTCCTATACAAGAACTTCAAAAACAAATATGAGGGATGGGTGTTACCAAAAGGAACCGTAGAGGCAGGAGAAGATTTTAAGGAAACTGCTCTTAGAGAGGTTTGCGAAGAAGCTGGTGTTAATGCAACCATTATTAAGTATATCGGAAAGAGCGAATACACCTTTTCTGTTCAGGGAGATCTGATTGAAAAAGAAGTACATTGGTACCTTATGATGGCCAATAACTATTCCAGCAAACCACAACGAGAGGAATATTTCTTTGACTCAGGTTATTACAAGTTTCATGAAGCATATCATTTGCTCAAGTTTCCAAACGAAAAACAAATGTTGGAGAAAGCATATAATGAGTATTTGTATCTCAAGAAGAGTAATTTATGGGGAAACAAGAAATATTTCTAGTCCATTTTACTTGAAAGGGCTAACACTTTCATGATTATGTGGTCGCTAAGGTCTGGTGTTGATTTCAGGCTTTGGCGGCTGTATTTATGTGTAGAAAGATTGAGGATAATATGCAAAAAACAAATTATCAGAAAGAATTGGAAAAAACACTTGATACGTTAAGTAAAGAAGGAATAAAACCATCTTTGTTACTTCATGTCTGTTGTGCACCCTGTAGCAGTTATGTTCTGAATTATCTAAAAGATTATTTCGATATTACAATTGATTACTACAATCCCAATATTTTCCCGGAGACTGAATTTGATTACAGATTAAATGAATTGATAAGATTTGTTGATGAATTCGGGTTAAAAGAGCAGGTGAAAATCCTTGATAAGGAATATGATCCAAATGTATTCTTTGAAATGGCAAAGGGATTGGAGAATGTAAGAGAAGGAGGCGAGAGGTGCTTTAAATGTTATGAACTTCGTCTTCGTCACGCAGCTGTTTTAGCTTCTGCTAATAATTTTGATTATTTTACTACAACATTATCTATTAGTCCTCTAAAAAATGCAGAGAAGTTAAATGAAATAGGTAAAAAATTATCAGATAAATATAATGTTTCATATCTTTATTCTGATTTCAAGAAAAAAGAAGGATACAAACAATCAATTGAACTATCAAAAAAATTCAATTTATACAGGCAGAATTATTGCGGGTGCGTTTATTCCAAAAACTCGCAAAATGATGATTCCTGCGATAAAAATCACGATACAACTAAGTTGAAACATGAGTGAAAGTGTGATATATTTCTAATGATTATGTTTAATTATTATTTTGAAAGAGGTTAACAAACATGAAATGTTCAAAATGTGGAGCTGAGTGTGATGAGAAACAACTGTTTTGTCTTAGATGCGGAACACCTGTTAACAATGAATCACTTGAAGAAACATCACGAAATATAGAGATTCCGGCTGAGGACAGAATAGATATTATAGGAAAGACTAATGGTGACACTGCGGATGACGTTGATATAATTATCGGAAGAGATATTGCCCGTTCTGACAGAGAACCCGCAAAAAAACATGCAGATATTGAGTCTGATGATGAAGCAGGTCATACAGCTATGATTCCTGATGGTGTCAGAAAATATCCAAAGATGAACAATCAGTCTGATTACATCAGAAATGACAGCAGACATTCTGAAGAAGATACAGATTCAAATAATGATGACAGCTTGGAGGAAGAACTTGAGGAATATGATGATTCTTCATCTACAAAAGAAAAGTCAAAGAAACCTGTTATTATTATTTCGTCTATTATAGGCGTCATTGTATTAGTTGCAATAATTGCTGCGGTAGTTTTCTTTAGCAGCGAAGCCAAATACAAAGATTATTATGCAAATGGTATGACATTGTATGAGCAGGAGAACCTTCCAACTGCAGCTACACAGTTTAAAAAAGCAGCTAGTGTTGCAAAGAAAAGCACTGATAAGATTGATGCTGATATCATGCTTTGGACCATTTATTCTCAAATGGATGGATACGAAAAAGAATTAGAAGATTGTCTGTTAGAACTTATTTCTCTTGATAAGACCAATGTGTCATATTATCAGGCACTTATCATTCTTTACCAGACACAGAAGGAACAGTCTAAGATTGATAAGTTAATTGCTTCTGTAAAAGATGAAAAATTAAAAGAAAAGTTAAAGAACTATGATGGAACTACCCCGGTTGCCAATATTACAGGTGGTGAGTATGACAGACCACTTTCCATCGAACTGACTGCACCGGCCGGAAGTACAATTTATTACACAGTAAATGGTGGTAATGCATCATCTTCAAGCAGCCTTTACAAAAAAGCAATCAATTTAAAAAAAGAGGGAACTTATTCCATTCGTGCAATCTCAATAGATGAAAACGGAAAAGAGAGCCAGCAGCTTGCAGAAAAATATATTCTTGCATTCAATGAAGTTCCGGCTCCGGGAGTAAATCTTAACAACGGAACTTACGGAGAGAGAAAGAAATTTAAGATTTCTATACCTGACGGATGCACTGTTTACTATACTACAGACGGTTCAACACCAAAGAAATCATCTACAAAGTATGAGAAGCCTTTCAAGATAGCTGAGGCAAATACAATATATAAATTTATTGCAATTGACAGCAATGGGATAGCAAGTGATGTTGTAACAAGAATAATTATATTTGAACGTACCTACGCCCACACTTATGATGATGGTGTAAGTGCAATAACTTCATCTCTCATAAAATCAGGAAAGATGGAGAACACATTTGGCTCATATGAAGATGGTTCCGCAATGTATTTCGAATATAAATCATTGGAAAAAATCGACAAGGCATATTATTATATCATAATTGCCACTAAAGAAGATCCTAGCGGAAATACCGAATCGTCTACAACTTATGCATATGGTGCTGACGATGGCAGTGTTCATGTGGCAAGTTACTCAAACGGCAAATATACATTCAAGACTTCAAATGAATAGAATACAGAAATAAAAACACCTTCAAAATACGACGGTTTTTTGTCCGAAGTGTTTAGAAGGTGATTTTTTATTCAAGCAAGATTGATGAATTTACAGCGTCGATAAACAAAAATCCTTTAGCAAAATGCTAAAGGATGAAAAATGCAGGAGATGGGACTTGAACCCACACATAGTCACCTACGTCAGATTTTGAGTCTGATGCGTCTGCCATTCCGCCACTCCTGCGTATCAAACAAAAATTATATTATCATTAAACAGCATTAAAGTCAATGACTTTTTATATTGTTTGGTGTATTATAGAAATGATGTGATTAAATATTGTTTCAGAGAGGGTAAGACAATGGATTGCAGAGAGTTTTCATCTCACATGAAAGATTTTATTTTTGATAAATTAGATGATGAAACATCCACATGTTTCGTTGACCATGCAAAGAATTGCAGAGCTTGCTATGACGAACTGGAAGTAGTTTATTCGATGCACAGATCCCTTGGTGATATTATGGGACCGAATGGAAAAGATGATACATCGGATTATATTTCTGAATTAAATGAGATTTTTGATTATTATTATAATTTAAGAAATAATAACAAGAAGAAAGTGTATTTAAAGATATCGGTAATAGTTATCTTTTGTATTATAATTGTTCTTTCGATGTTATGTTTTCTTTTTGAATGCTATTTATAAGTTAAGGAGATATTATGGAAAAATTACTATTAATAGACGGACACAGTATTCTAAACAGAGCTTTCTATGGAGTTAGAGATTTTACTAATTCTGAAGGACTCCACACAAATGCCATTTACGGATTTTTGAATATAATGTTTAAAATCATAAATGAAGAAAATCCCAGCAATTTGGCTGTAGCTTTTGATCTCAGTGCTCCGACTTTCAGACATAAAATGTTTTCGGAATATAAGGGAACCAGAAAGCCAATGCTTCCCGAACTGAAACAACAAGTTCCTGTTATCAAAGATTTATTAACAAGTATGGACATCACAATTGTTGAAAAAGAAGGATTTGAGGCGGATGATATTCTTGGAACCCTTTCAAAGACAGCAGAATCAAAAGGAATGGATGTCACTATATTATCGGGAGACAGAGATTTATTACAACTTGCCACAAAGAAAATTAAGATTACCATTCCCAAAACTGCAAAGGGCGAAACAACATACGAGGAGTATTACGAAGATGATGTTGTGGCAAAGTATCAGGTGACTCCTACAGAATTTATTGATTTAAAAGCGTTGATGGGTGATTCATCGGACAATATTCCCGGAGCACCCGGAATTGGAGAAAAGGGAGCAACAGCATTAATTACGCAGTATAAAAGCGTTGAGAATGCATTTGCCCATGCAGATGAAATCAAAGCAAAAAAACAGAGAGAATCTCTAAAAGATAACTTTGAGCTTGTTGCACTTAGCAAGACTCTTGCAACAATTAATACAAGCGTCCCCCTTGATGTTTCAATTGACCAATGTCTTCTTAACAATATGTACAATGAGAATTCATTTAAGTTTATTAAAAAACTTGAATTCAAGAGCATGTTTTCAAAATTCGAGGGAATCAAGCACGATAACAGCCTTGAGGAATTGTTTGAGAATATCAACGATTTTACACAGTATAACAGCATTATTGACCGTGCAAAAAAAGCTGACATTGTCGGACTTTTTATCAATAATTACGGTGACAGATTATATGGTTTGGGTTTGTGTTTTGAAGATTCAAAATCATATTATATAAAAAGTGAAGGATTTATTACAGAATCTCTATTAGAGCAAAGCATCAAAGAACTTGTTAATTCAACTACTCTTTCAGTTTTTGATATTAAAGAAAACCAGAATTATCTTAGTTCATCAGAAAATGATTCTGTTTTTGATATGCAGATTGCGGCATATCTTTTGAATCCGCTTAAAAGCTCATATAATTATTATGACCTGGCAACAGAATATCTCAATATGGAAGTTCCTTCTTTTGAAGAAATCTTTCCAAAAGGCAAGCTTGAAAAAGTAAATGAACAACCTGAAGAGTCAGTAAGTAAATGGGTTTGCTACAATGCGTATATTCTCTATAGAGCATTTAACACACTGATCCGGAAACTGAAAGATGAAGAAATGTACGACCTGTATATCACTCTTGAACTGCCTTTGGTTTATGCTTTGTATGATATGGAAACTGTAGGCGTAAAGGTTCAAAAAGAACAATTGGACAATTACAGCAAAGTGTTAGCTGAAAAGATTGAAATTATAATGCAGGAAATCTATGATGAAGTAGGTGAAGAATTCAATATTAATTCACCGAAACAGCTTGGAGTTATTCTTTTCGAGAAACTAAATCTGCCTTACGGTAAAAAAACCAAGACCGGATATTCAACATCTGCAGATGTTCTCGATAAATTGAAGTCTGAATACCCTATTGTAGCAAAAATTCTTGAATACAGGCAGCTGACAAAACTGAAATCAACATATGCGGACGGACTCGTGAATTATATTAATAAAGACGGTCGAATTCACGGTAAGTTTAATCAGACAATTACAGCTACAGGAAGAATAAGCAGCACTGAACCAAATCTACAAAACATTCCGATAAGAATGGCAGCCGGAAGAGAAATCAGAAAAGTTTTTGTGGCAGAAAACGGTTACACACTTATAGACGCAGATTATTCTCAGATTGAGCTTAGAATACTTGCTCATATGTCTGATGATGCGAATTTGATTAATGCATATAGGGAGGCAAAGGATATTCATCAGACAACTGCCTCACATGTATTTAAAGTTCCTTTGGATGAAGTGACAAAAGAGCAAAGAAGTAACGCAAAAGCTGTTAACTTCGGTATTGTATACGGAATAAGTTCCTTTGGACTGAGTCAGGATTTAAGCATTAGCAGAAAAGAAGCTCAGACATATATCAATGATTATTTTGAGTCATATCCAAAAGTAAAAGAATTTTTAGAAAAATGTGTATCTGATGCAAAGGAGCAGGGATACTCCAAAACCATGTTTGGAAGAAGACGTCCAATTCCTGAACTTAAAAGCAGCAATTATATGCAAAGATCATTTGGCGAGAGAATTGCTATGAATTCTCCGATTCAGGGTACTGCTGCAGATATTATGAAAATAGCGGCATTAAATGTATTCAGAAAATTAAAAGAAAAAAATCTAAAGTCCAGAATAGTGTTACAGGTTCACGATGAGTTATTAGTTGAAGCACATAATTCTGAGATTGATATTGTAAAAGAAATATTAAATCATGAAATGAAAAATGCAGCTTCTTTGAAAGTCAATTTAGAAATAGGAATGGAAATCGGAAGTAACTGGTTTGAAGCTCATTAAATAAATATTAGGAGATTGACATGGTTTTAGGAATCACAGGAGGAGTTGGAAGCGGAAAATCAACGGTACTCCAATATTTGAAAGATAAATATAACGCGCTGATTATCGAAGCGGATAAGGTGGCTTTTGATTTATCACTGCCGGGCACCCCGGGATATGATGCTATATTAAAGAATTTTCCGGAACTCAATTTGTTGCCGGACAAATCTTTTGATAGAAGACAACTTTCATCCATAGTTTTTAATGATGACACTAAACTTAATATACTCAATTCCATTATTCATCCTCTAGTTAAAGAATTCATAGTCAAAACTATTGATGAGAATAAAGATAATAATCTTATTGTTATTGAAGCAGCCCTTCTGATAGAAGACGGGTACAATGAAATATGCGATGAAATATGGTATGTATACTGTAAACTGGAAACAAGAATAAAACGTCTCTACGAAAGCAGAAACTATTCCAGACAAAAGTCTTTGGAAATTATTAGCAACCAGCTCAGTGAAGAAGAATACAGAAATAACACGGACCACACAATTGACAATTCATCCAATGACAAAAATACTTTTGATTCTATTGATATTCTTCTTGCAGAAGTAAGAGCACACTATTTCGGAAAGGATATTACTGAATTAAACGAAAATGGAAAATTCATATAAGTTTTTTGAAAATCGAGATTGCAAATACTTCCCATGTCATAAAGGATTAAAGGATTTTAACTGCATGTTCTGTTACTGTCCAATGTATAGTAGGGAAAAGTGCCTTGGCAATCCATCTTTTGTAGACAAAGGGGATAGAAAAATTAAGGATTGCTCGAAATGTGTGTTTCCACATATTCCTGAAAACTATGAGAAGATTATGCAGTTTTTGAAAGAGTGTAATCAGGGATAATCATATTTGCATTAAGTTGATTAATACAATATAAAATGATAAAATTAACTTTATAAATAATTAGAAAAGTGAGGTACGAAACATGAACAAAATAGCAACAAAAAATGCACCTGCAGCAATTGGACCATACTCACAGGGAATAGTTATCAACGGACTTTTATTTTCTTCCGGACAGATACCACTTGACCCTGCAACAGGAGAAGTTAAAGGCAGTAACATTACAGAACAAACTGAGCAGGTCATGAAGAATTTAGGAGCAATTCTTACAGAAGCAGGTTCATCATATGAGAAGACTGTAAAAACTCTCTGTTTCCTTGCGGACATGAATGATTTTACAGCATTTAACGAAGTATATGCAAAGTATTTCACTGAAAAACCGGCAAGAAGCTGTGTTGCAGTTAAGGATTTACCAAAGGGTGTACTTTGTGAAGTTGAATTAATTGCATGTGTAGAGTAGTTGTTAACACACTTATATTTCAATTACATACATATTGTAAATTACAGATATGATGAGATTAGACAAATTTCTGGTGGCCACTCATACAGCCACCAGAAGCGAAGCAAAAAAAATGATAAAGAGGGGCCGTGTATTTATAAATGACAAAAAGGCCACAAGTTCTGATATCAAAATTGATGAGAATCAGGATATCGTTACACTTGATGGAAATATTATAAATTATTCCCGCTATGAATATATTATGTTCAATAAACCTGCCGGGGTTGTGAGTGCAACTAAAGATAATACATGCAAGACAGTAATGGATATTATCAATTCTCCAAACAGGAATTTATTTCCTGTAGGAAGACTTGATAAGGATACAGAAGGTCTGATGCTTATTACTGATGATGGTGCACTTGCTCACAATCTCTTAGCCCCCGGCAAACATGTTGACAAAACTTACTTTGTAAGAGTTGAAGGTGTTGTGACTTTTGCAACTGCAGATGCTTTTGCAAAAGGAGTAATTATTGACGAGGATTATCTTACAAAGCCTGCAAGACTTGAAATAATAAATTCCGATGATATATCAGAGGTAAGGGTGACTATTCATGAAGGCAGATTTCATCAGATAAAGAAGATGTTTCTTTCCCAAAATATGAAAGTGATATATCTTAAACGTTTAAGTATGAAGAATCTTATACTTGATGAAAACTTAGAAATCGGATGTTTTCGAAAATTGACACAATCAGAAATAGACAATTTGAAGTGTTAAAAATAACCATTGAAATCTACAACCCGAAGATACAAGCGACTTGAAGAATTGATTTTTTGAAAGGAGAAGAGTTATGAAAAGAATTGTAATTATCACCGGCGCTACATCAGGAATGGGAAAAGAATTTGCTTTTCTGCTGGATAAAAAATTGAACACTATAAATGAGTTCTGGTTGATTGGTAGAAATACCGAAAAACTAAAAGAAGTAAAGAAAGCCATGAGAACTCCTTGTAAGATTTTTGAGTGCGATTTAAATGAGCGTACAGAACTCAAAAAAGTAATGAAGCAATTATATCATGAACAGGTTCAAATCAAAATGCTCATTAACTGTGCAGGATACGGAATGATTGGTAAGTTTGAGGACATCTCATACAATGACAATATGGGAATGATCGATGTAAACTGCCGAGCTCTCACATCATTGACTTACGATTGTATTCCATTTATGAGCAAGAACTCACGTATAATCAACGTTGCATCATCAGGTGCATTTCTTCCGCAGCCATATTTTGCTGTTTATTGTGCTTCAAAATGTTATGTTCTCAGTTTTTCAAGAGCACTTAATGCTGAACTTAAAGACAGAGATATCTATGTTACGGCAGTATGTCCGGGACCTGTAGACACAGCATTTTTCACAAAGGCTGAAACTTATGGAAAGAAACTTAAACTCAAAAAATATGTTATGGCTCAACCACGAGATGTTGTAAAGAAAGCTGTTGAAGACAGTATTTATAAGAAACAGATTTCGGTTTACGGGCTTCCAATCAAAGCATTCAATTATGCAACAAAGGTAATGCCACATAGACCGCTTATAAATCTTGTTTACTTTTTATATAAAAAACAAAAATAAATTTATTCTCTATACAGGTTTTATAATGAAAGAAATAATTGTATCATCAAATGAGGCTGGTCAGCGCTTTGACAAGCTTCTTCAAAAATATTTAAACAATGCGCCATCAAGCTTTATATATAAGATGTTGAGAAAAAAGAACATTACTCTCAACAACAAAAAAGCCGGTGGCAATGAAAAGTTAGTTGTAGGTGACATCATAAAAATTTTTTTGTCTGATGACACCTACAACAAATTTTCGTCTAAAACAACTAACAGTTATCCTTGTACCAGTCTTGATATAGTTTATGAAGATGAAAACATTCTCTTGATTAACAAACCGGCAAATATGCTTAGCCAAAAAGCAACGGCTAAGGACATTTCATTAAACGAATATATGATTGGTTATCTTCTAAAAAATCAACGCTTAACGGAAGAAGAGATGGTTTCCTTTAAACCGTCAGTTTGTAACCGACTTGACCGAAATACAACCGGTCTTATTATTGCGGGAGTATCACTTGCAGGTCTTCAGGTTATGTCTGATTTATTAAAGAACAGACTTATCGACAAATATTATCTCTGTGTAGTATCAGGAAAGATTACAGATACGAAACAAATTGACGGATATCTGACAAAAGATTCGAAGACAAACAAAGTCAAGATTTCCAACAGCAAAAGTGCCACTTCAAAAGATGAATCTGATTATATAAAAACAAAATATATTCCGATTATATCAAATGGTGCTCTTACTCTTCTCAAGGTAAAACTCATAACCGGAAAGCCTCATCAGATCAGAGCTCATCTTTCAAGTATAAATCACCCGATTATAGGTGATTACAAATATGGAAACAGACAAATCAACAACTTGTTTAAAGAAAAGTATAATATTACAAGTCAGTTATTACATTCATACGAACTTGATTTTCACAAAGTTGATGGTGCTCTAGACTACCTGTCAGACAAAACTTTCAATGCGCCGCTTCCGGATAATTTTGTCAAATTAATCGAAAATGAAGGACTGAATGTTAACGGTGAAATATAAATACAATTCAAATGATAACTG
>JAILRH010000106.1 GCA_024698345.1 Lachnospiraceae bacterium | reverse complement strand
CCACAAAAAGCATCGTCATTTTCAATTGATAGACAAATATCGTGCATTTTCTGCAATGCGGTATCTGCAAACCAGTCATCAGAATCAAGAATAACAAAGAACTCGCCTTGAGCAATTTCAAGTCCTTTATTTAGTGCAGTATGCTTTCCAACATTTTCCTTTTTTATATACTTATATGTACCCCCCACGATTTTTTTCAATCCACTTTCTAACTATCATATCCGTTTCATCTAATGATCCATCATCAATAATAAGCACCTCAAAGTCTCTAAAAAGTTGAGATTCAATACTGTTGAGTGCCCTGTGAATGATATAGCCTCTATTGTATGTTGGAATACATATAGTAAAATATGGCATGTATAACCTCCATTAATATATTTTTGCTTCAATCTCTCGAATAGCTCTTTTTAAGTATTCTCCGGCAGCTATACGCTTTTTTATTATCTCAGCGTTACGCTTAAATTCACTGTAGCTTTTTGATAAATCTATGTAATTAAGATCTTCTAATGAGTCAACTACAACACCCCCTCCGTTTTTTATTACAAAATCCGCAATGGCTGCTTTCTTCCAAGTTATTATAGGTATGCCAGCTGCTAAATACAAAGACATCTTGTGGGGATTATTAATTTTTAGATATTCGCCATGAATATCAGAACATGTCTCTATAGAATCTCCATCCCATACTAATCCATAGCTACCTCGCAATAAATATTGGATTTCATTTGATGGTAAAAGTCCGAGATATTCTGCGTTAGGAATACCTGTAAAATCAATTACTTTCTTTATTCCATACAGATTAAATCTGTACCTTTTGATTTTATTGATATGTTTTAGATATTTGCTCTTATCAAGATTACCAGCCACAACTATTGTTCCATCATAGTTATGGTCTTGCACGGAGTGATCGATATCATGCAAATAATCAAACGCATCTAAAGATACCATTCTTGACCTGCATCCGCACTCTTCAAGTTTTTTTATCATATAATTATTGTGGGCAATTAAAAACTTGAAATGGTTTAACTCATCTATCTGTTCTTCAAGCTTCCCACCCATTCCTTGAAAAGCTGGTATGTCATGAATGATACCAATCGAACATTTCACTTCCTCAAGTTTCCTAAGTAGTGAAGGCATCAATTGCTGACTAACAGTAGGATATTGAACTACAAGAATATCATCCCCTCTAAATCCCAAAATAGAAATATACTGACGTATTATCCTGATAGTTCTATTGTCCGAGCTTCTATAGGAGGGAAGGAAGCCACACTTTAACAATATATCATAGCAGTCATTTTTTGCCTTTCCTCCTGCGCTTCCTGTTTCTTGTTTATATACTGTATACTGAATTTTTCTCACAGCACAATCACCTATCAAACTTTTTTCTTAAAATCAAATTTACGTATGGGAATCCCAAATGTGCAAAATGTCCCAAAGCTGAAATCTTTTTTACTCTTGGGCCTTTACTTTCATTATCAATGCTTACACAATTCCAGTATTGCAACCATGCGATGGATTCAAGCTTTATCTTTGTCTTAGTATCCATCTTCGCATTTGGTAAGACATTTTCAAGTCTTGATATGTAATGATACAAAAAGCCAATATTGTGTTTAACCTTAAAGGATTTGTCGGCATTCATGCCATCAGGCAAATATTCGGAATAACGATAAACATCGTTAGTTAAAAGTAACTTATATTTTACACCAATCTGATCAAACAGCCAGGCTTCCGGTACGAATTTCATGCCCTCCTGTTCCGGGAATCTGTACTGTTTCAGTAAGGCCGTCTTATTTGCTTCACAGCAATTGAATCTCTTACCTTCTTTTTTCATAGTAAAGTGAAAATCAAAATATGAAGAAATCGGATTGGACATATCAAAAAGCGATCCTTCAATTTTACCGCTGTCCAGTTCTTGCATTCTTCCCATAATTCCGCAGAAAGAATCATCATCTTCAATCGTCTGACAAAGATTATGCATCTTTTCAAGTGCTTCTTCAGTAAGCCAATCATCAGAATCAAGAATGAGAAAAAATTCCCCTTTTGCCTTTTCAATTCCAATATTCAGGGCGGAGTGTTTTCCACCGTTTGGCTTATAACAGTAAAAAAACTTGTCTGACAATTCATACTCATTTATATATCCATATACTATATCTTTCGTATTGTCAGTTGAACCATCATCTATAATTAAAACTTCATATGATGCAAACCTCTGAGTACGAATACTATCTAAAGCCCTTGTAATGACATAGCCACGGTTATATGCTGGAATACATATAGTGAAATACAACCCAATAAACCTCCGTTCCTACCTATATTGTTAGTTTTCTCTTTTATTTCGTATTTTAATCAGCATTGGAAGAATTGATGCCCAAACCATTGTTTCCCAAGGAGCCGACAAAACAAAAAAACTTGAAAAAAAGGATATAATATTAAATGCTAAGAAAACACTTCCAACAAGAATTGGTCTTATACGTTGTTCAGTAGTTTTTATAGTCCTCACAAATACAGATTGAACTACAATTCCCCATCCTATCATAAAAATGCTAAAGGAAAATAAGTTCCCTTGTAAAAACGC
>JAILRH010000137.1 GCA_024698345.1 Lachnospiraceae bacterium | reverse complement strand
TGTAAGCCTTGTTGTTAATAAGGAATCAGAAAAATACAATCGTGTGAAGTTAGATACTGAAGAGAATCTAATGTCTGACCTCTCTTACCAATCAAAATTCCCATATCATCGCCGATGATATCAACATTAATAATGTTTTCTTTTTCTTTTTCTTCAATATCAATATTGATTTTTGCTGTAATATCCATTGCTGATAAAACAGAAGCTAAAAATTCTTCAGCGATATCTTTTACTGACTGGTTTTTTCTAGCCTTAATTACTGCTGGCTTACTTCCAAGTCCTAAAAAACCACTGCTTCCTTTTTCAACAACTTCATAATTTAACTGATCTGTTGTTAAACCTAATTCAACACAAGCATTTGTTATTGCTTCTTCAACACTTTTTCCTTGATATTCTTTAAATTCCATCTTTTACCTCTGATTATTTATCATTTCTCTTATTATAATCACTTACAAGATTTGCCTTTGATGCAAGACCACCTTGTTTCTTTTCCATTGCTTCTTTAGCTCTTCTGATTTTTTCTTCTTTTTCAGCAGCACTCATTCCTGAATTAGAAGAAATATTTCTGGCATTTGTTTTAGATGCTTCTAAAATCTTTTCCCGATAAATTCCCTGCTTTTCTTTTCTCTTTGCAGCTTTTAAAGCAGCTTTTTCTTTATTTTCCTCAATAATTGTGTCCACATCAATCTTAGAAAGATGATGATTTACAATAAACTGAATTACCATTGTAATCAATGAACCGGTCACCCAGTAAATACCAATACTGACATCAAATGTCCAACAAAGATATGCTGAAAATATTGGCATAATCGTATTCATTATTTTTAATGAACCTGCCATTGGATTGTCATCCATACTTGCCTGATTCATTTTTGTAGTAATATGAACAGTTAAAAACTGAAGTAATCCAGCCACAACCGGAATAATTAAAGCAATTATCAAAGCGACTGCCATACCTTCAGACTGATGTGCCGCAAAGTATTCCTTCGGCGTCTGATCAATCTTAAAAATAAAGAACTTATTTAGTTCTTTAATAATCGCTGCATTTGCTTCTTTGTTTTTGTACAGTTTTGCAACGGAAGGTACAAATTCATCAATTCTTCTGATTACCTGATACAATGGGAATAAAATAGCCATTGTAATAATCATTTGCAAACAACTACCGGAAGGAGATACACCATACTTATCATATACCTTTCTTAAGTCTTCCTGCATGTCAAGCTGATCAGCCTGTGACTTCTTATCTTTATATTTCTTCTGTATTTCCTTAATTTCAGGCTGCATAATACTATTAAGCCTGGTAAACTTCTGCTGTTTAATGGTACTAGGTAACATTAATAAACGAACAATTACTGTAAATAAAAAAATACACAATGCCATATTGTGGATTCCCGCTACAGCAAGAATTCTGTAAATTAAATCAAAAACATAACCCAGAATCGTAGCTAAAAAATTAATAATACTACCCAATGAAACCTCCTCTATGGAACAGGGTCGAATCCTCCTTTGCTAAAAGGATTACAGCGAAGTATTCTTTTCACTGCCAAAAATGTTCCCTTTATTGGCCCATATTTTTGTAAAGCTTCTATCGCATACTGAGAACAGGTTGGAATATATCTGCATGTTTTTCCCCTCTTTAACGGAGAAATAAACACCTGATAAAATCGAACCATCTTTATTAATATGAAAGTAAAAAAACTTCTTATTCCTTTTAATAAAAGTATCAATTTTCTCATATTCTTCAATCCATTTGCGAAAAGCTTTATGAATTAGTTACATGATTCTGATTCTTCTACAAAACTACTATTTGCAACCCACCAGAATCTTTTGGAGTTTTCCCAAGTGCATCAATGCACTCTCAATCTCCTGATATGTTCTGTCTTTTGCACCCGGTCGTGCAATTACGACAATGTCCAAACCACTATTGAACATTTCCTTATTTAATCTGTAGCTTTCTCTAATTAAGCGGGTTAGGCGATGTCTTACTACGCTATTTCCTACTTTTTTACTTACCTGAATACCTAATCTGTTTTTGCTTAAATTATTTTCCAAAACATACATAATTAAATATTTATTTGCTTTTGACTTTCCTAAAGCATATACTTTCTGGAAATTCTGATTCTTTTTTAAAGATTCATAATTACTCATAAATGCTCCACCGTTTTAAACGTAAGAAAAGGTCACATTAGAATGCGACCTTAAGCTGATAATTTCTTTCTTCCTTTTGCTCTTCTAGCTGCAAGAACTTTTCTTCCACCAGCTGTTCTCATTCTCTTTCTAAAACCATGAACTTTTGATCTCTGTCTTTTCTTTGGCTGAAATGTCATCTTCATATTGAGGCACCTCCTTTTCAATTTATAGTAAAACATCTTTACCATCTTATGTAAGAATAAACGTAGTCAATTACCTATTTAACCATAAAAAATGCATTTTTTCAATAACTTTTTTTAAAAAATTCAATTCTTTTTTTTTTAGGGTT
>JAILRH010000087.1 GCA_024698345.1 Lachnospiraceae bacterium | reverse complement strand
AGTTTCGGAACGGATACAGCTGACTTCTTAATGGAAGCAGAGAATGAAAAAGCAATAGAAGTAGATAAGAGTATCTCTGATGCAAAGAAGAGATTTAGGAAAGCTAATTTGAAGGATTAAATATATGGCAAATTTGAATGTAAATGATAAACAAGTAATAGAAGAATTGTTTGATATGAAATCTGGTTATGTTCTCGACTTTAGCAACTCCAGTTTCCAATCGTTTGTTAAGGATTCTGTAAATATTGATATTTATACCGACACAAATTATAAAGAATACTGCTCAAAGGCCAATAAACTTCGTCAAATAATGTCTGATGAAAGCGATTTTGTTGTTGCAACACTAATGCTCAATCTTCTTAATTATTGTGAGGATTATTATTTAAAACATAACAAGCTATCAGAATATCATTCCAAAAAAATAACTGAACTAAAAGATAAATTTAATAAAACAAAATCTGACTTCAATCAAATTGAACTTCCGACTTCTCAGGACGATACACTAGACACTCTTAAATCTGATATTATAAAATCTTTAGAATATAACGCTCCTGAATTGGTTTTAGATCGACTACATACATATTCGGTTAAATACTTGCAAAATTTGTGTGAGTCTTATTCAATTTCCATTATGGATGATAAAGGTAACAAATTACCTTTGCACAGCTTATTAGGCATGTTAATCAAAAAATATAAAACAGATAATATTATTGAGTCAGAGTTTTCAATTCAAGCTCTTAAAGCATGTATTTCCATATTTGAAAAATACAACACAGTACGAAATACGCAAAGCTATGCTCATACCAATAATATTCTTGATAAAACGGAATCTATATTTGTAATTAAAATAATGTCTGAAATCCTAACCTTTTTGGACTCCATCGAAAAGGAGATTAAAAGAAACTCAAAAAAGACAATCACTAATAACGATTCTTTTATCTTTTAACATAACCTTGCGGTGTCACCGCAGGGTCTTTTTGTATCTAAGATGAATAAAAAGGGATGGTTTTTAGTTCGTTTTTGAACTGTCAATAACAGTTTTTCAGAAAAAAATAGTAATCTTTATTGTCATTTTATTGTCACTGGCGACAATAAAAAAACCACAAACCCTTTATCTAAAGGGCTTGTGGACTATATTTTTATCTTTTGGAACTATTCCATCTCGATAAAACTAAGTGGCTTACAGCTTGCATATCTGCATCTCTGCTCACCTTTTTATATATTTAGTGGTTATTTTGACCACATTTTATCTCATTAATCGCCGTCCTGACTTCATATTGACTTCATATCGAAGTCTTTCTTCTATACATAATAGAAGAAACTGACTGCAAAACGACTTCACGTTGGTAATTGGTGTCACTATAACGCTGACTACATTAAATTTAGTATATCCTCTTCACTCCAATACTTATTTGGATAAATAGTTAATTCCTCCTTATGCTTTCTGATAATTCTCTGAGGTTGCTGTGTATTATCGTAAACATGCATAATATCACATATTTCCAACAACTCTTTTATATTATCAATAGATTTGTAATATCTTGATATTACTTTATCACTTTCAACGTTATGACCACCTAATGCAACTCTCGATTCTATTCTGGTGATATTAATCTTCGGATCCACAGTTAAGACAAATACGCATTTTATGAAATATCCTTCATCCTTTGCTTTTCTAAGAATATCCATCTTATAATTTGAAGATAGAACTGTCTCAAATGTGAAATCCTCTTTTTTTGCAATAGATTCATAACGCATTTTGTCAACTAATATTGCAGCTTCCATATTATCCATGCCGGTTGTCATTACAATATCATCTGCATTAGTATATCTTCCAACTTTTTCAAAGAAATTAGTAATTGTACTTTTCCCGGAACCATTTGGTCCTGCCAGTACAAGAATCATCGGTTTTCTATTCTGCATACTTCTTTTCTCCGTTTGCATATTCTATATAGGCTGCCTTTTTTTCATCATCGTATTTTGCAATCGGTTTTTTGCAGAATCTTGCTTTTTCAATTGCAACTTTTACTGCTTCAACTGCTCTTGCATCCATTTCCGCATCAGATTCCGTAAGATTATAATCTTTGTCCGCATCAGTGATTACATTAACAATCTTTCCACTTTTTGTACTCGCTGTTGTCACTAAAATCCCACCTTTCTATTGATACAAGCTTTTATTCAGCCTTTTGATTTATTATGCTATCCAAACTTATCTTAATTGCTTCTGACAATTTCAATGAATTTCTTTTAGCATATTCTGTTAATCTTTTCATCTCTTCGTCCGTAAAACGAACTGTTACTCTCTGATTCTTTGGGTCTTCCAATTTAGGTCTTCCAACTTTTGCCATAAGTTCAGCCTCCTATAATTACATTATAATTGTTGGCAGACAATTATTCAAGGGCTAATTATATAATCTTTTTTATTCGTCAGTCATCCACACCCAACTTTGATGAACTCATAATCAATTCCTTATTTAGTTCAGCATAATCTTCCACGGTATCGGCATGTTTATAATCTCTGCCGTTCTTCATTCCCGAAAAGTATTCTTTCTTTATTATATTGTTTAAATTCGTATTTAAAACTTTTCTATATTTTGAATCTTTAAACAATATTACGTTCACTTCCCACGCCTTAAGAGTTATGCCTGATTGCTCTAATTCCCTAATCTTTCTCTCCTCCACACCGGAAAGAATACGAATCATCCAATAGATTTTTTGTTCCATCCACGCAGGTATGATTTCCGGATTTCTTCGCTTTATATGACCATACTGCCGAATCACACTCTTAGCATTCATTACCGCACAGTCTTCTTTTACCCAATTTGTACTTTTATCTTCTAACTGTAGCACGATCGGTAATATTTGCGAAGCTATTCCTTTTAAATTGTTTTTATCTAGTATTGGATTTACTTTTGTCGTTCTAACACGTCCTTTTATTATATCACTCAAACCGTGTTTATAGGAACATACGATAACTTTCTCTAATTCCTTCAACTCCTGACCATCCATAATGATGCCTCCTTAAAAGACATGATAATTACCACTGCAGCTTATCTCATTATTTTGTAAAATAGTTATCTATTTCTACTTGTTTTTCATAATTAATACGCATCTTCTCTTCATTTGAAACAAACGCATTTTCAGTAAGCTTATCAACCGCACTAACAAACATACCAAAGGCAACAAATACAATTATCGTACATGCCCCACACAGTTTCTTATTTTTAAGTTTAGGAAATTTACTTCCAAGCAAATATCCGGGAAAAGAAAGCACTCCCCAGAATAAAGAGAGCACAACCCTTAATACAAACTTAAAATAACCCAATATAATCCAATGCATTATTGGCATAATAAGAATCCATCCATCCAAATGAGGCATCTTATCCTTGGAAATGCGCCATCCCGAAGGAATACATCCATAAATGTACGCAATCATCAACCCTATTATTGCAACAAAGACAGTTGCCACAAAAGTCATCCACGGACTTTTCCCTGTCATTTTCCACGTGTAGTCCAACATATTTATTTCATTATACGCCCATACTTCACCGGCAAAAATAGTAATCATCATTACAATCGAAATGATTGCAGTTCTAAAATTTCTTTTTTCTTCATAATCCATATTTTTAATAAAACCCATAATTCCTTTTCTCCTCTTCATTCTGATATTATCTTCTTTAATACATTCAAAAATGTTGCCACACATTACAGTTTGTTGTCAGCAACAGGTATTTAACTGAATATAATTCTAAACAAGATTTATAGAATAAAAAACTGATAAGGCAATTATTATTTTATTCCTCTTTTTATTGAATAAATTCATTATTTATGCTATTTATATATTATGTTTTATTCCTTTTTTAGCAATTATGGAGGTGTATATGAAAACTTTTGATAGTGATTTTAGCGATAATAAACAGCATATTGGCATAAGCCCATTAGCATATTCTATTATTGAGAGCGACTTTAGAAGATTTGAATATAGCGAAACCATCAAATCCTTTAACGGTTTTTTAAACAGAATAATCCAAAACTGTCATTATTTGCCATTCGACTTTTATCCATGTAATTTACAAGCTATATATGAACGCGAAATCAAACTGAATAAGAATAATTTTGAAATATCCAATTTAATAGTCAAAAAATACAAGGATTATCCTTGCAATAATATAGAAGAAAAAGTTAATACATCATTTACCATCGTAAAAAGTCTGTATATTCTATTAACTTCCTTGTCCAATTCTCACACATCAGATTTTTTTAACAATCGAGTAGGAAAATATATTAATTCTATTTTAGAAGAATATGCATCATTGCCATTTTCAAAAAGAGAAACAATTATTTTCATCGACTCAATAACTGAATTAAACGAATGCATTTCTTCCGGGGCAACTCGAAATATTACTCATGCAAACGGGAACCAATTTTATTTTATCCCTTATAAAATTGCAACTGACAACATGGGAATGTATTATTACGTTATCGGGAAATCCTTGCCATACGATTGCAATCACCCATCAACAGAAAAACTATGTTCCTTCCGAATAGATCGAATCACAGTTGGCTATTCAAACAAACAATTATCTTTATCATACGATGATAAAAAAGCTCTAGATACTTGTATTAGAAATGGTGATATAGAATATCTTCTCGACGAGAAAAAAGAATTTACAGTTGTATTTTCCCCAAAAGGCTATAATATGTATAAAAGCATCTTTGCAAAACGGCCCCAGTATACATCTATCTCTAAAAAAGAGCAGACCAACGAGATAATCTGCACATTTAACTGCACTGAATATCAGTTCGAAAATTATTTCAAACCGTTTGGTTCATTAATAAACGATATAAAACCCGATTCTATGAAGAAAAAGTTCATTGAATTTTATAAAGAGGCATATGAAAAGCTATTATTGTAACCACAACTGAAATTTCTTTAAAATCTATCCACAATAAAAGGGCATCACGAAATATCGTAATGCCCTTACAGATAGAACAATCAGCCCTAAATATAATAGTAATCTGAATCAGTTGTTAAGTTTTTTCCCCACTTCACTCTCATGAAATATTCCCCCAACAATAACGTCGCTGTTATCACTTCCATATTCTGTGAATTCATAACCAATCATTTTTCTCATATCTGTCCAGTTAAAAAATTGCGAATGACAACACTTATTACGCTCTTGGCCGAACTTTCTTAGTTTTTCATTAAAAGAATCCCACCATAAAACGGAGTATTCTGATTTTCCCTTATTCACTATGTAGTTACTTATTTCGTTAATATTATTTTTTAAGATATACTGCACAGTCCCTATCATAAAATCATTATCAGATGCTTCCTGCAAATTTATATTTTGTCTAGATGCGCTTCTAATACTAAAATCTGGAAATCTTACTTTTAGCCCCTCTGCAAAATTATTTCGTAAATGCAATTCCATCGCCTTGCAGAACAATATTCCACAGCATGATGCATCCAAATCACTCGAAATAGCGTATATCGGTTTAAAAGCATAGAATAGTTTCATCGCCATAAGAAGATTTTTCTTTACTCCAATAGGCAATTTATCAAAGCTTGCTTTTGAGTCAAAACCAAACTCACGATACTGTTCATCACTAAGATCTTTACAAAGAAAATTTGCTTCGTCTAACGAAACCACAAAATCATCTGTTTCTATTTCATATTCATTATTACCATCTTCGTTTTCCCAACTGCCTGAAATAAATGAAGTTGCTCGTGGTAATTGATATGCTTGATTTAGTAACGCCACATTGTTTTCTTCAGATTTTTCCTCACATTCAATCTGTACTATTTTTTCTATCGGCAATATATCTATTATATTCTTTACTTCTCTAACATACTGATTGTTTCTCCATACTTTGATATTACCAACAATATAGAGACGATACTTAGCTCGAGTAACAGCCACATTTACAATATTGCTGTTAACAAATCCTCTGACAGCGTAACCGCCCTTTATAGACTCATCGCAACCAAGCATAAATATGACTTCATTGGCCTCTTTTCCTTGAAATGTATGCACTGTACCAATATTGGAATATAGCCAGTCATTCATTTTTTTGCTTTTCGCCAGCGAAGACTCTTTATTCTTTTCAGCATATTTCTTAAGATCGTTTTTAATCCCATTTGCAACCGTAGTAAACGGCGTGATAATAAACAAACTAGGCTCTTCAGACTTATCAAAAGCCTTATCAACTAATTTGCAAACTATTTCGCCTTGCTTTGAAACATAATGATCTCCATTTCCGTTTTCAGAACCAGGAACATTAATCCACTGTGAATGTTTTAATATAAATCTTTCAATTTTCTCTTGAGAAGGTGGCAGAGTCTGTTGTTTCATAATTCCATTATAAGAAATTCTGTTGGAAATCTCGTACATCGGAGAAACACACCTTCTATGAACAATAAGAGGACATCCAACCCACTCTGGATAGTCTGTTCCATTCTCAAAAAAAGTTCCAAAATGATTTAATATATCGGCACAACTTTGGACTGAAAGAGTCTTATCCTTATAATTACAATACACAGGCTCTTTATATGACTCTTTAAGAAGTTTCAATTCGTCAGTAACAACAGGTTCGACCTGCTTAGGATCTCCAACAATAATAGCCTTCTTAGACCTGAACAATGCACCAACTGCCATCTGTGGTTGTGCTTGCCCCGCCTCATCAATTATAAGTGTTCCAATTACTCCGGGTTTTTTAATATCTCTAAGCATTCTTCCCACCGATGCAAACGTAGATGAAATGACGGGCGTTATCAAAAATAACGTATTAAACAATGCCCCCACCATATCTTCTTTGTCTCTCGCTTTAAAAACAATCTTTTCCAAACCCGACTCAGTTTTTAATCCCCAATAATGACCAAGAATACAAATATTTCTTCTGCATGACTGTGAACTAAGCACAAACTCTTTTGTCATTTTTAATGCGTAATAAAAAAGTTTTTCCCTCTCTAGATTGTATTTCTCAGTCGACCACGGATTAGCTATCTGTGCCAATGTCGATGTTTCTTCATCTTTTGATAGCACTTTTTTTATGAAATCTTCATCCAATATTTCCCCTGTACTCATTTCTCCCGCAGAAACAAATTTCGAAACAACCATGTCTCTTTTTTTCTGTTTTTCTTTTAACGAGGCTTTCTCATTTTCAACATCTTCTTTTATTTGTATTACTTTTTTCTGTAATTCTTCTCTTTTATTTTTTAAGTCCTCAATCTCTTTTTGAATATCCTCTATCTTCTTAAACTTATCATTTTTATCTGATACAGCTTTATCATAAAGAGCTTTTTTATCTTCCAAAAGACTGTTTATAGACTCTGCCTCTTCAAAACATTCTTGTGCCCTGGCTTTGTACGTCCGCGCCAATTCAATAGCTGCATTATACTTGCCTTTTCTAAATAATTTAGTAAGGATTGACACAGAATTTTCAGCCTCCGATGCCTGTTTACGACATTCAATTTCCCAATCTTTAGCTTCTTTTATTTTTTGCTTAAGTGGTATAATTCTCTGCTCTAGTTCTTTACACTCAGCCTCTATTTCTCGATATTTTTCCTCTTCTATATCGTGGCACTTTTCTTTAATGCTAATATCATTATCCACTCCAGGCATCAGTGCCCTTACTTCTTCTTCTATTTTTTCCCTTTCTTCCTCTTTCTTCTCACATATAATTGTTGCTTTATGAGCATCATAAACTGAATCTCCATACTCTATAAGTTTAGATTGAATTTCTTTTACTTTTTCGTATTGTTTGCAAAATAATTCTCTCGCTTTTGTGTATCTAGGTATTCTATTTTCTATAGTACTATTTGACAGCAAAAAATCTCGAAATATAGGATTTAAGACATCATAATAAAATTTATTTATATTTGATTTTCTTCCGAGCGGAGCAGCAACCAATCCCCATGCTTTGGCTTGTTCCTTATCATCGCCAAGAAGATTCTTTGCATAATGTGTAAAATATATTTCAGGATATTCATTATAACATTTACTGTCCTTATTATATATTTCTATTTTCTCTTCAGCTTCATCTGGTGAAAACATTCTTCGTATTTCGTTCAGTCTGTCTTGAAACTCAACACTATCTTTACTATCCGCGTTCATATTTGCTTTAAGATTATTTGCAATACCATCTTCCATAGGCAGTTCGGCGGTTATATTCTCGACTGCAGCATTATTGCTAGATGTCACCAGCACGCCATAGTTTTTTATACGTTCATCTTTAAACTCATACCATCCTGGATAATTTTTTAAATATCCTCCATCCAATCCACTATTCTTAAATCTTACCTCAACAAAAGCCTCATCCGGTTTCTCGTATTGACTAAGAAACACTGCTTTTTCGACAATGTCATTTGCTATAATTTCTTTGAGGAGTGTTGTCTTTCCTGTACCCGGAGGACCATTTACTGAAAAAATTTTACCATTCTCTCCAAATATACCTCTGGATTTATTTGAAATTGCAAAATTAATTGCCACCTGTTGCATAAGAGCCGGCATATACCTTGATGGCCATTTGCCAACAGGCGCGTTTTTTATATTTAATATTTCCGAAAATTCATTAAACAAATCTTCTTCTGTTTTTGGATTAACGAAATCATATCTCTTTTTTTCTTCCAAATTATCATGCGGAGCGCAAATATAAGATACAATATCTGATAACATATCTTTATTGAAATCAAATTTTTCATTTTCAATAAAATCCTTAACCATTTTTAAATCCGATGAAAAGAAATTACGGCTTAGCCCCATATAATTGTCATCATCATATCTATCTTTTGATTCAGAATTCTTAAAGAGTTGGTACTTAACTCCTATTTCTTCTTCAAAACTATTTTCGCAAATATATTTCTGATATCTGTCTCTAATTTCTTTAAATATCACTTTTAGAGAATCTATACTAATGGCTTCTTCAGAAAATTTCGGAGTATCTTTCTTATTATCTTGGTTGAACACCACATCATCACTTGTTAAATTTTCAGCATCAGTATTTTCGTTATTATCACTTATATCATCTTTTTCTTTTATATCCGAATCTATATTAAACAGTTGCTTCTCAAGTTCATCAATGGAACTTAAATAGTTCTTTTCCGAAAGGATATCTGAAATCTTACTCTTTCCACTAACTGAAACCTGTGACAAAGCCCAAACAATCGTAGACAATGATAATGAATGTTTAATGTATTCACCCTTATTATTACATTGAAAACTCAAAATAGGTATGTATTCAGTATTTTTTTCTGCCTGGTCTATGTGAACGCCAAATTCGCTTGCAAGTTTTTCTATGCATACCTGTCTTTTTATTTTACCAACAAAAAAAGTCAGATTCCCCCACGTTTGCATTTCACCACTTTCTGCTTTTTCACATATTATTCTATATATTTCTTTTTCTCCCGATATACGATCGAAAACCGATATTTGTTTTCTCTTGCTTTTTTCAAAACTGTTTGAGTTATCAAATTTTTTCCATTTTCGATCCAGGTTGAATCTGTCAGTTATCGTGTCAAATGAATCCTGTCCTAAAAATTCTATGGCAAACCAATAATCTAAAACTTGACTTGCGATTTTCTTATCACCCATTTTAACCTCTTTTCTTATATATGCTTCACCTTATAGCCACCCCATATTTCGCCAATAATTATTATACCACAATAAAAAAGTTATTCCTTTGTATTCTACCATTCCCCCCTACACACAAAAAGGCCCAGACACTTCTGCCTGGGCCCCTGCGAAAAAAAGGAGAAATTATATCAAATATGATATGCCAAAGGGAAAACTTAAAAAACCTCTGACATACCGTCTGTCTGTCTAATTAACTGCCAGTCCATTACCGGCCTGATCCAACATTGCACAAAACAATGCTTCAAACTTTTGTTTCATCTCAGGATCCAGCTCATTAAGCTTATCCACCAAAGGAACTGTTTCCTTCTCTAAACCAAGAATCGTATTGGCATCTGTGCCAAGCGAATCCGCTATCTTACATAACGTATCAATGCTTATGCCATCATGCCCATTCTCAATCTTGTAAATATGAGCTGTACTGATATTGCTTCTATATGAAAGTTCCAAAACTGAAACATTCTTCTTAATTCTTATTTCTCTAATCTTATTTCCAATCTCAAATTTCTTATCCACAATGTACTCTCCTGTAATATCCTTAATGCATGCTGCACCACGTCTGGTGCATTTATGATGGATTAAACAACGCCAAAAGTCAATCCAAACGTTTCTTTCCTCTGACCGTCATCAGTATATGCAAAGGCAATCAATATGCCTTCCGGTATCGCAAACTATTTCAGATTCACAGTGCATTACTGCAACTGGCTCATAGCAAATTTCCGGATTTACCATGTCTGATATAGTAGAAACTTCTCACACGCTTTTAAAAGGCGGTAGGTTCTTTCTTGAACCTCCTTTATCTTAACCCAACTTTAAGATGATTAAGAGGGAGTGGTGCCCCCCTTAATCATCTTTGTTTTCATCTTCTACTACTACGCAATTTCTACCGGTAATAAGATAATCAACAGTTGTGTTAAGCTCTTCTGCAATCAGAATCAATGTATCAATACTTGCTCCGTTTCTTCCTCTCTCAATCTGCTTGTAACCATCAAGACTGATACCAAGTGCCTCTGACATTGTCTCCTGTGTGTGTCCACACGCTCTTCTTAATTCCTTCATTCTCTTTCCACTTTCTTTAACATCGTAATATAACATAACTTAATCCTTTCTGGGAAAGACCAGAAAGGTCATATGTTCTGCACCTGATAACGAAAATACAGAGTTGGTTTCAATAGCGAAAAAAAAGACGCTAAGGGAAAACCAGTAAGTTAATAACTTCTGACTGATCTTTCCCCTGCGTCTCTGGTGCTCCTACAGTTACCGAGAAACCAAAGGTAACTGCATGCCCTTATCAGGTGGGCCTATTTACTTTTCTATATGTCAGAAATATTGTATTGTATTTCTGACAATTAATTCGTTCTTATAGCTATGATTCTTGGCTGGCAATCATCACACGGAACTTTGTGTAATTACCATTCATAAGCATAAGGAGAACGAAATCCTTTTCTCTCTTGTGTAATTTTCTTCTGTGTTGCGGCCCGGTGTGAACTCCACACGGACTCTGCTTCTTCTTTCGTCGCATACAGCTTGGACTCTTTAAGTCTGAGAGAACCTTGCCTATCAGTAAAACAAATCTGATAAAATCCCCCGGCTATACCGACGATTACCACTTCTTTTGCATACAGCCCACATTCAACTATATACACGTGGTCTCCAATCTTAAATCTGTTCTTCAATTTTTTCTCCTCAAACATAGTTAAATCTTGAAAATTCCATCTTTCGCGTTGCTTACAATCATGTCCTGTGTAAATTTCTTAAGGTCTAGTATTCTCTTACATCTCTCACATTTCATTACAAGATTAGTAGTTCCTCCATAGTACTTAAGTATCTGCTTGTTACACTTATGGCAACGGAAAGAAATCTCAATAAGTCTTTCCATATTCGTTTCACTTCCTTTATTCAGTATTCTTGTTATTACAATAAATACCTGCTTGATAAGGGAAATAAATCTTGCAGATAAAGTGCCAGTTTTCCGTAGCACTGCGAGTAGTGCCCTGGCGAGCTGATCGTTTGCGTTCGAACGTATGTTCGTTACAAATAATACTATACTATACTTTTATGAATATGTACACATCAAAATTGATGAATTTTCAAAATTCCGGAAAATAAATTTCCCGGCTACTCAGAGGCCTCTAATTCCTTAAACCCTCCAAACAATTCGTCCACAGTCACACCTAAATATCTGGCAAGTCTAGCTGCACAAATAAGATTAGGATTCTGTGATTTTCTTTCAATCCTGCTGATAACCTGAACATCAACGCCGCTTTTTTCCGCAAGCTGTACCTGAGTAAGCTTCATGTTTCTTCTCATGTCGTAAAGATTGTTTTTAAAAATAATGTCGTTCTTCATAATCTGTGACCTCCTGGTAATAAATAGATCCTGCCTGCTGCAGTCACCCGGCAAGTGGCTTGCGCATTCGATGCAGTGTGGCCTACTATAATTGTACACATTTATATGTACCATAATCTGGACACGATAAAAGGCCACCACTCGAAGGTAGTGACCTAGTTACATTCGTTAAGTAAATTATTATATTTACACTAAATTCTCTATATTAATCTTTTAAATCATCATATATTTGTTTAGTAACGGCTTCAATGTTAAGATTTCCGATGTATCCAAAAGGAATCTTCTTTTTCCTTATTTCAGAAATAAACTTACCATATGACGAATGACTTATGTATTCCGTATAAAAATACACTTTGTCACGTCCTTCTAGCTGTTTTCCGTCAACCTGTTTGAATCCTTCCGTACTAACTAAAATCCAATTAGGAAACTCTTCCTTCAATTTATTAAGCCAATTAGTATGTCCACCAATGACAACAATATCTTTTTGCTTAATGAATTCCTTCATCTCCTCAACAGATACTTCTGATGGTTTCTCATATACCTGTTTTGATTTATATGCATATTCTCGAAGTGCAATAAGTTCCTCACGATCCTTATTATACTTTTCAAACAACTGATCAAACTCAAACTTTGAGCGCTTTGCATCATTATACAAGCTAGTTAAATTAGAATACTGCTGTTCCTTTTTATTAAGTCGATCTCTTAGTTCAGCAATCTCTTTTAATAATTCTTCCTCTTTGATTTCTCCGCTTTTAACTGGAGCAACATTTGCTAGAGCTTTTACGGCATTATCTTCTGTTTTAGGTTTGTTTGCTAAACTACTCACAATTATATTTTCCGGATTAAACAGAACTTTGTTTTCTTCATCTACCTCAATTGGATTTTCCTTTAATAACATTTCCATTTGGAAATCATACTTATCGGATATGCTAACAATTGAGTTGACCAGCATATATAAAGCAGTATAGTGCTGAACCTCTTCAAAAGAATAATCAATCTTTGGATGTAGCGTCTTTAACAATTCCATAGTCTTAATAATCGACCAATCCAAGTATTCTGCGTCATCTACCGTTTTGTAGAAATAATCTACCGGATACATTTCTGCAGCTAAACAATCTTCTATAAACTTAAGATCTTTACGTAAAAATTTAACAGCTCTGATAGGTCCAAGATGCTTATTCTCATTTACCCATTTGTCAAACTGCTCACTACACTCATCAAAAACATCTTTACGTTCCAATGAAGGTATTACATATTGAGGTTTGTACACTTCGTTATAAAAACTATCTAGCATCATATACATTAGTACACAATTATCGGCCATTTCTATCCCAAGAATTCTGCTCATAACCAAAGTTCTTGCTACAAACCAATAATCCTCAGCATTTGTAAGAGGCTTAAGATTTTCTATATCTTTTGCAGTTATCTTATTAAAACGCTTTAATTGATTGTACTCTTGCCTGTAATATGTTTTATATAAGTATTTTAATAAAGCAATACAATACTCATCATTGATCTTCGAACCATTCAAAATCAGCCTAAGAATTCTTTTATCTGTAGCTTGATCCGGTTCATCAAACCTGCTATCACAATTCTCATACCAGGCTACATTGGAAAACTCTTCAAGTCTGTCATAACAATGATTAAGGAAGTCTCTTCCGATATGTTCAAACTCAAAATACATATCATCTGTAATAAAGCCTTCCAAGAACAAGATATCCGCTGGAAGAGTTGACGGATTTCTTCTGCTCCAATCAAGCTTATCCATATTATCATAAAATGCGTTAAGAATCCCTCTCATGGCAAATGCCTGACTCTCCATTTTTTCAATTCCTTTACGGATTTCTTGATTCTTAACGTTTTTTATGAAGAAATTTCCCATATAATTTCCTTTCTACACTAAAATTCTAGACTAATATTATGCTTCAGTAATACTTCCCTTATTTCCTTTTTCTTTTCTTGTGATATATCCTTTAAGTTGCATGTCAGTTCCTTTATATCCTCTGAAGAATACTCAACATCAAATTCTCTTGATAGCAAAAATAACAATATTTTAGCTATACTCTCTTCATTAATTGATATAAACTCATCTTTATTCAGTTCGTTCCAAAAAGACCACTCAATTTTCGAAGGAGCATTACCTGTACAAATGATATCAACAGCCTCGGAAAACACTTCTTTAAGATTCACGATAATCATACATAATTCCTGATTTTCTTTTTCTGTTAGTATAGTTGGAATATTTCTTTTTCTATTTTGCAAAAAAATACGCAACCATTTTTCCCACAAAATAACTTTTTCTTCTGCATCCATGCTATGTAGTCTTCTATTTAATGCTTTTATAAAGTATACAATATCAGTTTCTTCTGATGCTTCATACAACTCTGGAATAAAATCGCATATCGGATTTTCTACAATATGAATAATTAACGTGACTATCTGTTCAATCATTCTGTTTTTTGTATCTTCAGTTAACCATTTTATCTTTTTGATTGCTTGCAAATATACATTTGACATATAATCCGCCGTATCTCTGTATATTGTTCCCGAGAAATAAACCAGCCCACTCCACGCATCATTAAATTTTTGTTTATCATGTGATGTCAGAAAAGGAAGTAAATATTCTTCACTCCATTTTTGATCTCTCATCCAAAAGAAATTATAGTATCCGGCCAAAATACAAATTGAAATATCCAATTCATTACCTTCTAATAATAATGCATCAGAGAATAGTTCTTTATATTGATCTGGAATTTGTTTTTCCTTATGGTATGACACCATATGAATCCATGAATCGAGTATATTTCCTTGTGCTGAATTGATTGTTCTTAAACATATATCATCATCAAATGATTTGTTCTCTATTAAACTTCTTGCACTCCATATTTTCTTTGTAAAGTTGAGAATTAATTCTTCGTATTGCGATGAATATTTTTCATATTCATTCCTTTGAATCATTTTAAAAACCATTCGTGCTAAAGCATTCTTATTTGGAATAATATCAATATTATCATTAAAAATTCCGACTACATTACAGAGTTCTTCTATTTTGTAATTACTATCACATATTCCATTTATCAAGTAATTCCAAATTTCATTATCATTTATTTTTTTTGATACAAGATTATTGATAATTTTTTCTGTCCATCCAAAATCATCCTTTACACAATTATAAAGAGTATTTAACAATCCAAATTTTACTGGGAATTTTTTTTCATTAATCAAATCTGCTATCAAGTGATTTACATTCATATTTTTCATTTCGTCAGTATCTACTGGAGTTTTGACACTATGTATTGTTACTTCACTTGAAAAAATATTTAATTCTGGACATTCCCTAGGTTTAAAATTATACTTTTCTTCGTATGATTTTTTTAGTAAATTCAATCTTTTATTATCTTTGTCACATTTATTTAACCACACAATCCAATTATACTTCTCATAATCATATACTTCATCTTTAACATCCAGAAGTTTATTAATAAAATATTCTTTTTCCGAAATATCTAAATCCTTCCAAAAACTAGCCGTCAAAAGAAAAATCTGTTCTTTTTTATCAACGCTGTACAAGGAAAAACATTCTAATAATATACAATATTTTTCTTTAGAATTATAAACATCACTTTTTCTTAATACCCTTAAGGCCATCCTTTGCATTAGGTTTGACTTTGACTTCAAACACTGATTCAATATATGCTTAAAAATCAACTTGTCTTTGATACATACCGCATTAATTGCTTCACCATAAATGCGATTTAATATTACGAACGAATTATCTTTCGAATACTTATCTTTATTTTCAATATCTATCATTAAAAACGAAAATGGTTCGTTTTCATCAGACGCTTCTTTCAAGTCACAATAATAAAAATGTACCTTCTCAATAACATCTTTTACAAATAATACCAATTCATATGAGAACTCACTTAGCATCTTATCCTTTATCTTGTCCCATACATATTTTAAACGGTATGACTCTGTAGCAAAAGAATGTTTATATTCTACTCCATTATCACTAAAAAGCATTTTTTTCTGAAAAATAAATCTAACATCTAGTAGTGATTTAAACAACTCAAAGCACAAATGGTTTAATCCTCTTTGATGACTTTCCTCGATAAGTCGCGTTAACAACCATATATTCTCTAAATATGGTTCTATTAAAAGAGTATATTGCACGAATACATCATCTGTTATATTTTTATCAGATATTATCTTATTAACAACAGCTTCACTAAACTTTTCATTAAGCGTATTATTATGATTTGCTATCAATAATTGAAGTGAAGTATCATCAACTCCAATAAAATTATCGCACAACCATCTGCTCCATATAGAGAGTATTTTTTCATCTTTTTCATTTTTCAAGAAACATTCTTTAAAAACACCTTTACTTTCAAAATAATCTAGCCACTCTTTTCCCCTTACACAGGAAGCTAGCACTCGTGCTCGTTCATAATTTTCAAGACAATATTCAATCTCTGACATGAATGACATCTCTCTCGGTGGCATTTCATTTATTTCAGATAATAAATCTTTCCATTCTACTAGGCCTCTTTTCGCCCTCTCTCCAAGTTTTGATAAACTCTTTCTCATTGAATCATGTTGTCCTAATGGATAAACAATAGGCGTTAATCCTAATACATTCCAATAATCTTTATCCGATTTATCTGTGATAATATAACTCTCTTGAGTGTTTTCTCTAAACATTGCTCTTGTTAAATATTGTAAAATTATATCATTATAACTATACCCTATAAATAAAACAGTATATGTAGAAAATAACTTTTTCAAAAATCTCGAAGCGTATCCATCTGTAATATATGCTCTTCCAAAATCTTCATCAGTCAAAACCATATATTGCGGATGTTTTATATTTCCATGTAAATGAACTATTCCATTTACATCATCACCATACGGTAAAGCTGGTGCATTGAAAACCTCTAAATTGTTATAATCTACTGCTTCAAACATTTGATCATAATTAGTCGTAACTATTTTTATACTATCAGAATTAATAAACAAATTATAAATAGCTCTGTGTAAATCATTTGGTTCCTTACACGAACCTTCCATTAACTCTTTTGTCTTCTTATGCACATCTATTTGTTTTGCTTCTAATCGTCCTAGAAAAACTTCACACGAGTCTTCCTTTTCATTGAACTCATATTTTGTTCCCTCTGATAATTTTCTAACTAACCCTCTAAAATCCGGTAGACAAGTTGGTGCACTCATAGATGCTCCTGCTCCAGCAAAAACAACCAATTTCCCATTTTTAATAGCATCAACCAATTGATTAGGGTAATTAACTCCATCTAATATCATGTATTCCTCCTATAGAATAAAATCAGTTATTTTTTACCTTATTCATAATATTTGCCGACTAAATTATTCTCAATTCATTTACCAAATTCAAACAAATATCAAAATGTTATATCCATACCTCCACCTCGCTATTCTTTGACACCCGCTTTAACTGAATAAGTATTCTAATTTTCAGTATTATTTCTTTAACAATAAAAAAACTCCTCTACAATTCCATCAAGCTGCATTCTAATCTTTTCAAAATTCTGATTCAAATCCAAAGTTCTTATATCAATTATGTTGCCACTCATCTTGTACTTTTGATGTGGAACAACTCCCTCATCCGTTTTTGCATACAATAGCATTCCCGATACCGTGTGCTCCGTCTCCTTAAGTTCCGCCTCTTTATTCTTAACATATGTAAATATCTGATACAGGTTATTAGAATGAATTGTATTTCTATCAAACTGAACCTGTGTCATATGCTTATAATACTTCGCATCAATTATTAAGACTTTCTCATCTTTTGTAAGCATGATGTCCGTCTGCATTACCGGAAGCATATTACTAAAATCATCATCCAACTGCCACGGAATCTGTGAAGCATTTGCTTTTATATCTGGGTGTTCTTTTCTGTAATATTCAAGAATAAATTTCTCATATAAACGACACATTCTCTGCTCATCTATAAAATCCATCATCCTTACGGAACCGTTTGAAGTAGTCTGCAACAATCCTTTTATAATAAGATTGCAAATGGAAATTAGCATTCTGTAAGTCATATCATTTTTTGAATATTGCTGCTTCCAGTTAATTGAGAAAACATCGATTTCATCAACACCATCAAAGAAAACTAATAACTTCTTTATTTCCTTTTTTCTCTTTTTATCGATGTCCACATGCAGAAGTTTTATCATCGTAGTCTTTATTATCCGATTCTTGTAAGTATTTACTGAATACTCATCATATGTACAGACCAACTGCTTTCTTTGCATAGACTGTGTCTTTATAGATTCGGCTAGATTGATTTTCCCTCTAATTCCAGAAAGTGTTTCTGTCTCTTCGACATAATCCTGCCCCAGTCCTTTTTTAATCTGCAATTGCACACCTCTGCAGAGTATAGATGAACACAGGTCCGCAACATTATGGAATTGTTCTGTCGATACATTCTTATACCCATCTTCATTGAGCACTTTGAATGCATACGTAAGCATATAATATACATTTTGTATTGGTATCACTTAATCGAACTCCTTAATTTCTCTGACCAGTCTTTTACCTTAATTGTTTCATCGTACCAGTATTCCTTAAGAAGAGGAATAATCTCATATTCAACTATATTTGACAAAATTTTATCTGATATAGCATTGATTTCACAGAAGTAACTATGACCTATACAAAATCCCTCACCTAAGCTGTCATCACTTTCTATCGCATTGTTAAGAGCTTCAATACAGTCAATTAACCTGTTGAATTTATTGTTATCTAACTCTAATCTGTATTTTCTAAATCCATCACTTTCAAATCCCGGCTTCATATCAAAAAATGCAAATCTTCTTCTAAGTGCATAATCAAGCATCGCCAAACTTCTGTCAGCTGTATTCATCATTCCAATGATATAAACATTTTTAGGCACATAGAAATCATCCCCGGAATACAATAAGCGAAGAGCATTTCCTCTCTTGTCGTTTTCAACAAGCATAAACAACTCGCCAAAAATTTTACTTAAGTTTCCTCTGTTTATTTCATCAATTATAAAGAAATATTCATTATCTATATCATCTGCAGCTCTCTTACAGAACTTATAAAAGGCTCCTTTTTTAATTTCAAATCCATCACCGGAACTTGCAGGTCTGAAACCTTCTACAAAATCCTCATATGTATAACTCTGATGGAACTGAACTAACATAACTCTGTTCTGGTCTTTACATCCCATCATTGAATAAGCAAGTCTCTTTGCTGCATAAGTCTTACCAACGCCCGGTGCTCCCTGCAAGATAACATTCTTCTTAATTCGGATTAGTTCAACAAGCGTATCATAATCATCACTGCTCATATACACTTCTTCCAAAAACTTTTCCGGTGAGTATGGTGGATATTCAATCGGCTCTAGTTCATCCACATCCTCATCAAGTTCATCCTCATATAAAGCATTGAGTTTAGATACATACTCCGTATACGGAGTTATGTCGGTTAATGTCTTCATAACTGCCTGCCCAGGATGAACACGCTCACCAACATGAGTCCAATTGACTTCTCTAATGTTTGGATACTCTTCATCCTGTGTATCATAAATGTAATCAGAAGTTACAACACCTTTTGCAATAACGGTATGCATTCCTTTTTTTACAAATACAATATCGCCTGGTTTCATGTCCATCAGGAACTGCCATGTTGCATATGCAGCATTCTTATGCGATTTGTTTGGATCAATCTTTTCCTGCATCGCCGCTTTCATTTCTTCTTTTGATGAATACTTTGAATAGTCACCTATCTCACACCAACCAAGACCCATAACTCCGCGTTTGTAGAAATCATCCCATTTATAAGCATTATTCCCCGGAGAATAAATCCAATAGTGAACTGTTTCCACATCTTCATCAGCCAGTCCTGCGCCTTTTTGCTCTCTTAACATCTGAGTTTTCATCTCATTAATGTTATCTTCTTTAGAAGTATATACATAGTAGTAATTTTCTAATTCTTCTTCTTGCTTTGCATCAATAATAATACGAATGGCTCTCTCTAATAAAAAGTCTCTATTGGCATCTGTATATATATAGCAATTGTCTCTGTCTACATATGCATATCTATCTTCTTTCCCTGCTATCTCTTCGCCGTTGTGAAACCAGTTTGCCTTTTTTATTAATTCAAATGCATCATCATTTTTGCACAAGTCAGAAACTAATTTAACGTAAGATGGCTTTGTTCCTTTTTTTAATAATCGTTTTACCTCTTCAACTGTTCCAAAATTAGTTTTATGTATAATACAGGAATCATTACCAATATCACTCGCTTTTTCAAAATCTAATGCTTGGTACATTATCTTAGAATCTTCTTTTGAAATACTACTTGATTTTGATTGCGGTGTTATCTTACTTATACAATTATTTACTCCCTCTGCTTCATATATTTCCTTAAGATTTTTCTTTTGCATATAGCATAGCCTCCTACAAATAATCTTTCAAACTCTGAGCCAAACTTCTTGCTACATTTACTGTTACAGCATTTCCGAACTGTTTATATGCCTGTGTA
>JAILRH010000080.1 GCA_024698345.1 Lachnospiraceae bacterium | reverse complement strand
CGAGTCTTGCTGCGAAATGCGCGTCAGTCATGAGATAATTTACTCTGTAAGTTATCTCATGCTGACATTTTCATCTGCGCATTTCTGCAATCCTCGCGGAGCGTATATCAGATGTGAGATTGTACTCCCACTGATACTATTTTGTTACTCACCACTTGGCACATATGTGCTTGAAGTGGGAGTCATCTCGCATCTGATATAAGAGTGCTACCGTCTCTACATGGACACTTTGCCCAAACATATCCACCGGCGTTGCCTCAACAAGCTTATAACCGTTCTCTTCAAGCCACTTAACATCTCTACCTAGTGTTGCACTGTCGCAGCTGACATACACCACTTTCTTTGGAGCCATACGAACCACCGTATTGAGTAGCTTCTCATCGCAGCCCTTTCTTGGCGGATCTACAACAATGACATCCGGCTTACACTCTGCCGCGTTTTGATTTTCCTCAAAATATGAAGGTACAACCTCCTCTGCTGCACCTACGAGAAACTCAGCATTATCAATATCGTTTATCTGAGCATTAATCTTTGCATCCTCAATAGCCTGTGGAACTATCTCCACACCTATTACCTTCTTTGCTTTTCTTGCAAGAAATAATGATATACTTCCTATCCCACAATAGAGATCCCAAACAGTTTCATTTCCCGTAAGTCCCGCACATTCTAAAGCTCTGCCATAGAGCTTCTCTGTCTGTTCAGGATTGACCTGGAAAAATGATAATGCAGAAATCCTAAACTTAACATCACCTATATAATCTTCAATGTATCCCGAACCGTAGAGATCAACCACCTCTGTTCCCAGAATCACATTGCTCTTTTCTGTATTAATATTATAAGAAATATTAGTCATTCCTTCTATATTCTTAAGCAAGTGCACAAGTTCTTCAGCAAAGGGAAGTCTTGTTCCGTTTATTACAACGCATACCATAATCTGCCCGGTCTTTGCTCCTATACGAATCAATACGTGTCGCACCAGTCCCTTATGTGATTCCTCATCATATGCGGTAATATTATGATCTTCCATAAATGATTTGATTATGGACATTATCTTTGAATTGATATCTACACCATTTGGGTTAATCCCCAACATGCAGCTGTCGCAGCTGATTATTGAATGAGTTCTTCCGGCATAAAATCCGTAAACAATCTCACCGTCACGATTGAGTCCCACCGGAAACTGTGCCTTATTCCTGTAATGAAAAGGCTCCTCCATTCCAATAATCTCTCTCATTTTGAAATCTGTAGTCCCACCGATCCTCTTGATATTGTTATACACCTTCTCAGACTTGTATCTGAGCTGTTCAGCATAACTCATCATCTGAAGCTGGCATCCGCCACAGGCTCTCGCAACAGGACATGCAGGCTCCACTCTGTTTTCTGAAGGCTTTATCACTTCAACCAGCCTTGCAAAAGCGTAATTCTTCTTGACCTTTGTAAGTTTGACTCTCACAACATCGCCAATGACCGTATCTTTCACAAACACAGTAAATCCATCGACCTTTCCTATGCCCTCGCCCGAAGACCCCAAATCTTCAATTGTTAATTCCACTTCCTGATTCTTTCTAAACATCTTCATCCCTATCATTCTTGTTTCAAATTCTATACTTTTTGAAATTATTTACTGCTTTTTCTGAAATTACTGTCAAGCAATCGGTTGTATCCAAGCCACTCATCACCCTTCACTGCATTGCTGTCAAACAGTTCCTTGATGGTCTCCATCTTTGCATCAGTGTTATCTGCAAAATTGAGGGCCACAGCCTCTGCAAGTGCAGGTTTCTTTGGCGAACCGTATTCAAGTTCCCCATGATGTGCCAGGATGCAGTGTTTAAGTTCATTTTCCAGTTTCTTTGGAAATCCGTCTATGGCTCTCACTTTCTCACCAACCATCTCTGATCCCATTACGATATGTCCAAGCAACTGCCCCACGTCAGTGTAATCATTCACCGGAAAATCAGACAATTCATACACCTTCCCGATATCGTGGCAAATAGCTGCTGTTATTAATAAATCCCTGTTGAGCATAGGATACATAGTTGTGTAAAAATCACACATTTTAGTTACTGACAAGGTATGCTCTAACAATCCGCCGATAAATCCGTGATGAACGCTCTTTGCTGCGGAATGATTTGCGAATGCCTTGGCAAACTCCTTATCCTCCACAAAAAAAGAACTTAACAATTGCTTTAGGTAAGGATTCTCAACTGCTGCAATGTACCCTAAAAGTTCTTTGTACATATCATCAATATTCTTTTCAGATACCGGTAAATAATTGGCAGGATCATATTCTCCCTCGCTAACCTTTCTGGCTCTGTCTATACTCACCTGAGTCATTCCGTTAAATATGGTAACTTTACCGGTTATCTCAACATAATCCAATGCATCAAAATCATCTATCCCCATTGAACCCGGATCCCAGATTTTGGCATCAACCACTCCTGTTCTGTCCTGCAATATTACGTTGTCATAGGGCTTACCGTTCTTTGTTGTAGCCGATGTTCTCTGTTTGCATAAATAAATTTCTCTGATGTTCTCTCCCTCGCGGAGTGTTTCAATAAATCTCATTTACAATTACACCTTTCATTTCATTGATGTTTCTCTCATTATAAGTTAAAATAGAAGTGATTACAAGATTGGAGATTAGTATGAACAGCAAAGTATTAAAAACATTAGAATATGACAAAATCATACTTATGTTAAAGGATTGTGCCACTTCCCCATTGGGCAAAGATAAGTGCCACAATCTTGTACCTGTGTCCGATTACGGACTCATCAGACAAATGCAGACTCAGACCAGTGATGCCCTAAAGCTTATTTGGCAAAAGGGCAGCATTTCTTTTTTGGGTCTTAACGATATTACTGCCTCTCTCAAGCGACTGGAGATTGGCAGCCCGCTTGGAACCGGAGAGCTTCTTCGCATCAGTTCTTTACTAAAGATTGCACTTAGAGCCAAGTCTTTTTCCAGAAATGAAGCTTCCGAGGAAGAAAGTTCTCTGGATGAGTTGTTTGGAGCTATTGAGCCACTGTCCAACCTCAACAACGAGATTATGAGATGCATTATCTCTGAGGACGAGATTGCAGATGATGCAACGGCAACTCTTAAGAACATCAGAAGACAGCAAAAGATTACCAATGACAGGATTCATTCACAGTTGAATTCTCTGGTGAATTCCCAAGCCGGTCACAACTATCTGCAGGATTCTCTTATCACTATGAGAGATGGCAGATACTGCGTTCCTGTCAAGCAGGAGTACAGAAGCAATATTCCGGGTATCATTCACGATCAGTCTTCTACCGGTTCCACACTTTTCGTCGAACCTATGGCGGTAGTTGAACTCAACAACAAGTTAAGAGAACTGGAGGCCCAAGAAGCTGACGAGATTCAGGTTGTACTTTTCAATCTCTCAACTGCCTGCAGCGAATATATAAATGAGTTAGATACTGACATGAAGGTTCTTGCCGAACTCGATTTCATTTTCGCAAAGGCTTCACTTTCAAAGAAGCTAAAATGCAGCGAGCCGGAATTTAACACAAGAAAATATATCAATATCAAGGATGGAAGACATCCTCTGTTAGACCAGAATAAAGTTGTCCCTATCAATGTTCATTTGGGAGACGATTTCAATCTCCTCATTGTTACAGGACCAAACACCGGTGGTAAGACTGTTTCGATTAAGACTGTAGGTCTTCTCACTCTGATGGGGCAGGCAGGACTTCATATTCCTGCTTTTCAGGGTTCCGCTCTTGGTGTTTTCGAGGAAGTGTATGCCGACATCGGTGACGAGCAGAGTATAGAACAGAGTCTCAGTACCTTCTCAGCCCACATGGTCAATATAGTTCATTTTCTTGAGAAGGCGGATGCCAACTCCCTGGTTCTTTTTGACGAGTTAGGTGCCGGAACTGACCCTATAGAAGGTGCAGCCCTTGCCACATCAGTTCTCTCCTTTCTCCACAATATGGATGCAAGAACTATGGCTACTACACATTACAGTGAGCTTAAGATGTATGCTCTCACAACTAAGGGGGTTGAGAACGCCTGCTGTGAGTTCGATGTAGAGACCCTTCGTCCTACTTACAAGCTTCTCATCGGTATCCCGGGTAAAAGTAATGCCTTTGCCATTTCTTCAAAACTCGGACTTCCGGACTATATTATCGACGATGCAAAGATGCGCATCGATTCCGAAAGTGAATCTTTCGAAGATATTATTGCAGAACTTGAGAAGAGTAAAAAAACTATAGAGAAAGACCGTGCAGAGATTGCTGCGTATAAGTCACAGATTAAGGCGCTCAAAAGAGATTACGAACTCAAATCAGAACGAATTGACGATAGAAAGGACAAGATTATTGCAGATGCCAAAGAAGAGGCAAGAAAGATTCTTCAGGAAGCAAAAGATCTTGCCGATTCATCTATCAGAGAGATTAATAAACTCGGAAAGAGCGGTAATTCTAAAGATATGGAGAAAATCCGTTCAGGACTTGGCGACAAATTAAAGACTACTAAGTCTACAATCAAAGCTGCCAAGAATACAGGCAAAACTAACAAGCCTTCTGACTTCACTGTGGGAACCGCCGTAAAGGTTCTCAGTATGAATGTCAAGGGTACTATTAATCAGCCCCCAGATGCAAAGGGCAACTGTATGGTCAGCATGGGTATTCTCAAATCAAGAATCCACATTTCCGACTTGCAGATAATAGATGAACCGGATATTATAGCTCCGAATTTCCAGAGAGGTTCTTCCGGCAAGATTAAGATGTCCAAGTCTGCATCTATCAGGCCTGAGATTAATCTTTTAGGAAAAACTGTGGACGATGCAATATCTGAATTAGATAAGTATCTCGACGATGCTTATCTGGCTCACCTTACAACTGTCAATGTTGTACATGGAAAAGGTACCGGTGCTCTTAGAAGTGCCGTACACAATTATCTCAAGAGATCAAGTTACGTCAAAGAATTCCATCTCGGTGCATACGGAGAGGGTGATGCCGGCGTGACCGTTGTAACATTTAAATAGACTATTTATGACTGGAGGTTTTTACTATGGCAAATAAACAAAAAGTACTTATTGTCGACGACGACGAACACATTGCAGAACTTATTGCTTTATATCTCAACAAAGAATGTTATGAGACGCATATGGTTTTTGACGGAAATGCAGCACTTGAGGCATTTGCCGAATTCAAACCGGATCTGATTCTTCTAGATCTGATGTTACCGGGAATTGACGGCTATCAGGTATGTCGTGAAATCAGAAAGGATTCTAACACTCCAATTATTATGCTCTCTGCAAAAGGAGAAACATTCGATAAAGTTTTAGGCTTAGAACTTGGAGCGGACGATTACATGATAAAACCATTTGATTCAAAAGAGCTTATGGCAAGGGTAAAGGCCGTTCTTCGAAGAACAACACCTGCTGCAGAACCGGCTCAGGAAGATAAAGATTACGTTGAATATCCTGACCTTATTGTCAACCTTTCAAATTATGAGGTAATTTACCAGAACAAGGTTGTAAATATGGCACCAAAGGAAATAGAACTTCTGTATTTCCTTGCATCATCTCCAAATCAGGTATTTACAAGAGAGCAGCTCCTAGACCATATCTGGGGATATGAATATGTAGGTGACACCAGAACTGTCGATGTTCACATCAAACGAATCAGAGAAAAAATAGCTGACAACGATGCCTGGGCTTTGGCAACCGTATGGGGAATTGGATACAAATTCGATGTAAAGAAATGATCGGGATTGGAGTAATATATGAGACGTTCTGTTTTTTGGTCCTTTATTGCAGGTTACCTGTTTTTTGCTGTGATGGGATTTCTTGTCATTACATTTAATACATTTGACTCCGTTTCAAAATCAATTTTGGATACTCACGGAAATTCAGGCGCAAACTACGCATCAGTTGTTGCCAAGCGGATTACTCCTGAATTAATGCAGGATAGCAGGTTACAGGAACAATCAAATTTATTATTATCATATGATGACAATACTTCCTCGACGTGGATTACCGATATTTACGGAAATGTATTTTTTTCCACGGTTCCTCATTCTCTAAAAACACTTACAAAGTTTAACACTACTGTTTTCGAGAACCAACGTTATAACGTAGGAACATTTTATGGTTTTTACAATTCCAATGTTCTTGTGTCATATTCTCCCATAGAATACGACAACGACACAATTGGTTATGTTTTCTATATCACATCATACTCTAATGTTTTATTGGAAACTCGTGAAATAATCAATTTACTTTATGTTGCCTATGCGATAATCATTTTTATCTCAATGATTTTACTTTTCATTTTCCTTTTATATGTGTATCTGCCATTAAAAGAATTAAGAAAAGCTGCATTTGAATATGCAAAAGGAAATTTCAGTTATGACAAATTAAATATTCCATCCAATGATGAACTTGGAGATTTGGCTTCCTCTCTTCTGTATATGTCTCATGAACTAAACGAAGCTGAAGAATACCAAAAGAAGTTCATCTCCAATATCTCCCACGATTTCAGGTCTCCTCTGACTTCTATCAAGGGATATATTCAGGCGATGCTTGACGGAACAATTCCCCCTGAGCTCCATGATAAATATTTAACCATTGTTTTATCTGAATCCGAGAGACTGGAAAGACTTACAAGTGGATTGATTGATTTAAATTCAATGAGTACAAAAGCTCCGGGGCTTATATTTGAAGATTTTGACATAGATATAATTATTAACTCAATAATCAACACATTTCATGGTCGTTGTGAAAAGAGACATATTACTTTTGACTATACTTATGGTTCACATTTCGTTTTTGCTGACAGAGGAAAAATCGAGCAGATTCTGTACAATCTGATTGACAATGCAATCAAATTCAGCTCAGATGATTCTTCTATCGCTATAAATGTTTATCATAAGGGTGAAAAATATTATTGTTCAATCAAAGATTCGGGAACCGGTATTTCAAAGAAAGATCTCAATAAAATCTGGGACAGATTTTACAAAACCGACTCATCCAGAGGAAAAGATAAAACCGGATCCGGAATAGGTTTATCAATCGTCCGAGAGATTATTAATGCTCACAATCAGACTATTGACGTTATCAGCACCGAAGGCGTTGGTACCGAATTCATTTTTTCTCTGCTTAAGAGCAATTCAAAAGAAGCCAAATACCGTAAAACAAATAATATTGAACAAAAATATACTTAATTATCCACGCATTAGACTTACATAAGTTACTCCTGTATCTGAGAGCATTCTTTGTAAGTCTTTTTTGCTGCTGTAAACAACTTTTTGTGGTGTGTTTTTTGTTCTCTCATTTGGCGCACTCTGATTTTGTGTTTGCTCTTTGTATCTCTATGCACTTTTAAGTTCTCTGACCGCTTTTGCAATAAACTGTATATTTTCGGGCATGTACTGACAGTAATACGTATTTCATCTACATAAAATCATTATTATTCTGTCTTTTTGGCTATGACATTCTTTTTTTTAGACTATGCATTATCTCTTTTAAATATTGATTTATATTTTACATTGTATTATAATTTTAATATATTTACATTAAGGAGGAAGTAGAAATGGCATATGTTATTAATGATGGTTGCGTAGGCTGTGGTGCTTGTGCAGGAGCTTGTCCTGTCGGAGCAATTGTAGAAGACGGTGGCGTTTTCAAGATTGATGAATCTGCTTGTATCGAATGTGGTGCTTGTGCAGGTACATGTCCAACAGGTTCTATCGAATTACCATAAATCTTATTTTTATAGCAAAAAACTCGCAACTTATGTGCGAGTTTTTTTATTATCTTATTTTCTTATTACGTAACCATTCTTTTATGTATTTGGGTAACCCAAATCAGCGAGACACGCGACAAAGCATTTTTTTGTCGCGAGCGAAAGTGATTTGATATCCGAAGGATGAAAATCACGAAAGCTAAGCAGATCTGCGGATTCGAGCTGGCATTGCTGGATTTGAGCTGGTATTGCTGAAAGGCTGAATAGTTACGATAGCTTAGTATATCTGTTAATATTGAATCTCAGAATAATTAATATCTACCGGCTTCAATATTTTATTAAATAAATATTCATGTCCGGATTGTGTTGGCATCATCTTATTATCGTACAAGTACGATGCAACATCAAATATCTTAAAGTTTACAACATCACTATATACAAACGTACCATCAGATAATTTTGCATATGCACGAACAGATATCGGCTCATCAAAAAATAATTTGTTAACATTTCCAAATAACATAGTCATTGCATAAGTAGTTGTATATTCATCATTCTCATTCTGATTTGACAATTTTCCTTTGCTGGTTCCCTTGTAATCATACACATCATTACTATCGTTTCCAACATACAAATCATCATCATGTATGTATTTTTTCAGACCATATACAAGTCCTACTTCTTGTACCTGACCCATACAATCACTAATTGTATAGACCGTTCTTGCGCCTTCTGATATAGGACTAATGCTTACCCCTTCAATTTCTATTGACAATTTATCTTTTACCGGAATGCTGATACTTTTCGTTATTCCTTCATAAGTTACAGTGACAATATTATCACCACCCACGCTCCACTGCGCAGTATCCGGTATTTCAAACGTAACAGTCTTTTTATTTAGAAGCTTATTCTGCTCTGTATAATGCCACTGAATAGCAGAGTCGTCTTCATAAACAACAGTTAAAACAATCATTTCCTTAATAATAGAATTTACAAAACGAAACAGCCCATCATCCGGTCTGATATAACCAACTTCAACATCTCCGTCATATAACATATCTTTTACGAGAAAAGGTCTTTCCTCTGAAATTGACAACTCCAAATCTTTTATACCTAATTCTGCATTGCCTCCCTCCATCTCAACGTGAAGAGTATACGAACCCGTTCCTGATATAAAACATTTAAGTAAATATTCTTCTCCGGCTGTCAATTCAGCGCTTACATAGAAATCAGTTCCCTCTTCATCATCACCTGATGCTATCTGACTGGAGTTGAGAGAAATATTCATCCAAGGGTCAACTGAGTCTTCATGTGTTGAATAAAAATTATATGTACCGCTTACACTCGGAATGAATATTACATCTGTTCTTCTCTGCTGCGAGGTTATTTCCAAAGTTTCTCCCGCGCTGATATATAAATATTCACTCGCACTGATATCTGATATAGTTATATTTGACGCTATATAACATACTGTCATCACTAACGCTACAAACGTATTAAACCATTTTCCTTTTTTCATAATATCTTTTTCCTCTTCTATGTAATTACAACTCATTTCACACTACGAAATCTGTGCTTATTTTATATCAAAAAAGATGTAGAAGATTCTACATCTTTTTTGTTTTTTATTGTACTAAAACAGCTTTTCCGCTTCCACTAGGCTTTGGATTTGGATCAGTTGTATCAAATCCTAAATCTGCAGGCGGAACATAAACATTAATGTTACCTGAGAATAAATCTACTTTATCTCCGATAATTCTGCCATGAACCTCGCAGTTACCAACTGCTTTGCATGTGCCATAAGGAGCAAATATAATACCATTTACATTTGAATTTGTGCCACCAAAATCTATATTTCCACTTTTTGAATAAATAGATAATGTTTCACCGGATGCCAAGTCGTGAGTACCACCTTTGAATACAATATCATGCTCTGCAATAATTATTCCTGAAACCTGAACATCATTCTTAATTTCTACAGATCCTGCATAAATATATTCACAATTAATCTTTGTATTTGTACCACCATCAGTTGACAAGTGACCTGAACAGTAAATATTGCCATTTACCTCTACATTTCCTAATACAAGATCACCATAGCAATAAATATTACCATTAATTACAGCTGGTTTCTTTGCACCCCAACTTGATACCGGATTGAAAAACAAATCAACAGATCCTTTTCCATCTCCGTTTTTAATGTAAATATTACCGTTTATAACTCCATTACACTCATTTGCCGGCTGAAAACGAACTCCTGTCTCACAGTCCAGGAACAAATCACCTTCAACATTCAAGTCATAGTTGAACCATCCATTAGTTCCTAATTTGTTCAAATGTATATTACTTCCGGTTCCAATTTTCTTTTGAAAAGCCTTTCCGTCATCATTATAAAGCGACAAATCAGACGCTGTAATTGTCTCATCCCAATAACTTTCTAACGGCATACCAAAACTCTTAGGAAGTTTATCCATCATATTATCCCCAAGATAATATGGCATATCTACCAAATCAGAACTTTTAGGTGCATCGTCCGAATACTTCTGTCCAACCTCAAAAGTACCATCTGCTTTTTTATTCAAATAATACATGTTATAAGGATCAAAAGTACCACCCTTCTTATTTGCTGTATAGCTTGTTGCCTGACAATAAGTAGAGCAACTCATTGTACCGTTTGAATGAACTTTTCCTTCGGCGTAATATCTTCCCCAGCCAAAATTCAAATTAGCAGTATCATTTCCGGAAAAAATAGCATAATCAAAATCATCTGAAGATGGTCCACCCTCTCCGGCTTGAGCAACAGCGCTTTTGTTAACATTTAAACTGTTTATTCCTAATACATTTGCAAAAGTAGTATTTATTGAAGATTTGTATTCAACACTAACTGTTTTGTCTGCATTAAAAAAAGAAATACTTACTTTATCCCATTCAAGACCATTTTCCTCAATATAATGCTTTGCAGCTTCCTCTGCCTTTACCTTATCAGGCAGGAATCCTGCTGCTGCCAATGCCGCTGCATCACACACCTGCTGTGCTTTAGTCTCGTTAATATATTTAATGCCTATATCAATCGTCAAGGCTGCAAATCCAAGTAATACAACTACCAGTAATGCAAACAGCACCATAACGGCACCTTTTTCATTTTTTCTTATTTTTTTAATAATCATATCTTTTCTTCCAATCATCATTATAATAATTAACAGTTACTATTCTAAAATTTCTCCTATCAAAAAGTTATCCAATACTTTTTTGTTCATTCAGCATTTTTGCCAAATTGACATATGTTCTATCAATTTGGCAAAAACTACTAACTATCAAAATATAGACTTAACATGTATAGATTATAATGCTTCCATAAGTCCGGCTAATGTGTCCTTAATTGACTGTGATTTCTTGCTCATCTCATCTCTCTCAAGACGAATCACTTCTAACTCTTCGCTTACTTTTGTATTTTCAGCCTTAAGTTCTTCAATACTTCCTGTCAGTTTCTCCTTTTCAGATGTAATCTGAGCTACACTGTCAGCAAGTGCTTCTTTTTCAGATGTAATCTGAGCCACACTGTCAGCGAGTGCATCTTTCTCACTTGTAATCTGAGCTACGCTATCAGCAAGCGCATTCTTTTCACTTGTAAGTGCTGCAATTTCTGCTTCTACTTTCTCCTTTTCAGCAGTAATAGCAGCAATATTTCCACTTAACGCTTCTTTCTCTTCACTCAGCTTATCAATACTTCCCTGTAACTCAGCCTGCATACTTGTAGCTTTCTCTGCTTCCTCTGTTGCAAGTCTTGATTTTTTCTGAACTTTCGCCATCTCAATACTGAGATTTCTGTTCTTCTCAACAAGATCATTGTTTTCAATTCTAAGAACTTCAAGTTCCTCATCTACATCAGATGCATTCATCTGTTTCTTAGCGTCTTCAAGTCTCTTCTCAAGTCTCTTCTTATCATCTGTAAGCGCTGCAATCTGAGATTCAAATTCCTGCTGCTTTGCAACGAGCTCTGCCATAGCAGCATCATCTGCTCCACCTTCAGCTTGCATTGCAATAAGTTTTTCTTTTTCAGCAGTTAAAGATTTAACGCTGGCTTTGAGCTGTTCGCTCTCATTTCTTGTAGCTTCAATCTCTGCAGCCAACTTGCTGTTTTCTTCCATAACTTTCTCAAGTTCTTTTGAAGTTGAGTCATCGCCACCTAATCCCTCGCCGGATGCTAATGCAAGAATCTCTTCTCTTAATTCTTCAATTGTGGCTTGCATTTCCTCTGCCTGCTGTTTAAATTTGTCCCTGCTACTCTTCATGTCATTGATTTCACAAACCAACATCTCTTTTTCAGTCTCGAATTCTTCTCTCTGTTTATTCAAAACTGTCTGAGTGTTTCTGTAACTATCTGACAAGTTATTGATGTAATCATCAACTTCAGCTGGTTTGTAACCATTCATAACATGGTTAAACCCGAATGCATTGTCTTGAACTGCCATCTCCCCATCTTCATTATAACGTAGTGGTCTGGTTCTTGGTTTCGGCATCATAGCCATAAAATCATCTCCTTTACTCATGGAACTCAATGAGGTCGCCTAGTTCCAATTCATATTTTTCGATTGTTCCAGACAGAAGTTCCAATACCTTCTTCCCGTCCTTTACTCGTTTGCGCACCTTTCGGGGCGCAACATCCCTGTCTAAATATCTAATTATATTATCACTTGAAATTGTGATTGTGTCAATGGAAAATTTCATTCCAAAGGTATGAATTTCATTACAAGGGTCCAAAAGTAATCCATGATCCGCTTCCATTGACTTTCTGTACATCAATCCCATGAATCTTTTGAAAAATGTGTCTGCAACTTCAACTTTTTCACAAATCACTTTTCCTTTGCACACCGCTTTAACATATTTTTTCATGTATTTGCACCTTCTTCTTTCCGTACTTTTTTCCTGTCACTTTTTCTTTTATGGTCAAATATCCCCCATCTTTTCAGACAGGGGATACTTACTTGTACAATATTATTTTATTGTTATTTTGTGAATAATTAGTGATATTATTCATTCACTTTTTTTACTCATTATACTTAAATCATGCTCTTAATATTTATTACAGATGGTGCCATCAGAATAACAAACAACACCGGGAAAATAAATACAACCATTGGTATAAGCATTTTAACAGGAGCTTTTGCACCTTTTTCTCTGGCTTCCTGGCTTCTTGTCTCTCTAAGTGTCTTTGACTGAACCTGCATAACGTTATTGATAGGAATACCCAACTGGTTAGCCTGAATTAACGCTGATATAAATGTCTTTAACTCAGGTATATCACTTGACTCAGATAATTTTTTGAGAGCATCATTTCTTGGAACACCCATTTGAATTTCTCGGTATACTATCAATAATTCATCGATGAAAGGTCCTTCAATTTTTTCAGATACTTTCAATAAAGATGCATCAAAACTCAAACCGGCCTCAATACATACAGCCAACAAATCCAAAGCATCCGGCAACTGGTATTTGATTGCCAACTGTCTATTCTTAGCAGCTGTACTCAAGAATAAGTTTGGTCCTAATAAAGCTACTGCAAATCCTACAACCAAAATAAGTCCCTTTGCAGTAAGTCCTCTGACCGGTAACAACAACGCCAAGAAGATTGCCGCAGAAATAATTAATAACATAATTGTCTTTTTGTAGAACATATATGTGTCAACAGAGATATCAAAACCGGCAAGTCTGATAAGTTTTTCTGCAGACTTCTCTGCATCGGTCTTTTTCTTGTTTTTGCCATCTTTTTCACTAAGTTTTTTTACATTACCTCTTAACTGATTGACAATCGGAGCAAAAAATCTGTTGTAGAAAGAATCATTCAACTCTTCTATCGCTTCCTGCTTATTTCCTTTACCATCAATTAAGTTCTTTCTACGCTGTAAAGTATCTATAGTAGTACCATAATTCGTGAATATAGCTACAACAATAAAGAAAACAGCCAGTGTAGATAATATTACAACTAATTCCATAAACTCACCGCCTAGTATTTAATATTTACAATCTTAAATATACATATGAAACCAATCATTTCGCTCAATACACAGCCTCCTACCAAATAGACTGCTGATTTTGCTTCAAACAATTTCATCATGTATGAAGGATTTAAAACCATAAGAAACGCCGCAACAACAATAGGCAACATACCTATAATCATTCCTGATGCTCTTCCCTGTCCGGTTAGTGTCTTTATTTCACCCTTAATCTTCAATCTCTCTCTAATTGTCTCTGAAATTACTTCCAAAATCTGAGACAAATTACCACCTGTCTGTCTTTGTACACTAACAGCAGCAACTGTAAGCATCAAGTCAGCACTGTCGATTCTTTCAACCATGTTATTTAAAACTTCATCTAAATTCGCACCATAATTCATTTCATTACATGCTCTCTTAAATTCAGTTCCGATTGGATCTTCCATTTCGTCAGCTATATTTTCCATTGCCTGTGAAAATGTAAGTCCGGATCTCAAACAGTTACAACATATCAGCAAAGCATCTGACAACTGATTATCAAAAGCTCTTGCTCTGTCACTCTGCTTCTTTTTAACAAATAAAATCGGTCCACCTACACCAGCTACCGCAAATACACCAGGCAGGAATGGATTCGAAGGAAAAAGAAGCAATGCCAAAAAAGAAGGGCCAAAAGCCATCAAAATCCAAATAATTGCAAATTCTTCAGGCTTCATTAGAATATTAGCTGCCATAAGCTCATCAAAAATTGCTTCACCTATCGTCGCAAATATTCCTTCGTTTAAGTTGTTCTTTCTATTCTTAGACTTTTCTCTCTTTTTCTTTTGTTTTTTTAATTCTTCTTGTCTCTTTCTATCTGTAACCGAATCAATTCTTCGCGATACAAGTCTCTGTGTTTCTGTAATCTTTTCTAAAACAAAAACTGCAAAGGCAAAGAACGAAATCATATATACTATGACAAGACCATATAAACTAATTTGTAAACCATTCATTATTGATCAACACTCCATTTCCTCTAATCTTGTCTACACATTTAGGTAATATTCCGGTTGCTTTAAAACTTCCTTTAAATTTACCGTTAGTATCAACAGCACCCTCTGTCTCATAAACAAAGATATCCTGCAAACTAACAATATCACCTTCCATACCTGTCACTTCTGTTATCTGGGTAATTTTTCTTGAACCATCACGCAAACGGCTCTGCTGAACAATAAGATCGATCGCTGAAGAAGCCTGATCTCTGATAGCTTTAACTGGCAATTCCATACCTGACATCATAACCATTGTCTCAATTCTGGACATTGTATCTCTTGGTGAGTTGGCATGGGTTGTAGTCAGAGATCCATCATGACCTGTATTCATTGCCTGAAGCATGTCGAGTGTCTCATCCGAACGAACCTCACCAACGATAATTCTGTCAGGTCTCATACGGAGTGCATTCTTAACAAGCGATCTGATTGTAATAGCACCTTTTCCTTCCAAGTTTGCCGGTCTTGTCTCCAATGTAACAACATGATCCTGTTTTAACTGAACTTCGGCAGCATCTTCTATTGTTACTATACGTTCATCTTCAGGAATGTATGAAGACAAAACGTTCAACAATGTAGTCTTTCCGGAACCTGTACCACCTGAAACAACTATATTTAATTTTCCTTTTACACACGCTTCCAGGAACGATAACATTCTTGGTGTAACCGAACCCCATTGTACGAGCTGTGCCGCTGTAACAGGAGTCTTTCCGAACTTTCTGATTGTTAATACAGGTCCTACCAATGAAATTGGAGGAATAATAGCATTAACACGGGATCCGTCAGGAAGACGGGCATCAACCATCGGGCTGGCCTCATCAATATGACGTCCAATCTGTGATACGATTCTATCGATAATGTTCATCAAATGATCATCATCTCTGAACTTAACATCTGTAAGAATAAGCTTACCTTTGCTTTCCACGTATATCTGTTTTGGTCCGTTTACCATTACTTCGGAATATGAATCATTCATCAGCAATTCCTCAAGTGGACCGTAACCCATAATATCGTTATATAACTCAAGTGCTATTCTTCTTCTTTCAGGTCTTGGAATATTAAATTCCTCATCATTTACTGTATTATCCAGTAATGCCTGCATCTCTGCCTTATCAACAATTGATATATTTTGTTTATTGAGTGTTTCAATAACTCTTAAATGAATTTTCTTCTTAACACCTTCATAAGGATCTACAACATCAGCGCCAGCCTGAGTATTCCCTGCACTTCTGGCACTTGCGAGAGCGCTTTCTGATTCACCACTATTTGTAGTTTCTTCTACGCCTTCCTCTGCCTTTCGCTGCTGTTCCATTCTCTCTAAAAGTCCCATATTAAGTCACCTCGCTTTCAGTGCCGTTCATTAATCTTTCTTATCTGCAATAATCTTCTGAACAAATGCATTTACCTCTCTACAAATTACCGCTCTTGAAGATCTTAAAATAAATGGTTCTCCTTTATTTATACTTCCATTTACAGTCTTATAGTCAAAACTGAAACTTGCGTATATAGGCATTTCTAACATCTGCTCAAAATCTTTTGCTTTGATAAGTGTAGGTGTTGCATCCTTATTTATAAGAATTCTTGCCTTTTCTTTAATCTGCAACTGCCCCAAAATATTTATAGCATTTTTAGCTGCTTTCAATGACAAAATATCAGGATTGCTTACAATCATAATCTCATCACAGTTTTCAAGTGCAGCAATCGATTCATCACTGAAGTTATTTGCTGCATCAATAATTATGTACTCATAATATGGTCTTACACTACGAATAATAGCTGTAATGTTTTCTGCGGAAACATACTCAGCATATTCAGGGCTCTTTGGACATGCTAATAAACTAACACCTGATGAATGAAGTGTACTAAAAGCATTTACTCTCTCAATTGAAATACCTTCAGGATCTTGTGCTAATTCTACAATTGTATCTTTCGGATCCAAATCCAATAACAAATGCTGTTCTCCGAATGCAAGGTCAAAATCAAGAAGCATTACTTTTGCTCCACGTTTTGCAAGTGCAACTGCTGTGTTAGTTGCAAGCATCGACTTACCAACTCCACCTTTACATCCAAAAAATGCTATAACTTTCGATCTAACCCTCTTCTGAATATTCAACTGTGTCTGAATCTTCTTTTCAAATTCATGAACCTCTGCAATTACACGACAGAATTCTTCATCACTTCCATCTAACGAAAGTACCTGTCTTATTCCATATCTTGCAGCAAAGTTTACAAGATCAACGCTAACCTGATCTGTTGCCAAAACTACAGAACAGCCTTTACTCTGGAACTTCATGCTCTCGATAAAATCAAAGATAGACTTCTGAATTGGTACCTTAGCTGCAATTATTACCATATCCGGGAATAAACCTTCAATCTTTAATTTTGAATCTTCATTAAAATCTGCATATCCTACAATGAGAATATTCTTATCAACTATTTTTTTCTTAACACTAACTCTTAATGATGTTTCCTCTGAAACTACTACAATTTTTATATTTTCCATAATATATTACTCCTTCTAGTAAATTATTCTGCTGCGTCAGTATCTTCAGCGGCCATATCAGCTGAAGGTGAGTCAATTTTTGCGTGAAGAATAAACTTAAACTGACCCGCTGTATCCTGTTCCATCTTATATATCTCTTCTGCGATATCCGGAGTAATACGAAGTGTAAATGAAGTATATCTGGTTACTGTTTTTTCACCATCCTTAGCCTCTGTAGCCTCCTGATTTGTTGCAACCTTTAATACCTCAAGGTTTTCAAATAAAACACCTTCATTTGCAATGATGTCAATCGAGTCGCCCTCCTGAATGTATCCGTCAACACCCTGAACGCCTGAAGCAGCAATACTGTATGCAACTTCTCCTTCTTTTAAGTCGTATGACAATCCTGCTTCACCACTATTCTGTGCAACAAACTTTGTTTTGCTCAGCTGTTCGTTTGCTAAAATCGGAGCTCTTACAACGCATCCATCAATTTCTTCAATCTTAGATACATGCTGAGGGACAACAAAATCCACTACTATCTTCTTTGTAACAAACATTTCATCTTTTTTCTCTTTGTTTATTGTTGCTCCTGCCGGAATATCAACAAGTGCAACCAATACTTCCTGTGTTGCCCTACCTTCAATCTTTGAACTATCAATCAATTGTTTTGCAAATGCAAATGTTGCAGATCCTGCCATAAGTGCAACTACCAATGCTATTAAATATACTCTTTTCATATAACTTCTGCCTTTCTTTATGTAATTATATTTTCGTCACAAATAATGAATTTTATGATTCTACCTTCATTGTTAATTCCGCTGATATTCTTTTACCACCTTTTTCCTCTTTATAGACCGTTCCTAAAACCGGTGTAAGAAAATAAATATTAGATTTAGCCCTAACTATTACATCGCCTTGCGTTCTATCAGAGTCCGATGTATAAGTAACCTCTACGACAAGGCCTTTCCTAAGTCCTTCCGGTAAATTCTGTTCAATAACCTCTGTCACCGTACCTTGAGGATCATCCATCTGCGATATTACACAGGCTCTTCTTGCACCTTCTCTGGTAGCATTTTGTAAAGATAGATAGTTAAAAAATAACCACCCAAAGTCCATTATCCCACATACTAGCGCAATCAAAATAGGTAGTACCAGTGCAAACTCAACCATAGCTTGTCCTTTTTCTCTACTATGTAATCGTCTCAATACGTTCACTACACACACCTCATTTCAATAATAAAGAAAAATGGAGAAACCTATTTAAAGGTCTCTCCACTTAACAAGTTTTTGAGAACCACGTTCTCAACGTTAAACTAATTTACTAGATTGATCAGCCAGCATCTGGTAATGTTCCGTTAACCTTGTTGAATAATCCAGCAACTCTTGGTCCCATGATTCCTAATGCTGCGATAACTGCTACAGCGATTAATCCGATAATAAGACCATATTCTACCATACCCTGTCCATCTTCATCCTTTAAAAATTTCATCATTTCTCTCATTGGTGAGTCCTCCTTAAATTTTATATTTTTTTCACCCTTCGGCCATGCCGAAAATTTATCTATACGGGCTTCGCCCGATATAGTACTAACACTCTGCCGATTAAAAAATCGGAGCTAACAATGCAGCCATGGCACCTGCCGATAAGAACGGTCCCATTGGAGCTGCGGTTTTAAGATTACCTTTTTTGAACACCTTTAAATAAATCCAAAACAGAATACTTGCGAAAGCCATAACCGCCATTGCTTCAAAGAAATTGAAGAAGCCTAACATAAATCCAAGTACAATGCTATACTTGATATCCCCGACCCCTATGGCCAATTTGAAAGCTGACGGGAAAGAGAATACCGCATATGCGATAGCTGCACCAAACAAAGCTTTGAAAACAGTCTCAACTATATCCTGTCCCAACACAACAACTTCAACTGTAAGTTCCATAATTTCAAGAAAAATCATCGCTAACAACGCCGTGTTTGGAATCCTTCTAATCATCAAATCTACTGCAGAAACATCAATCGCAAACATCGCAAAAATTGTAACTCTAATCAAGTGCCAACACATGTAAAACGTTCCATCTATTCTTTCCAGTTCGCAATATGTAATGACCTCGAACATAAGCACTGTGATGAGTATCCACACAAAAGCATATCGTCTGTTCTTTATTTTGTTGTAAATGTCCTTTTTGTCAAACTCGCTTCTAACCTTCAAATGGTGAAGTGCCAAGAAGTAGAGCATCAAACCAGAGAGTGTGCCAAGACCTCCTCCAATCAAGTAATAAGTCATCTTGGGTCCTCCTTGTCGTCTTTTATTTGCTTCACCTTTAACGTAACTTTATTATAAACCCTTTTTGAACTTTTTGCAACATTTGTTTTAATTTTTTTTAATTTGAACCGTTTCTTTATACACTTTGCACAAAGAACCGTTTCCGGAAGTTATCTTTTGAACTGGTTTTTATGCATTTTACCGTCATTTTTACCCATTTTGGAACCGTATCCTTTTCTTTTTGTTTACTTTGTGTTAACACTTTGTTCATTTTTAACCTTTTTTCAAACCGGTTTTGGAGCCTTTTTGATTCCTCCAAACAGACTTTTTTCCTTTTCTGTTCATATTGTTCATTATTTGTTTTAAATTTACCCCTGTTTTTATTCTGTTTACTTCTTATTATTTCATCCAATCTTCGAAATCTTTCTTCGTCACGCTCTTCTTTTTGTTTTAACTGTAACTGCAATTCATTTTTTATTCCATAGTTTATTCCTGACTGTATGCTTTTACCCAGTTCATTAACATTTTCCTTTAATGCTTTTGAAACAATCTCTCCCATTATCTCTTTGAACTGTTCCATCTTACTAATTTGACTTTTTTCTTCCGGCAAATCTTTCTGCTCACTTCCTATCATCATTCTGATAGTCCTAAGCCCATAGCCCTGTTTCTTCAGATCACGGACATTTCGCAAAAGGTTGATATGATTTTCCGTATAATATCTGTGTCCCATCTCATTTCTTGGTATCTTTATTTCCAGTTCTTCTTCCCAGTATCTCAATACATGCGATTCCGCCTCTAACATTTTTGACGCATCCGAGATGATATATCTTTTTTCGTTCATAAATAATAATCCGCCTTTCTTTAATTTTGCCTTAACTTTTATATTTGCAAGCTTTTTATTGAGTAGAAACACTTCTCGACCTCATACTTTCAGAATACTTTGCCTATTTTATTTCTTCAATATTTTAAGCGGATTATTATTTGTCTGTTTTTGTCCCCGGTGTCAGTTGCTCGGGAATGATGTCATATAAACAAAAAGTGCATCTTGCAACATACATATTTGTATATTGAAAGATGCACTTTTGTTTATAACTCTCTCTGAGAGCATTCAATCAAATGGTTTTCGCTAAAACATTGAATCAAGTACATAGTTTTTCTGAAATAATAATAATGATACGAAGTCACGTACGCTTTCGTGATTGTAAACAATCACTTTCGCTTGATAACTCTCCTTGAGAGTTATCTGATTGAACGAGTTTTCATCAAGAAAACTCGTGAATTGGAACGGACGAGTAATCATTATTATTATGAAGTTAAAAACTAGTACTTGACGAACAGTTTTAAGAAAACATTTGCTTGATGCGCAGAGTATTCTGAAAACTGCGTATGAACGTTTCAAAATGTATACATTTTGAAGTTCTATATAACCTCTCGGGCCTTGCTCTGGAACTTTGTATACTGTGGAATCCACAATAACTCTATCTCTCCAACCGGGCCATTTCTTTGTTTTGCTACGTTTACTATGATTGTATTTCTGTCTTCTATCTTTTCCTCTTCGTTATACTTTCTGCTAAGAAGCATAATAACGTCAGCATCCTGCTCGATAGATCCCGACTCTCTTAAGTCTGCCATGATTGGTTTCTTGTCAGGTCTTGTCTCTACGGCACGGTTAAGCTGGGATAATGCTATTACGGGTACGTTCAACTCTCTGGCAATTCCTTTGAGAGATCTCGAGATAACAGATATTTCCTGCTCACGGCTGGATTCTTTTCCTGTACCGCTCATAAGCTGAAGGTAATCGATAATTACTATCTGAATATCTTTTTCAAGTTTGAGCTTTCTGCATTTTGATCTGAGTTCTCCGATTGAAATACCCGGAGTATCATCTATTATTATTTCTGAATTGGCGACAACATCGGCAGTTTCCATTATTTTAGCCCATTCGTTGTCGTTTAAGTTTCCGACTCTGATTTTCTGTGAGTCTACCATTGAATGCTGCGCCATAACACGGTTTATTAACTGTTCCTTTGACATTTCCAAACTAAATATAGCTACAGGAACGCCTTTTTTAAGTGCCATATGTTCAGTGATGTTAAGGATAAATGCTGTCTTACCAACAGAAGGTCTTGCGGCCACAAGAATAAAATCCGAAGGTTGAAGTCCCGACAGCTGATTGTCCAAATCAATGAATCCCGTTGGAAGTCCGGTGATAACTCCGCTGGTCTGCGCAGCTCTTTCCATCTTCTCCAAAACATTCAGAACAACTTTCCTGATTCCCACAATCTCTCCGCTGTCTCTCTTCTGAAGTATGTCGAATATTCTCTTTTCAGTATCACTCAAAATATTGTCTAACTTATCGTTACCTGCATATATTGCATTGTTGATTTCGAGATTTGTTCTCAAAAGATTTCTGAGAACCGACTTCTCATACACTATCTCTGCATAATGTTTGATGTTGGCAGAAGTGGGAACGCCTGCCACAATCTCCCTGATAAAATCCAAACTGATGACTTCTGACGGTACATTGTTCTCCTCAAGGCGAGCCTTCACCGTAACCAGATCACAGGTCTTTCCTTCATTATATAAATCAACCATGGCGTCAAACATTGCTGCATACTGTTTGTTGTAGAAATCAAATCCTGACAGTTTCTCTGTAGCTGCCGGAATAGCCTCAACATCCATAAGCATGGAACCGATCACTGCCTGCTCTGCTTCCATGCTGTGAGGCATTATCTGTTTTATTGTTGATTCTTCCATCTTATTTACCTTTCAGTTTTCATCTGCTCATCCCCACCTTCACTTTGTTTAGAGGAGGGGGGCATCTGCTTCTTAGTTATAAAGGTTTTACCTCAACTTTTAATGTTGCTGTAACTTCTGTATGTAATTTGATTGTTACTGTGTGTTCTCCCATAGTCTTGATTGGTTCCGGCAACTGCACTTTCTTCTTGTCAACTTCAAGTCCCAGCTGTTTGCTAACTTCTGCAGCTATCTCTTTTGCAGAAATAGAACCAAACACCTTGTCCCCGGTTCCTGCTTTTATCTTTATTTCAATTGAACTTTTTTCTAATTTCTCAGCAAGCACCTTTGCATCTGCCAATTTTTCTGCTGCGACTTTGTCCTGATTTGCTTTCTGTAACTTCAAATCGTTCATATTCTTATTGGTAGCCTCAACTCCTAATTTCTTAGGAAGGATAAAATTTCTTGCATATCCGTCATTGACGTTAACTACCTGACCTTTTTTTCCTAATGCTTTTACATCTTCTAATAGTATTACTTTCATTGTACGTCTCCTTTATAAGTCTCCCTCTTCTATCATATTGTCAATTGTTTCTTTGATTCTGTAAATTGCTTCCGTAACTGTACAATCCGTAAGCTGCGCTCCGGCAAGATTCAAGTGTCCGCCTCCCCCCAGTTTTTCCATTATCAGCTGAACATTGATGTCATCAATGGAACGTGCGCTAACATAAATCATATCATTGAAAGGCGTGCACACAAATGAAGCCTTTATTCCCTTTATATTGAGCAATTCATTAGCTGCCTGCGAACCTACCACAGTAGGCATACTTATTCCCTCTGAAGGACATGACGCAATGGCAAACTGTTCCCTGTACACTTCCGCACTCTGAATGGCAACGGCCTTTGCCTTGTAATCTGCCATATCATCCCTGAACATCTTTCTCACTCTTGTGACATCTGCACCATTTCTTCTAAGGAAAGCTGCCGCCTCAAAAGTTCTGACTCCTGTTCTGTTTGTAAAGTTATTTGTGTCTATCATTATTCCGCCATACATGGCATCTGCTTCCTGCTGCTTGAGCTTGACGCCTTCATCAATGTACTGCAAAATCTCAGATACCATCTCACATGCAGAGGATGCATAAGGCTCTATATATGAGAGCAACGGATTCTCAAATACTTCCGCACTCTGTCTGTGATGATCAAGAACAACCACACTTCCCGTCTTCTTAATCAGTTCAGGACACTCTGTGTAACTTGGTCTGTTTACATCCACAACAATAAGAAGAGTATTCTTGTTTGCAACTGCAAGAGCTCTCTCTCCTGTAAGGAACAAATCCTCCTCATATCCCTCATCTTCAGTAAACTTGACAAACATCTGCTTTGCCGCGCTGTTCACTTCATTTACTACTATATGAACATTTCTGTCCAACGCCTTTGCCGCTCTGTATATACCAACCGACGCCCCAAAAGAATCCATGTCGCCGACTTTGTGTCCCATAACGAGAATGTTATCTCTTGTGAGCATAAGCTCTCTGAGTGCCTGCGCCTTAACTCGGGCTTTAACTCGGGTATTCTTCTCAACACTCTTTGTCTTTCCACCATAGTAGTAAATCTTGCCACCTTCTTTGATAACAGCCTGATCTCCACCACGTCCAAGAGCCATATCCATGGCCGCTCTGGCATTTTCCTCATTCTTTGAAAATGTATCTCCGCCAAGTCCCAACGCAATACTGATAGTAATAGGCAAATCATTTCCCATGTTAACTGTCTTAACATCATCTAACAGCGAAAACTTATCACTCTGCATTTTTGTAACCTGTTTTGCTTTTACGGCAATAAAATACTTGTCATTTTCAAGTTTTTTAACAATTCCGTCCATGGATGTAATATACTTGTGAATCTTTCTTTCAACCAGAGCAAATATCATTGTTCGTCTGACATTTTCAACATTCTGCAAAGCTTCATCATAATTATCTATATAGATAAGACCTGTAACCATCTTATCATCACTGATCTGCTTCTTTAGTGCCGAAATCTCAGTCTCGTCAAACATGTACATGTTGATAAAATCTGCTTCCGGTTTCTCCTCACTGTCAGAATCACTCATCAGTCTGAATTCCTTGAGGACAACCCTAAATTCACTTTCTTCATATTTGATTCTTTTTTCTGCACTTCCGTCAACCCACTCTAGTTCTTCAAGATTGATATCTGCAAAAATGGAACCAACCATCTTATTTCTGCTTTTTTCATTTTCAACCATCTGATCAAAAGCATCATTTGTCCAGATTATTCTGCCCTTGGCATCCAGCAATGAATATGGTACTTCAAGTTCATGAATCATCTGTCTTTGTACCTGGTTGAAATCAGTACCGTGTTCTGTCAGTTCCCTGTTAATACCCGGGGAAACTATAACGAACAGCAGCCCGTTAACAATAAGGGTTACAAAAGCAACTGCAATAACGGTACACCCCATCTTCACTTCATAAAACAGAATTGCCACTCCGGTCAGAATTATAATGAAGTTGACCAACAGTACCATAAGATAATACCTGCTGACATCTGCTTTTATGTCTGTTTTATTTTCCATTTCGTTCTCCTATAAAGACTTTCTAAAACAAATAAGTCTTTTCAAGATTTTTGTATATAATCTTAATAATTATATCATTATTATTTCAAATTTAAAACATTTGATTTTTTATCGGTTATTAGTCTATAATGAAACTCTGTAGTAAATACAATCACTATCGTCCGATAAGGTACCGCTATTTTACGGACAAAAAGGAGTATACATGTTTAGAGTCTGGGGACGAATTTTTAAAAATAATCATCTCATTAAAGATACGGTCTGCATAATTGAAGACGAATCAATGAAAAGAACTCATAAAGTTTTTTCTGCCTTAGAGCAGATTTGTGAAACACTGGATCTTTCAAATCCTATCTGGCTTGAGAAAAATATAACCGAATTCAAGCGTATAGGAAGAACACGATTCTACAGTGACAGTTTTATTGAATCCATCGAATTTGACTATTTGGATTTCTATATAATAGAAGAGTAACAAAAAGACATATAACTATAATCCATAATGTTTGATAAAACATTGTGTTTATAAAGTATATGTCTTTTATTATTCTTTCATTATATTTTTACAATTCTATCCTAGTAATTCTATCATTGTAAACCAATCCTTGTAAATTAATCCTTCGAATCCAAACGTTATAATTCTATTGAAATATTTCTTCCGGTTTTTTTGTATTCAATACACTCAACACCTGCTGTATCCAGCATTCTTCTCGAAGCAATAACTGCCGGTGTATCTTTGTACTTATTGTCCGCAAATATCAGTTGCTTGATTCCACACTGTATTATGGCTTTTGCACATTCATTACAAGGAAATAGTGTGACATACATTTTTGCTCCCTCAAGACTTCCGCCTCTGTAATTGAGTATAGCATTTAGTTCACTGTGCGTTGCGTAAAAATACTTATTATCAAGCGGACTTTTACTTTCTCTCACCCATGGAAAATCATCATCGCTGCATCCTATCGGCAACCCGTTGTATCCCATCGACAGTATCTTGTTCTCAGGGCTGACTATGCAAGCACCCACCTGCGTATTTGGATCTTTCGATCTCATAGCCGAAAGATATGCGACGCCCATAAAATATTCATCCCATGAAATATAATCCTTACGTTTACTGTTCATTTTTTGTCCTTTCACCGTGCAAGCACGCTTTCTCTATTTTCAATCTTCGCGAAGCTTCCCTCTATCTTACGTAAGCCGAAGCTCGATTCCGCTTTGCTTCATCTCGCTCGCTGGCGACGCCAGCTACAAATATATGAGAACTCATGAAACCATGCAAGCATGCTTTCATGAGTTCTCATATACTTGTGATTGGCTTACTTGGTACCGAATCTTTGTGATTGGCTTACTTGGTACCGAAGATGCGGTCTCCGGCATCGCCCAAACCTGGTACAATGTAACTGTGATCATTTAATTTTTCATCTAATGCACCAATGTATATATCCACATCAGGATGTGCTTTTCTCATTGCTTCCACACCCTCTGGTGCAGCAATGATGCATAAGAACTTGATACTCTTTACGCCTCTGTTTTTGAGCAGCTGTATTGCAGCAATGGAAGAGCCTCCTGTAGCCAACATAGGATCAACTACAAATACGTCTCTCTTGTCACAATCCTCAGGCAATTTGCAGTAATACTCTACAGGCTGCACTGTAACGGGATCTCTGTACAATCCGATATGTCCCACTTTTGCAGAAGGAACCAGGTTAAGCATTCCGTCAACCATTCCAAGACCTGCACGAAGTATAGGTACTATTGCCAACTTCTTTCCACCAAGCTGTTTTACTGTAGTTTTGCAGATTGGTGTCTCGATTTCAACGTCCTCAAGTTCTAGATCTCTTGTTGCCTCATAAGTCATCAACATTGCAATCTCGCTGATCAACTGTCTGAAATCCTTTGTTCCTGTCTCTGTTCTTCTGATAATGCCGATTTTGTGCATTATAAGAGGATGATCCATAACTAATGTTTTTGCCATATTACTCCTCCTCCGTATCAAAAAACCTTATTCCACATGCGAATTATTCGTATTTTAATTTATGAGCAAGCTTTGCTATTCCTTCTTCCAGATCATCGTATGCCTTGCCGTAATCTGCAAGTTCTCCGCCGTAAGGATCCGTAAAGCTTCCCACTTCATTGATAAACTCCTTAACAGAATATACATTTATCGCTTTTTCAAAACTGTCATATATCTTCTGTTTATTGCTGTCTTCAAGAACCAGAACCAAAATGTTAGGTCCAAAGTCTTCTTCTTCCAATGGTCTTGATGTGTATTTGCTCAAATCATAACCTTTGCTTGCTGCTACTGCTACCATCTTTGCATTCATAGGCTCCGGAAACAGTACAACCATTCCTTTCGACTCAGCAGTAATATTTGAAAATCTGAGATTCTTCTGCAATATAGCTGCTGCCATCGGTCCTCTGTTTGTGTCTGAATTTGTGACAAATATAACTTTTTCGTAATCCAATAAACTCTGCCTCCAATTTATACACTGATAATGTTATAGCCTGCTGCCTTTGTAAGTCGATTCATAATCGCCTTGCCGAGATCATCCTCCCTGAATGTCTCTCCGTAAATAAACTCAGTGCCTTTTTTATCAAAGTCTCTAAGAACTTTGTACAAATTATTAGCTATAGTTTCAAGTTTGTTTTCATCTCCGATGGTTATTATCTCAGCACCCATCTGCTCAAGTGGCTTGTACAAGTCACAGTGCTGATAAGTTGTAATAACGCCAACTTTTTTGCCCTCTTTCAATTTTTGTGCTGCCTTCTGTGTAATGACTGCAACAACCTTTTCCTCATCACCTTCATACATGGAAAAGTCCCCTGACGGTGCGTAATGTCTGTATTTCATTCCCGGTGCTTTGGGTCTGACATTCTCATCAGGCTTTGCAAAGATAGCCTTATCATACTCTACCTCTCCAATAACCTCACGGAGCATCTCTTTTGTGATAAATCCCGGTCTTAATATCATAGGCGGCTCACATGTCATATCCACTATTGTGGATTCAAGTCCCATTCCTACCATTCCACCGTCAATAATCATGTCTATACGCCCATACATGTCATCAATCATATGCTCAGCTATTGTTGGACTTGGCTTTCCTGATAAATTTCCGCTTGGCGCTGCAATCGGCGTTCTTGAAGCATCGATCAATGCCCTTGCAATATCATTATCCGGCATTCGCACAGCAACTGTTTCAAGTCCACCTGTGGTGCCTTTAGGCACAACTTCGCTCTTTTTAAATATGAGTGTCATCGGTCCCGGCCAGAACCTGCCCATAAGCACTTTTGCTTTTTCAGGTACCTCCTGCACCAGATTATCTAGCATACTGATATTGCTTATATGCGCAATCAGCGGATTGTCCGATGGTCTTCCCTTTGCTGCATATATCTTCGCTGCAGCTTCCTCATTAAGTGCATCAGCTCCAAGGCCATAGACAGTCTCCGTTGGGAATCCAACAAGTCCGCCTTCTCTTATTATCCGACCTGCTTTCTCTATTACTGCACTATCTTTATTTAAATCTTCTACTTTTTCTATAATAGTTTCTATTTTCGTATCCATTATGCGCCTCTGATATTTTTCATCATAAGAAGTACTTCTCATAACTTCTAAATAGTTCGTTGACTCATTACACACTTCACTACATTCTATCACAATTTACTACTGATTACAAACCCGTGTTTCTTTTTGATATTTTTTTATTCCGGAAACTATGGAAGATGCAATTTTCTGCTGATACTTTTCGTCACATAACATTTCCGCTTCTATAACATTGCTCAAAAAACCACACTCAACAATTACCGTAGGGCACATGGTATTGACCAGAAGATAATAATTATCATTTGACTTTTGTTTCCTTTTATTCTGTATTTGCATTTTATAATTAATTTCATCTTGAATTGTTCGCGCAAGCATTTCGCCATTCTTTGATTTAGTATAATAAAATACCTGCGGTCCCGAGACGCTCTCGTTCTGATAACTGTTCTGATGAATACTTACACAGATTGTATTTTTATTATTTATGTATTGCTCATTCACTATCTGACATCGTTTATTCAAATCACTTCTTTTTTTATTACTGTCACTCTCCCTATACAACCCACAATCTGACTCTCTCGTTAATATTACTTTAATATTTTTCTTCACCAAAATCTTTTTGATTTCCAGAGCCACACTCAGATTTACGTTCTTCTCAAGGACATTATTGTTACCAATCTTTCCCGGATTAATCCCACCATGCCCCGGATCAATAATCACAACCAGTTCATTTTCTGTTCCTCTCTCACCTCTGATATCCTTATCGGAATTGCTGCTTACATTATTGCTAATAATATCGGATTTTCCTCTTAGATTGCCACTATTACAGCCAATTATTTCTGCCATATTAAAAGATATGATAGATATAAAGCACAAAAACAGGGTGCTTATGGCTTTAAAAAAACGGCTCAGTTTGTTGAGATTTAACGTAATATCTTCTATTATTCCTTCCATGAATACTCCAAAATAATCCATAAAGTCTTTGTAAATTATATTCCGGTATCCACCTTGTTATACAATATTAAAAAAAACCACTTAAGTGATTTATTAATCTGCTTAAGTGGTTTTTTCTTCAAATTATTTATTACTAAGTTTATGTTTGATTGTATTAATAGTTATATCCTATTGTTCTGTAAGCACGGCTCTTCCATTTCTTTCCTTCTGCCTTTGTGTTGGCAACTACATAGAAGAACGCCGGTTTTTTCTTTAAGTTGATTGCTTTCTTTTTAATCTTTGTAGCTACATATTTTGTCTTCTTTGTTGTAGCAATCTTCTTGAATCCTGTTCTACTATTTGTTGATGCATAGATTGTGTAATTTTTAGCACCTTTAACTTTCTTCCAGCTTAATCTAATCTTCTTGCTTGAAACTCTTTTTAATTTTAAATCAACCTGATTAGCAAAATATGTTGTATTAGACCATTCACTGTATTTCTTGTTTCCTGCTACTGTTACATATGTTCTGATTCTTGCCTTGTAGAAAACATTAGATTTAATATTACTGAGAGTCTCATAGTTACTTGTACCTGTGTACTTCTTGTATAACTTCTTTCCGTTGTAAACCTCAAGTTCATATCCTTCTGATCCTGCTGGAGTTGTCCACTCAAGCCATCCCAAACTATTTGTATATGTAAGGTCTGTAATTTTGCCTGTAACTAAAGTAACACCTGAGAAAGTCTTGTAACTTCCCTCTGCCACAAATCCTGCATTTGAAATAATCTGTGGGTATATTCTGAAATAATAATTATATCTGTTTGCTGCTTCAAGATTTGCAATAACTGTAGTAGTATCCTTAACTGTTGCTATTGTTGTCTCTGTTCCGGAAGTATAATTGTATGATGCAATTCTGTACTGCATAGCATTCGTTACACTTGCCCATGAGAGTGTTACTGATGAAGTTGTTGCATCAATTTCGGAAATTGTTCCCATATCTGCTGTTTCTGTAACCATCTCAACCGGATCTGAATATGGTCCGTAAACTCTTGTATCTTTATACATTGTCACATAGTCATTATTAAAAGCTCTTACTCTTACAAGCACTCTGACACCTGCCGATAATCCATTAATATAACCATTGTAATCAGTTGTTGCAGAATCCTTCACTACCCAGTTATTTCCACCATCAATACTGTAAGATATTTCATATCCGGTTGATGCACATGTTTTCCACTCAAAACTAACACTATAATCAGATGCTTTTGTCTGTTTTAACTCCTCAACCTTTCCAGGCTCCTGATAAGTCCCAGCAAATGCAACACTGCCAAACATCAGTACTGCAATCATAGTCGCCATCAAAATTACTAAACCTTTGATTCTCTTCATATTATCCTCCTTATACATTATGAATAATTACACGTTCGATCAATTAATCAAACACTGTGACAATAATACCACATGACCAAAATCCATTCAACACTTTTAAATGGTAAAAATACTTATTTCATAGCACAAAGCAAATTGCTCAAAGTTGCAAATTCCTCCAAAGTGAACGTCTCACCTCTGACTGTCTCACTCTTGCCCATCTGCTCTAAAGCCTCAAGAACCTGCTCCTTTGAAAAATCAATTTCCGGTGAATTCTTAATTGCATTTACAAGTGTTTTTCTTCTCTGATTGAACGCCGCTCTAATCAGTCTGAACATCATCTTGTCATCGGTCACGTCAACAACAGGTTCTTTATGTCTTGTCAGTTTTATAACTGCAGACCCCACATTAGGCTTTGGCATAAAGCACGTTGGTGGAACCTCAAGCATTATCTTTGCATTTGCATAGTAAGCAACCGCCAATGACAAAGCTCCATAATCTTTAGTTCCCGGTCCAACCTGCATTCTGTCGGCAACCTCTTTTTGAACCATAATAGTAATACTCTCAATTGGAACATTGCTCTCAAAAAGTCCCATAATAATCGGAGTCGTAATATAGTACGGAAGATTTGCCACTACCTTTATTGGCTTTCCTCCATTTTTCTCCTCGGCAAGAGCCTTTATATCCATCTTGAGAATATCCTGATTAACCACCGACACATTATCATATTCTGACAATGTGTCATCAAGAATCGGAATCAGCATCTTGTCAATCTCGACCGCCACTACCTCTCTTGCGTTCTCGCAAAGATACTGCGTCATGGTTCCAATTCCCGGACCAATTTCCAGAACAAAGTCATCCTTTGTAATCTCTGCTGCCGCTATTATGTTTTCAAGAATATTTGAATCTATCAAAAAATTCTGACCAAACTTCTTCTTAAAAGCGAAATCATATGTATTAATCACCGCCAAAGTTCTGGTCGGATTTCCCAAATATGCCATTCTTCCTCCTTTTTTTCATAAAGTATACTTTATGAAACTTCTATATTCCGTACACTTTGAGTGCGTTTTCTCTTGTGATGTCGATTACTTCCTGCGGAGTCATTTTTTTAATATCTGCGATTTTCTCCACTACATATGGAAGATACAACGACGAATTCCTCTTTGCTCTGTATGGGACAGGTGCAAGATACGGGCAGTCCGTCTCAAGAACAATCTTTTCTATTGGCGCGTACTCAACAACTTCCACAGTCTTCTTTGCATTCTTAAATGTAATTACTCCACCAATTCCCAAGTAGAAATCCATATCAAGATACTCTTTTGCAATCTCTTTAGAATATGAAAAGCAGTGTATTATTCCACCGATCTCTCTGGCTTTTTCTGCCTTCACAATGTCTAATGTATCTTTTGCCGCGTCTCTTGAATGCACTACTATCGGAAGTTTCTTTTCTCTTGCAAGATTCATCTGTCTGACAAACCATTCACGCTGCTTTTTCTGCTCTTCCTTGTCCTTGCACCAGTAATAATCAAGCCCAATCTCACCTACGGCCACTATTTTCTCATGGTCAAGTGACTCTTCAAGCCACAAAAAAGCCTCTTCATTTAATTCTGCAATATCGCTTGGATGAACTCCAAGCGCACCGTAAACAAATGGATACTTTTCAACTAACTCCAATGTTTTTTCACAGGAGTTAAGGTTAGCTCCGATGTTTACTATTTTTTCGATGCCGCCCTCATATAGTGAATTTAATATTTCATCTCTGTCTGTATCAAATTTCTCATCATCATAATGCGCATGGGTATCTATGATCATTCACGTTCCTCCGCTTATGCTTCAAAATCCATTAGCGATTACCAAATTTAAACATTCACTAATCACTAATGGATTATTGCTTATAAAAATAACTGTTATGCAATCTCGCTTCCTGCAACGATGTCCTTATCTACTGTGAGTACTGAAAGGTTTCCATCGTCATCTGCTGCTGCAAGTATCATTCCCTGTGATTCCACTCCGCATAAGTTACATGGTTTTAAGTTTGTGATTACTGCAACTTTCTTTCCAACCATTTCTTCAGGCTTGTAGTATTTCGCTATTCCTGATACTATCTGGCGGATTTCATTTCCGACTCTAATCTGTGAAACCAGGAGTTTCTTTGCCTTTGGCACAGGCTCACATTTAAGTACTTCACCTACCTGAATCTGTACTTTGTCAAAGTCATCAATTGTTATTTCTTCTTTCTTTTCAACTTCAGGATATTTTGTTTCTTCAGCCTCTGCTCTCTGAGCTGCCTGAATTTCCTCAACTTTAACCATTACTTCCTTAAGGTCAAGTCTTGCAAATAAGATTTCAGGAGCATCTGTTACTTTATTTCCATTCGGATATTTTCCGAATTCTTTCATCTCATCAAATTCTCTCTTTGAGGTATTCAACTGTGCAAGTATCTTTTCTGTTGTTTCAGGCATGAATGGCTCAAGCAAGCTTGCTCCGATTGTGATGCTCTCAACAAGATTGTAGAGAACTGTCTTCAGTCTGTCCTGCTTTGCCTCGTCCTTTGCCAAAGCCCAAGGCATTGTCTCGTCGATGTATTTGTTACATCTCTTGAATACTGTAAATACCTCTGTGATTGCATCGGCAACTCTCAATTTGTCCATCTTTGCTGATACTTTATCAATAGCCTCTGTGACAACTTTCTTGAGATCATCGTCAAATACTTTTTCTTCAGCATCTGCTGTATTTTCATTTTCAACTACACCGCCAAAATATTTATTTGACATCGCGATAGTTCTGTTAACAAGGTTTCCAAGTGTGTTTGCGAGTTCTGAATTAACTCTCTCAACCATAAGTTCCCATGTGATTGTTCCGTCAGATTCAAACGGCATCTCATGTAAAACGAAGTATCTTACCGCATCAACTCCAAATAAATCAGCAAGGTCATCAGCGTAAATGATATTGCCTTTTGACTTACTCATCTTCTCGCCACCCTGTAATAACCAAGGATGTCCGAAAATCTGTTTTGGAAGTGGAACATCAAGCGCCATAAGCATGATTGGCCAATAAATTGTATGGAATCTCAAGATGTCTTTTCCGATAAGATGAACATCTGCAGGCCAATACTTCTCATATAACGGATCATGGTTTCCGTCTACATCATATCCAAGACCTGTGATATAGTTTGAAAGAGCATCAATCCATACATAGATAACATGCTTTGGATCAAAGTCAACAGGAATTCCCCACTTAACTGTGGCTCTTGATACACAAAGATCCTGAAGTCCTGGCTTGATGAAGTTGTTAATCATCTCATTCTTTCTTGATTCCGGCTGAATAAATTCAGGATGCTCCTCGATGTGTTTCATAAGTCTGTCAGCATACTTGCTGAGTTTGAAGAAATATGCTTCCTCTTTTGCAGGCTGAACATCACGTCCACAGTCAGGACATTTACCATCTACTAACTGCGACTGTGTAAAGAATGACTCACAAGGTGTACAGTACATTCCCTCGTATGTGCCCTTGTAAATATCTCCCTGATCATATAATTTTTTGAAGATTTTCTGAACCTGTTTCTTGTGGTCCTCATCAGTTGTTCTGATAAATCTGTCATATGATGTTCCGACAAGATCCCATAATCTCTTGATTTCACCTGCTGTTGCATCAACATATTCCTTAGGTGTGATTCCTGCCTCCTCAGCTTTCAATTCATTTTTCTGTCCATGCTCGTCAGTACCTGTCTGGAATCTGACATCATAACCCTCTGCTCTTTTAAATCTTACAATACTGTCTGCAAGAATAGCCTCATATGTGTTTCCGATATGTGGTTTTCCTGATGCGTATGCTATTGCTGTTGTTAAATAATAAGTTTTTTTGTCTGCCATTTCTTTTCTTCCTTTCTACTTTTTATAAAAATTCTTATTCCACTGCAGTCAACAATGGTTGCAAGTGAAGTCGCAGGATTCATTCAAGCTAGCTTGGTGAATTTTCCTCGTTGCCAAATAAAAACCCGCCTTTACATAACGTAAAGACGGGATAAAAATCACGTGGTACCACTTCACTTCATCTAAGAAGAATGTCCTAATATTCCTAAGGTCACTCCTATCTTAAACCTCTTGTCACTATAACGGGTGAACCCGTCAGCACCTAAATGGATACATCTGTTCACACTTCCAAAATGTCAGAAGCCCATTATCATATCCAACTTCAGCACTGCTGCTCAGAGACCATCTTCAGTTGTTTCTGCCACTGTCCGCTTTCACCTGCCCGGACTCTCTTTGAGTGTTTCCGCAACTTACTCTTCTCTTCATCGCTTTTACTGTTTTGACTGATTTAAAGTTTATTATGTTTATTTGTCTTTGTCAACTCCATATTTATCCTTTAGCAAAACTACCCTTTTATTATCTAGTTATTAATTAATAATACTATTGTCAAACACCAATTTACAATTTCCATACATGCCTTTCGCGCTTTCTATTAGTGCCTCTCTCATTGCCTCCATTACATATTGCTCCTCAGCTCTCAATTCAATATCCACATAATACTTTTCAATCATTAGTGAATATTTGTAATTTTCGTAGTCATATCTGTAATAGATTTCACTTACAACATTTTTATATATAAAACTACACACATCCGGTCCATTTATTCCATCGAGAACTAATGATCCCGGGCTATCATTATAAATTAGAAACATTCCCTTATCTCTATCTGCTGTCCATTCTGCCAGAGTATCAACAGGTCCAAGATGGTACACTTTAGAAAGGTGAAATTTTCTAATAAATTTTTTGTCTTCTTCAGTAGTTTCTTCAAAGACAAAATTAAATTTGCTATCCATTTTATCCCTCCTTCAATTTATTGCAAAGAAGCCATGTAAAGATTGTAATATGCTCCTCTCTTTTCCATGAGTTCCGCCGGGCTTCCCTGTTCGATTATTCCGCCATCACCCACGACAAATATCCTGTCTGCCTTCTTTATTGTGGAAAGTCTATGAGCGATTACAAAGCTGGTTCTTCCCTCAAGAAGGTGTTCGATTCCTTCCTGCACCATCTTCTCAGTTTTTGTGTCAATGCTTGAAGTTGCCTCATCGAGAATCAATATCTTTGGCATGGATACCATGGTCCTGGCAAATGCAATAAGCTGTTTTTGTCCTACAGATAACGAGCCGCCTCTCTCTGACAGTTCTGTATCATATCCTTTAGGAAGTTTCTCAATAAACTCATGAGCTCTTACCGCCTCTGCTGCCTTTTGTATCTCTTCATCTGTGGCATCAAGTCTTCCGTATCTTATATTGTCATTTATAGTTCCCGTGAAAAGGAAATTATCCTGAGTCATTATTCCCATCTGTCTTCTTAGACTCTCAATGGAAACTGTCTTTACATCCACATCGTCAATCTTAACTTTTCCACTCTGGACATCATAAAATCTGCTTATAAGATTCACAATTGTTGTTTTTCCGGCACCGGTAGTTCCAACCAATGCAATAGTCTCTCCCGGTTTCACTTCGAAACTTAAATCTTCGAGAACAGGTGTCTCTCCGTCCTCATAGCAAAATGTTACGTGATCAAAAGATACTTTTCCTTCTATTTCTTTCATCTCCACCACGTCTTTTTCGTCTGTTATCTCTGCCTCTGTATCCAGAATTTCAAATATTCGCTCCGCCCCTGCAATATTGGTTATTATCTGATTATAAAAATTACTCAGATTCAGGATTGGATGCCAGAACATATTGCTGTAGGTTCCAAATGCCACAAGAATACCTACACTGACTTTATCAACTCCCAGTATTACTATTCCCATATAGTACAGGCATATACAGCCAAGTCCCCAGGAAATATCAATAACAGAGCCGAACCAATCCGATATTTTTATTGCGTCCTTAAATGACTCTAAATGTTCATCCGTTAGCTCATTAAATGTTTCTCTTGTCTCTTCTTCCGCTGTAAACCCTTTTACAACTCCCATGCCGGCAATGTCTTCATGGATAAATGCACTGAGGTTTGAGGATTTCTTTCTGACATTCTGCCATCTTGGATGTCCCTTCACCTCAATGATAACCATGAACACCGCCATTATCGGCGTGGTAAGAAGTGCTGCTATTGCAAGTTTCCAGTTCTTTACAAACATTATAATCACTACTGAAACAACTGTAATAAAATCAGGAATAAGTGTCGTTACCGAATTTGATAACACATCCTTAAGGGAGTTAATATCTCCCATTATCCTGCTCAGTATTTTTCCGCTTGGCCTTGAATCAAAGAACTTAAAATCAAGTGTCTGAATGTGAGAGTACAACTCCTGTCTGATTGTCAATAATATTTTATTACATATTTTAGCCATAATAAACATTCTAATTTTGATTGCCAGAACAACCAGCAGATTGATTGCCAGAGCAACCAGCAATAAAACTAACAGACCTTTGAAATTTTTTCCGCCCACATATTTATCAATGGCGGTCTCCATGATGAGTGGATTTATCAGCGATACCACTACACCATATCCCATGAGCAGCAACACTGTTGCAATTTGTAATTTGTATTTAAAAAGATATGAAAACAGTCTTAGCAGAGTCTCTTTCTTGCTTCTCTCAACTGTCTGCTCATCTTCTTTAAATGAGTTATATGCCATTCTCTCTCCCCCTATTCTCCATCAGCTGTTTCATATTCACCGGTTACCTGGTCATCATTTGTTTCTTCATTTTCTCCTGCCGCATAGTTTTCTTCTGTTTCGCTGTCATACTGAACCGTGTATGTTTCATAGTACAAACCTTTTTTTGTCATGAGTTCTGTATGAGTTCCTTTTTCCTTAACCTCGCCATTCTCAAGTACTATTATCAGATTCGCATTTCGCACAGCACTGATTCTGTGTGCAACAATTATTTTTGTAGTCCCTTTAAGTTCATTCAAAATATGTTCGATTTTCTTTTCCGTCTCGGTATCAAGCGCCGACGTTGAATCATCCATGACAAGAATCGGACATTTTTTTGCCAGTGCTCTTGCAATACTGATTCGCTGTTTTTGTCCGCCGGACAGACCTACACCTCTCTCTCCGATTACCGTGTCGTACTCATCGTCAAATCTCTCGACAAAATCGCTGACCGCTGCATCTCTTGCCGCCATTCTCACCATCTCGTCGCTGACTGATTTCTTTTTACCAAATTTAATATTCTCACTGATTGTGTCGGAAAAGAGAAATACATCCTGCATTACAACCGCGATGCTCTCCCTCAGTTGTTTGAGGGGCAACTCCTTCACCTCTACACCGTCAATTAGAATTCTTCCTCCTGTCACATCATAAAGACGCTGAAGCAGATGAACAATGGAACTTTTACCGGCCCCGGTTGCTCCCATGATTCCGATAGTTTCACCCGGTTTGACCTCAAAATCAATATTTTTCAATATTTCATATCCGTCTGATTTATGAAAACTTACATTTTCAAACTTAATGTTTCCCTCTATCTTTTCAAGTTGTACAGGTTCACTGCTCTCAAGCACAGTTGGTTTCTCATCAGTCAACTTCTTTATTTTTCTTGAAGATGCAATTGCTGATGAAGCGCTGTTTGTAAGCCATCCAAGCATTTCCATCGGCCATATAATATTATTTGAATACTCTATAAACGCTGTCAGTGTTCCCAATGAAAGTGTGCCGTAAATATGCTCATAGCCTCCCACGAGCAATGTCACTAGCGGAAGAATCTTTGTAATAACGCTGAGATATGGATAATATCTGACAAATACTTTGGACTGTTTCATGTTTAATTCATAATATCTGCTGTTATGTTTTAAAAATTTCTCGATCTCAAACTTCTCTCTCGCAAACGCCTTAATAGTTCTGACTCCTGCAAGATTTTCCTCCGCAACTGTTGTGAGTGTTGCGTTCTCTTCGCTTATTTCCTCGTAAACCTTATCCAGTTTTTTCTCCATAAAAATAGCAATGGCTCCACAAATAATCATAGCCACCGTAGGTATTATGGCAAGCTTCCAGCTGAATGCAAACATATATGTTAGGATAATAATTGTGTGAACCGTCACTTCAATAAGGAGCATCCCAACATATGTAAGTCCGTCCCAGATCCTGTCCACATCATCTTTCACTCTGGCCATCAGTTCTCCGGTTCCTGTCTTTTCAAAGAACTCCGTGCTAAGCCCCTGAATGTGATTAAATACATCTCTTCTGATATCTACCGCAACCTTCGAGCCTGCAATATCAAAATTGTATTCTTTTGTGTACTGAAAAACAAATCTGCCAAGGCCAACAATCAAATAACCAAGCAACAGATATTTAAGCAGTTCAATTTTGCCTCCCACAATTACATCATCTACGATATGTTTTGTAATAACCGGCGCAGTCAGGTCAAGCCCAACCGAACAGAGAAGGCAAATAATACCAAACAGATATCGCCACTTCTGCCGCCAAATATATTTTCCTATTTTTTGCATCTATATCATTCCTTTCTATTCAAGAACACTACTCGCAATCGAGTGCTTACTGTCTTCATTCTCTTATTCATACCATCTGTCAATAGATTTTACTACTCTCATCCGTTATGTTTTTTGTAGCATCCGGAATGTCATTTGTCAATCACCCTCGTAGTAGATTTATCTGCGGATTCGAGCTGGCATTGCTGAAGAACTAAAGCATATAATCAAATATTCTTCATATAATAATTTATAATTGTTTCGAGGTCTTCAATTGAGGCGAAATTTCATAATATGTGTTCTTATCATCTTCGCAATATTTACAATATTCGCAGAAACTTTCAACCACAATCTCCATCAGAAAGAATTGCATTCTGCACATAATTCTGCTGCCTTCAACAAATTTACTGATTCAATATTCTGCAATCAGGCTACCCAGAATTCTTTCAATCTGCATTTCTATTTTAAAAATCCCGATAACTATGATATTTCAACGGACAACGACTCACTTGGCACTATCTCTTATCAAGATATGAAAAATTCTTCAAAATACTACATGAATATTCTTCATGAACTTGATACTTTTGACTACAACGTACTTTCTGATGATAATAAGCTTACATATGACATTCTCAAAACTCATGCTGCCAATGAAATTGACTTTGCCGATTTATGCATTAATTACCAGCCCTTTAGCCCCACAATCGGGATTCAGGCTCAGCTTCCTATTTTGATGTCCCAGTATGCTCTGGGTAGCGAAAAAGATGTTCCTGCTTCTCTCAGTTCTCACTTAAGTCCGGCCTTCTATCTCTCGCCCCAGATTGAAGAACCTGCCAATTATCTTAAGTACTATGTCGGTTATCTGGAGTTTATGCACTTAAAGGAATCAATGAAGAAGAAACGCGGGGATTCCTACTCTGATATCGAGTTTCACAGATTTGTGTTGGAAAATGGTCCTGCGCCTTTTTCCATATTAGAAAAATATTTAGACCTTAAGTGAAAGTTATACTAAGACATTATTTGTTTTCTCACAATGCATGGAAATTGACAACCGGTAAAAAATAAACAGACTATCAATTCAGAAATGTTTTCGCTGTCCATTTGGCAACGAGCAACTCTCTTAATTGATAGTCTGTCTTATATATTACAGTGCTTTCCTAAGTTCATCCAATTCATCGTAACTTCCTGACATTGACTGTTCATCGGTAATAACAACAACGTCTTTCTTGAATACCGGCTTGAGCATAATCGGAGTAATAATTGTTGTAAATACTACAACTAATACAATCGGTCCTAGGAAATTACTTCCGATTAATCCAACTGACAATCCTTTATTGGCTACGATAAGTGCAACCTCACCTCGGGAAATCATTCCTACACCGATACGCAGACATTGTGCATTTGTGTATCCGCACAACTTTGCACCTACTCCACAGCCTATTATCTTTGTCAGTATTGCCACTACAATAAGTAACAATCCAAATAATAATATCTTGCCTGTCATGTTTGGCAATTCAACCTTAAGACCAATGCTGGCAAAGAATATCGGAGATAACAGCAGATATGACACAACATCAAACTTTGAAGCAACGAAAGTACTGTTTGTAGTCATGGATATAATTAGTCCTGCCATAAATGCTCCTGTGATATCAGCAACTCCAAAAACTTCCTCTGCCACAAAGGACATTATAAGGCACACTGCAAATGCAATAATCGCATGTCTGTGCATAGGTTTTTTGGAAACATCACACCACTTTTGAAATACTTTATAAAAAATGAATCCGCCAATAAGGCAAAATACAAAAAACAAAGCAATCTTCAATAATACCGGCCAAAGTGAAGCATTACCATTTCCACCTGACATTGATATTACTATTGTCAAAGCTATGATTCCAAGTATATCATCTATTATTGCAGCTCCAAGAATTGCATTTCCTGCCTGAGTCTTTAACTTTCCAAGTTCTCTCAATGTCTCTACTGTAATACTGACCGACGTAGCTGTAAGTATTACACCAATAAATACATTCTGAAGAAATACCGGTGCTGTAGCATCGGAAGCTATCATATCCGGTCTGTTAAATGCATATGCAATTCCCATCCCGCCAAGCAACGGAACAAGCACCCCAAGTATCGCAATTACAAATGAAGCTTTTCCACATTTTTTCAACTCATTTACATCAGTTTCCATTCCGGCTGCAAACATAAGCACAATTACGCCAAGTTCAGCCATGTTTTCAATAAAACTCCCGTCAACAGAACCTTCCCCTGCGGATATCATTCCAAGACACGCCGGTCCCAATATAACTCCGGCCAGCAATGCACCCACTACCTGCGGCATATTAAACTTCTTCGTTACAAGTCCAAACATCTTAGTCGAGATAAGAATAATTGCCAAATCGAGTAAAAATCTGTAATCCATGATTTCCTCCTAATTCAGTTCCTTTGATCTGTCCTGTGCAAATCTAATATGAGTTCTTTTTGTGCAACGACTCTCATTCTAGCACTATGAAATAAAAAGTGCAACCGATTTTAAGATTTTCGTTATAAAGTAAAAAAACTGCCTTACGACAGTTTTTTTATTGTTTATATTTTTAGTTATACTTATTATTTATTTCTGTTTTTTTATCTGCTTTTAATATCTCCAGTTTTTCTCTAATCTCCAGTCTTCGTACTCTGTCATGTGTCTGTGATTATCAACTGCTCGCGCCTGAGACTGATAAATATTATATAAGCCCATCTTTGCAGTTATCATCTCATTAGTCATCTTTGGTACTCCGGCCTGCTCTGCAAGATCAGCAGTCTTATAGTATCTTCCGAAATAATATAAATTGTCAGAAAGATTATTCATCAGGTGACTATATGTAACAAGTCTGCTTGTCAGCTTGTGATGAATATGACCATACTCACCCATAGGACTGTGTGTAACAATCATCTCCCAATCTTTGTATGTAAGCAAAAGATTAAGATCACAAAGTATCTGGCCATTACACTCACTCCAGTCACTTCTGACTCCGCCAATCTGATCAGGATACTTCAAAATAATACCCTTGTTTCCGGTAGCCTGAAGAATAGCCTGGAATTCCAGTACTCTATTCAGATTGTAACCGTTTGTAAGGCATACAATAAAGTAACCTCCCTGGGAAATGTGCCCGCCACCAAAGATTGTCTCATCGTCAGGATGTGCGACAATCATCAGCTTATTTGTGCCTTCCAAATCAAGTTCATCAAGCATTTCCTTTGTAATAAGACCTACTTCTGCTGCCTCAAGTTTTGTCTCTGTTTCAGGTAAAGCACATCCGTCGGCCATAAGGTAAATACCATCAACCCACTTACATGTCTCAACATTTCCGTTAACATCAAAGTGATACTTTCTGTCAGCAATTGTATACCAGCCATTCATCAGCTGTTTTCCGTCGCTTCCAAAGAACCAGCGTGTTCCGTCTGCATTATATACCCAACTGCTGAATTTGATCTTTCCGCTCTTATTTACATAATAATATGCGTTATTGTACTGATATCTTCCCTCTGATGTTTCCAAAGCACCGTTGTTGTCAAAATAATAGTATGTGGAATCAATTCTGCCAAGACCAATAACGAACTTTCCGGAATTGACGTTAGAATAATATTTGTTTCCTTTCTTCTTGAGCCATCCTCTGTTCATAACACCTGTTGACTCAAAATAGTACTTGGCGCCTTCAATATTCTCAAAGCCTACAGACATCACTCCATCATTGTCAAAATGGAAGGTCTCTCTGTTTACGGTAACAAAGCCTTTGTGCATGGTGCCATCGGAATCAAAATAGTATTCCTCACCATCAATAGTGACAAAGCCTTTTTCCATTACTCCCTTTTTGTTGAAATAATACTTCTCGCCTTCAATGTTCTTCAGGCCTTTCTGCATTTTTCCCTTTTTATTTAAGTAATATGTTTTGTTCTTGTATGCTACAAATCCCTTCTGCATTACTCCCTTTTTATTAAAGAAGTACTTGTCCTCATTGATAGTAACAAATCCGGTCTTCATCACACCATTTTTATTGAAATAATATTTTTTTCCGTTGATTTTTTTCAAACCAACTGTGGCATAACCTTTTTTGTTAAAGTAATATTTTTTATTCTTTGACTTTACCCATTTATTTTTAACCAGTCTTCCTCTTGAGTTATAACATACCTTGCCTGTGCTCCAGTTATATATGCGATACTTCTGTGCAGCCAGCGCAGGGGTAGAAAAAGCAAATGTAAGTATAAGTACAAATAATAATGTTCTCAATGCTTTTAAGCCTGTAAAGTTTGTATAACTTTTAATGCTCTTAATACTGTTATTGTTGTTCATTTCTTTTAAGTTTTTCATTCTTCTCTCTTCCATTTTTAACATCTCCTTTTTTGTCCAGAATTTCCCATATTATAAATATAATCATTCCAAAAAGAGTGATACATACACCTTTCTTAAGTCCCGGTGTAATATATTTTAATTCAATGTGATTCTTGCCCTTGTGCAAATCCATTGTAATAAAAATATCTTGAGATTTTGTGAATTTGACCTTTTTGCCATTTACCTTGGCTTTCCATCCAAGATCATACGGAATTGTAAGTAACAGTTTTCCGTCTTCCTCTAATTCGATGTCGCCCTTTACTTTTCCATCAGCAAACTTCGTAACCGTCATCTGATGTTCTTTTAACTCCGCAATAGCTTTTGCAAATTCATCCATATCCAGATAGTAGAAAACTCCGTCTATTTTGTCTGCATTTACAATGTTCCCCTCCATTGTAACCTTTTGAACTTCACCATTACTGCTGTCAGATATCTGGAATATCTTATATGAGTACCATTCAGAATAATAAGTTCTGAGCTCATCATTAACATGGACATTTACTTTATTTACTCCTCGTCTTGGTAAATATCCATACAAAACATTTTTGCATTTAGGGCTGTTTACCTCCCATATCATCTGCTTTTCGTCTGATGACACAAGCTTACTTTCAGCCTTTACAAAACACTTAACATCTCTGCCAAGCATTCTGCTAATCAACCTGTTCTGATATTCAAAACTGTTGGTTGGTTTTATTTTCTTGTTTACTTTATCATCAACCATGTATCCAAGGCTTAGTGCATAAGGATTCTCATAAACAGTTTTGTTATTATACTGATTTAATCCCTCAACCGGCACATACCCAAGCGCTCTCATATGACCTAACAGATACTTTATTCCAAGCAACGACTCACTTACGAGAATCGGCTCATGATGCATTATAAGTCTTGGCGTTTCGCTGTAACCACATTTTACATAGAAGTCCACAATAAGACTGTTAAATGTGGAACTGTAAGATGCAAGGGGACAAAAACCATAGGCCAGCCCTTCATTGTAAGTCCCTCCGTAATTGCCCGGCTTCACTCCTCTGGTATAATCCTGATCCACTCTGTAGAACAGACTGTTATCATGCCTCTTCAACTCGCCAATCTGAGATTTCATGTTGGTGTCATATTTTTTGTATTCAGCTACATTCTCAACACTGTATCGTGACAGGTAAATGTTTGCATTGTAAGATAGCTCTCCGACAACAAGAATAAACACTGCCATCTGAACTATCCATGTATATTTCTTTCTTTCACAGGTTGCATAAAATGCTGCTGCAATATGCACCATGAAGAAACTGATTACAAAAGAAAATCTGCAATAGTAAGATGATACTTTTCTGAATCCGTTCCAGATATTCTCTGTCGGGATAAATATTGCACTTGCAACTAACATAACAAGTACAAAGATTGCAACAATCTTATCTTTTATTTCTATCTTTCGCGAAATTACAAACAATATAATTCCCACTACTACGAATGTTCCACAGAACAAAATCAGAAGTGAAGAATTCTGTGTATCCGCATTAGACGGTATAAGCTGCTTTATTACATCTGCCATGCCACATCTGAATTCCACCAGGAATCCCTTTGACTCTTCAATTCCTTTTCCCTGTAGCAACTGCTTTATTACCGGCAAAAAGAAAAACATAGTACTGATAACTCCCAAAGTCATTGTGGAAGTATAGCAGATAAATGATTTTAGTATTTTAATAAGATTATACTTTTTATTACATACTATGGTCTCGTAAACAAAATATATTCCCGAAAACAGGCAACACATATAGGCTACGTACCAACTTGAAAGAATCGACAGAAATACTGTTATATACAACTGTCTTCTCTTTCCGGTCGTAATAAACTTGTATACCGCAAGCATCAAAAGTGGTGCGATAACCGCACCGTCTAACCACATAATATTGGATATCTGTTTGAAATTGTATGACATAAGTGAGTAGCATGTTGATAACAAAACAAGCCACACACTGTCAATCTTCTCAAATCTGTTTCTTATGTATATTGCACAGGCAAGCCCGGCAAAGGATATTTTCAATCCTGCCAACACCACAACAAACAGTTGTATGTCGTCAAAAAATATCAGTATCAGATTGAAGGGACTTGATAAATAAAATCCATACAATCCTATTGGATTATCCCCCAAAGATTTTCCAAAAGAGTAAAAAATATTTGCCTCTCCTGAATAAACTCGCTTTAACCATTTGAAAAAATCTAAATACTGGAGATCCATATCCCATATAGAAAAATTGGTTTCTCCGTAAGGATAATTCCCGACATACATCAAAACTCCCATATATATGAGAGCGGGTAATCCCAATGCCGCAAGGTACGTTATCCACCTTTTTAATATTTTTTCGTCCTTCATATTTCTATTTTCCTATTACTTTAGAGATAATATATCTTGGTCTTCCCTTTACCTCTTCATATATTTTTGAAATATAGTAACCTATAATTCCAAGACTGATCATAATAAGACTTCCCATCAGTAAAAGAAGTAATATAACAGTTGTAAATCCCTGTACAGATTTGCCCATTATGAAATTGATAAGAGTCTGAACTCCCATCACTATTCCAAATATAAATGAACAAACTCCGGCGATAGTTACAAGCTGCATTGGAACAGATGAGAATGCAACGATATTAGTAATCGCATATTTGACAAGTGACCATGTAGACCACTTTGACTCTCCTTCTTCTCGCTCCTGAACATCAAATTCTACTGATGTTGACTTATATCCAATCCATGAAGACAATGCTCTGAAGAACGCGTTCTTTTCAGGCATGGCTAACAGGGTCTCAACACATTTTCTATCCATAAGCTTGAAGTCTGATGCTCTTGACATATCAATCTTTACTGCGCTCGAAATGAGTTTGTAGAACAATCCGGCACTGGCCTTGTGGAATATACTCTCTTTTCCTCTGCTTCTTTTGACAGCCTCAACTACTTCGTATCCCTGCTCCCAGAGTCTGTACATTTCAATAAGAACTTCAGGTGGATGCTGCAAATCACAGTCCATTACTGCAACACAATCCCCAGTTGCCGTTGCAAGCCCTGCAAACATTGCAGATTCTTTTCCGAAATTTCTTGAAAAGTTTACGCCTACAATATTTTTGTTTGCTGCTGCTGCCTTCTCAATCTCGCTCCATGTATTATCTTTTGAACCATCATTTACAAAAACCAACTGATAATCAATTTTTGCATCTTCAAGGATTTTGCTAATTACGCTTGCTGATTTACCCAACATTTTTTCTTCATTATATGCCGGCAAAATAACTGATAACATATTTATTCCTTCCTTTCACAAAGCGTTTTATCGATATTTACGGTGATTGAATCAATTCAAATTTATCGCCCAATCCATTTTATTCTAACACAACTTTTTCCAAAATAAAAGGGAAAACCTCCGGCATGCGTATTCCCACAATCCGCCGGAGGCTTTTTTATTAGTGACCTATTACTTCAAATTCGTATAATGAATATCCGTAAGCTGTTCCTCTTCTGTACATGTCTACTTTTACGTATCTTGCTTCATCTCTTATATATGTTTCAAATAATTCTGCTTTATCGCTTACTGCACACATTGCCAATGTCCAGTTGATTCCATCTTTTGAAATATAGATATTGTATCCTTCGCCAAACGCTGATTCCCAGTTAAGTTTTACTTTACTTATTGAATAAACAGCTCCCAAGTCTACGCAAACCCACTGCGCATCACTCCACTGTGAAGCCCATCTTGTTGAGTTGTCGCCATCAACCATGTACTCTGCCTTAGTATCATTTCCTTCACTACTTGACACTGTCACATTTTTTCCAAGGCTCAAATTTCTGTCATTTACATCATCATGAAACTCAAATACTTCCATCTCATAAATTGAGAAACCGTAAGATGTACCTCTTGTACTACAATCAACTTTGATATATCTTGCTTCAACCGGAAGAAATGTTATTTCTTCAGCCTTAGCACTGTTAGCATAATAAGAATTGATTGCTACAAAGTTTACTCCATCTGTTGAGTATGCAATTTTGTATCTTGAAGCAAATGCAGCTTCCCAACAAATTTTTACTCTGTCAACCTTATATGTTTTTCCGAGATCAACAACAACATACTGATAATCGCTCCACTGTGAAGCCCATCTTGTGTTCATGTCACCGTCAGTAATGTTTGCTGCAACAAGTTCGTTTGTTTCATTACTTGATGAATATGCATAACAGTTCTTCGCAATGTTAACATTTGCATATGTTACTGTCTCGTTTTCGGTTTCAATTTCAGTTTCGTTTTCAGTTTCGTTTTCAGTTTCCTCTTCAATTTCAGTCACAACCTCAGGCTCTGTTACAGCTTCTGTTTCTTTTACTGCTTCTGTTTCTTTTACAGTTTCTGTTTCTTTTACTGCTTCTGTTTCTTTTTCAGAAACTTTTTCTGTAACACCAACTGTACTTGTTTCTTCTATATAAGTAGTCTCATTTTTAATGCTTGTCGTCTCTGTATTATTTTCAGTTATTGCAACACCTGCAACATTTACAATCTTTTCAATTCCCTCTGATTCGACGCCACCCAGAACAGCTGTAACTTTTACATGATTAATTCCGGCATTAACATTACCAAACTGATAGTAGTTACATATTACCTCACTCTTAACTTTTGTTCCGTTAATGTAGATATTGTATTTGCAGCCACTGTTGATTCTTGCTGCATCCTGTCCCCATACAACTCCGATTGTATTGTTTGCAGGAAGTGTAATGTTCATTCCGATTACTTCAAGCGGTTTATTAGTTTGTGTTGTTGCTGTTTCTGTATTTTTTTCTGTATTTTTTTCTGTTGCTGCATCTGTTGTTATTTTTTCTGTTGCTGCATCTGTTGTTATTTGTACATCCTCTGCATTTACTTCATCAGATATTGTGTTTACTTCATCAACCTCAGTCTGTGGACCTTCTTTTGTAACGGTAATTATTCCACTTGAAACACCTACTGATTCAACACCGTTTAACACTCCCTTTACAAAATATATATGCTCGCCAACGGAAACGTTGTTCATAACTTTTCTTGTAAATTTGATATTTGAATATATTAAATTATTTCCTTCATAAATATTGTATGTGTAATTTTTAGATTTAACATTGTCTGTTACCGTCCATGTCAATTCAACCATCTTTGGTGCAACACATTTTCCTGATACTTCCATTGGATCAGATGGTCTTTCAAACTGGTTGAGTCTGTCTTTTGCAAAAGATGTATATTTTGTATAGTTTGCTGCAACCTCAACTGCCTTACCTGCATCTACAACTCCGCCTTTTGCAATCTCACTGCTTGTAAGTCCGATATAATTTCTTATTTCTGTTTCACTTGATGTATTTACAAGAATTTTAAGTGCATCGTAATAATTCAGATTGTTGTTAACTGAACACATCATTGCTACGACGCCTGTAACTATAGGTGCTGAAAATGATGTTCCGTCACCGTAATTGTAATTGTTGTTTGGATATGTTGAGATTACTGATGTTCCCGGTGCACAAACGTCTTTCTCTTCTCCGTAATTTGAAAATGTTGAAAGACATCCTGCTGAATTTGTTGATACTACACTGATTACTCTGTCAGAATCTGCCGGCAACATGAAGTTGTGTCCACCGTCGTTACCTGCTGATGCAACAATTATGATTCCTCTGTCTGCTGCATGTCTTGCGAGATATTCATAATATGGATCTTTTGCTGTTGTTCCAAAACTTGTGTTAATTACTTTAACTCCGTTATCTATACAATAATCAAATCCCTTTGCAATATTGCTTGTATAAAAATATGCTGAACCATTTGCATCTTTATAAGAAGCTTTTACTCCTAAAATCTCTACAACACTATTATCATAACAACTTGCTACTCCTGCAATTCCCACACCATTGTTTGCCTGCGCTGCAATAAAACCTGTTACCATGGTTCCGTGTGTTGTTGCATATGGTGAATCTGTTTCTGAAAGGAGAACCGGTTCATCACCTGTAACATCTGCCGAAAGTGGAGATAATACATTTTTTAAATCTTCGTGTTCAACATCAATACCTGAATCAATAACTCCTACTAACACTTTCTCATGTTCTCTATTTGCAATAAAATTCCATGCATCTGCTACATTTATAAGATTCAAATACCACTGCTGTCTTCTTGTCATATCATTTACAAGTTCTCTTGCATCAAGAGACTGCTCTGTTGCAGCATTGTCATTTTTTACTTCATTATATGCTGCCTGATTGCTTTCATTACTTTCAACCTGCTCGTAAATATAGTTCGGTGCTGAACAAACTGTAGAACTGTACTTTCCAAAAGCTCCTTTTGCCATCTCAACTGTCTGTCCGTATGAAATTTTAATCTCCGCTGAATAATTTCCAACAAAGTCTTTTTCCAAGTGGACCAGTTCTGCGTTCTGCTCCTTAACAATAGCTTTAATTTCTTTCTTAGTAGTATTCTGGTCAAATACAACTACTATTGTCTGTGTCTTAAAGCCGTTTACTTCTTCACCGGCTTCTCTCTCTTTTGCTGCCTCTTTATAATCATTTATAAGTTCATTTGCTCTTCCATCAACTTCTGCCTCAAACTTATCAATTGCTTCATAATTTTCAGATTTGTAATAATCAGTTAAAACTGCATCAACTGCAATTTCAAACTTCTCATCATCTGTATAGCCGTTAACAGCATCTGCAGTCATCACTGCATCTTTTGATGCTAACTCTCTAATTTTGTCTAGCTCGTCTGTGGAAATAATAGATTTGTCATTAATGTCGGCTGCCATTATTTTATCTTCCCCCATAACAGCCACATCTTTAGAATTGAAATTAACATTTACACTACTTACCATTAATGTTGCACTCAACATTGCACTTACCAGTGCTTTTACTGACTTCTTCATTTTTAATTTCCTCTCAATTTTTCTGAAACGTTTTTATTCCCTTTTTCAGTATGAAATGGTAACACTGCACTTTTTTTTTCGCAATTCCTAAAAACGTTTTTTTGCATTTCTTTGATATTTCTTTTAGAGAATAATTAAAAAATAGGGGTTTACAGACTAGTTCAGAGACTTTTTCTCGTTGCTAAGCAAAAAATCCGATAGCAATAAATACTATCGGATTTTTATCATTTTTTAATTTACCATTTATTAATTTATCATTTTTTTATTTGTCAGATATGTATATGTTATATATCTCGCGCTTTGGAACACCTCTGTCCTTAGCAGCTAACTTCATTGCCTCTTTCTTGTCGTAACCTTTTTCTATATACATATCCACATGTTCAACCACACTCATGGTCTCCCATGTCTTTGCCATGTCCTCCTCTATCTCGGAAAATGACTTACCTTTTATTACAAGAACAAACTCTCCTTTTGGCTCGTTTTCGCTGTAATGATTGATTGCTTCCTCTAATGTATACTGAACTGCCTCCTCATGCTTCTTGGTAAGTTCCCTGCATATTGTTAGTTCCCTGTTACCAAGATAATCTTTTAATTCAGCCAATGTTTTTTTGAGTCTGTGAGGTGCCTCATATATTATTATGGTTCTGGTTTCATTTTTTAACGACTCCAGAATTCTGCTTTTTTCTTTTTTATCACTTGGTAGAAATGCCTCAAAACAGAATCTTCTAGTCGCCTGGCCTGACATTGTAAGTGCAGTTATGCAGGCCGCAGGTCCCGGAAGCGAAGTAACTTCGATTCCTGCTTCAAAACACAGTCGCACCAGTTCCTCCCCGGGATCTGAGATTCCCGGTGTGCCGGCATCGGTAATAACTGCAATGTTTTTTCCTTCAAGCATCATATTTACCAACACCTTGGCCTTATCATATTTGTTGAATTCATGATAACTGGTCATAGGCGTCTTTATTTCAAAGTGATTTAAAAGTCTCAAACTATGCCTTGTATCTTCTGCTGCAATCATATCCACCTCAGACAAAGTTCTGACTACTCTGTATGTAATATCCTCCAGATTTCCTATTGGTGTTGCACACAAATACAATTTTCCCTGCATACTTCTTCCTTTCTTATGCCAAAATATTTCTATTATTTATCTTACAAAAAATCTGTATCCTTCTGCTATTACTAAATATTGCTTCAACTCAGTATCCATAAATATCATATATTTCTTTTGTATATTTGCCGGGCGACTCATACACAATCAAAGGCTGCTCGACTTTTATCATCCTTTTTGCTCCTCTGATTCCTTCAATCAGAACCATGTTCGCTTCTCTGTCAATATACGGATGCACAAACTTTATCCTCTTTGGCTCAATTTTGTATTCCGTCATGCAGTTTATAATCTCAACTAATCTATGAGGTCTGTGAACCATGTAGAATCTTCCGCCGGGCTTTAGTACTTTTGCCGACTCTCTTATCACGTCCTCCAAATTACACATCACCTCATGCCTTGCAATGGCTTTTGGCAACTCAGGATTTTTTAATCCATGATTATCATTCATATACGGTGGATTAGTTGTCACAACATCAAAAGTGGCTCCTCCAAAAATCTGTGAAGCCACTTTAATATCTCCTGTCACTATCTCAATTTTATCTTCTAAATGATTGAGGCTGACACTTCGCATTGCCATCTCTGCGCTCTCTTCCTGAATTTCCAGTGCAACAAATCTATCAGCGTTAGTCTTTGCCTCCATAAGAATAGGAATAATGCCGGTTCCTGTTCCAAGATCAAGAACCTTCTCGCCTTCTTTTGCTGACGCAAACCCTGACAACAGTACAGCGTCCATTCCAAAACAGAACTTCTTACTGTTCTGAATGATACGGTAGCCGTTCCTGTTCAAATCGTCTATGCGCTCATCTTCTTTTAAATTAATCATAAAGATCTTGATTCCTTTATCTATTTTACTCAAATAATTTTTCTTTATCTTTGAGTCTTCATTTCATCTAACAACTAATCGCTATCTTTGAGTCTTCATTTCATCAAACAACTAATCATTAAACTTTGATTCCTCTTTATCCTCTAATCCTTTGAGTTCTTCGATTTCTTCTCTCTTAAGCTCAATCTTTCTTCTCTTTGGTTTATACTTGATATCCTTGATTGAATACTCTCTGATTTCTCTCTCGTCATTAGTCTCAACAATAAGTTTTACTGTCTGTCTTAAAACGTTAACACTGTTGACTTCTCCCTTAACTCCGTCAGTGGTCTTCACAGTCTCGCCCACATTTGGAAGTTTTGAATTCAAATACTCATAAGTCTCCTGCTCATGCTTCAGACAGCACATAAGTCTTCCACAGACTCCGGAAATCTTTGTTGGATTCAAAGACAAATTCTGTTCCTTTGCCATCTTTATTGACACCGGAATGAATTCTGACAAATGGTTGTGACAGCAAAGTTCACGACCGCAAATACCAATTCCACCAAGAATCTTGGCCTCATCTCTAACTCCAACCTGACGAAGTTCGATTCTGGTTCTGAAAACTGCTGCCAAATCTTTTACCAGTTCTCTAAAGTCAATACGTCCGTCAGCCGTAAAATAAAACAGCACCTTATTATTATCAAAAGTATACTCTGTCTCTATTAACTTCATATCAAGATTATGCTTCGCGATTTTTTCAAGACATATCTTAAATGCCTTTTTCTCTTTTTCTTTGTTCTCTGCCGCTTTCTTGTCATCTTCCTTAGTTGCAATTCTGATAACCGATTTCAATGGAAGAACAACAGACTCTTCTGCAACTTCTCTGATTCCAATCACAACAGTACCGTACTCAACACCCCTGGCTGTCTCAACAATAACATGCTGTCCAACTTCTATATTGAGGTTGTCCGGTGAAAAATGATATATTTTTCCTGTTCGTCTAAATCTTACTCCTACTACCTTTACCATTATCTAATCCTCTCTTTTATGGTAATAAACAATACTTCAAGGGCTCCGTCAAAATTGACATTGCTCATCATTCGCCACTTTGTTGTATCTAATACCTCTAATATTTTATTTATATCTTCATATGACGCTTTTTCACACATCTGTATAATATTAATTCTCTCTTTTTGAAAAATGATCATGTTTTCATCTTTACACGACTTGTATACAAGCATATCCCTAAACCAGGTCTGAAACAAATCAAGATATTCCATTATATTATCCTTGTAGTCCGAAGCCTTTTTTATTGCTGCCGCAACATCCACCATACTTCCGTTTATAATAGAAGAAATGGTCGACGAAACATCGCTCTTCATATCTCCAAATTCTGCGGAAGTTGCAAGCTTAATCGCTTTTCCCAGATTACCACCGGAAAATGCTGTAGCAATACCGGCTTCATAATCAGATATCCCCATTTCGTTTTTTAAGTAATCTTTTATAACTTCATCCTTAACCGGTCTGATATTTAATTGCAGACATCTCGACATAATTGTCTGTAAAAAACTGTCTGAGTTGTTTGTCAATAAAATAATAACCGCGTAAGATGGTGGTTCTTCCAGTGTTTTTAACAATGTATTCTGTGCAGCCTCTCTCATCTTCTCTGCATCAGGTACAATGTAAATCTTTCTTCTTCCGGAATATGGTTTTATATCCACATCGTTATTGATCTGCTCTCTGATATCATCAACAGATATTACTGTTTTCTCGTGACTTATCCACTTTATATCCGGATGATTATCCCCAAGCGCCTGCAAACAGGATCTGCACTTCAAACATGGCTCGCCTGTTCCCTGTTCGCACTGCAGTGACATGGATATCAGATTTGCCAGTTCTTTTTTTCCGGAGTCTTCCTCGCCGTTTATGATGTACGCGTGGGAAACCCTGTCCATTCTGATGGCATTTTTAAAATGTTCAATTATATGATCCTGTCCTATAATCTTCTTTATTTCTGCCATCATTTCCTCCGGAACAATTTATAATCTCACATCATTTTGAAACCACATCCTGTTTCTTTGACATAATCTCTTGATTCTTCGAGATTACACATAAATCCTCAACATTAGGTTAAATGTTAGGTCATATGCCGTCCATCCCGAATTTACAACAAAACAATAATAACATAATTTATACTTATAGTCCACTTTGTATATCGCAGTAGGATTCTTATTCCACTAAAACCACTTTGTTTTTACTCACCGCTTATAAAAGAGGTAGTCTTATACGACTATGACAAAACTTCTTGACTCATAACAGTAATTCAACAATGAATGTTTGCTCTAATATCAGCGATTATCTCCTCAACACATTTATCAATATCAATATTCTCATATCGTTTCTGAATACCTGCATGCCCAATCTTTTCTTCCGAAAAATCTTCTTCATCTGCTATGAAACGTCGACATAGTTCCTTATACTTTGGTTCTTTCTGCTGTCTCTCTCTCTTAACCGCCCTCTCCAATCTTTCTCCGGATTCAACCTCTACATAGATAGGATAGACAACTTCACTTCCAAAATATTCAACAAACTTCTCATAAGACTCCAAAGTTCCTATATAAATATAATTTCCATTTGCTAAATCAATCTGACCGTCGTCTACTGTAAAATAACTCCAAATCCCATGAATAGTATTGTAATGTCTGCACTCAATTATTTTATTCTCTTTTTCAAACGTTTCCAATTTAGCACTATCAACAAAGAAATATTCTACACCATCCTGCTCACCAACTCTCATTGGTCTCGTAGTGTACCCAACAACAGTTTTTAAATTGAGTTCATCTCCTTGCTTCAATATGTTAAATATAGTATCTTTACCACTACAACTTTTTCCTGTTACAAAAAAAATCTTTGACATTATCCCTCCATAAACTACTTACATCCAACCAAGTTATGTTGCTTTTTATATTTATAATTTGCTACTTTTCAACAATAACTTTATATCCTAATTTCTTGTATTTCTCTATATCATTAAGCATCTCAGCATCAGCTACTTCTCCCGGTACAATTAAAGGAATTCCCGGTGGATATAGATATACAAACTCATCACTTATCTTTTCATTGGACTTCTTGTAATTGTCTGCTTCAAAAATCTCACATATTTTTATATTTCTAATGGCATAAACATTTTCAAAATCATTGAATTCTTCGGTAACTTCACTTGTTTTATCGCTAATATTTCTTATACTATCTGCACTCTCTGATTTGTCCATAATTTCAGATTCGTTCTCTCCGTTGTCCGACTTTATATTTAGCGCTCTGTCTAACTCTTCCATCGCAGATGCCAATCTGTCCATTCCTGCCTCTGTATCAAATATTGATGTCATCGCCACCACATAGTTTCCGGCGGCCATCTCCATTTCAATATTATAGTTATCACGCAATAAATCCATCAGCTTTTTTCCTGTTATATTTTTATTGATATTATTATTTATATTTATATTTATGTTTTTATTTATATTATTGTTTATATTATTGTTTGTACTTATTATTACTACTTTAGACACATCAAATGCATAGATTTTTCTTTCATCCAATTGCCTGTTTAATATTTTAAAATTCTTAAGCGTACTAAGTCTGGCTGTCAGTTTGTCCGTATTTTGGAAATATTTCTCAACTTCAGCCCTACTATTCATCATTATATTTATACAATTAGAAATACTACTCATAAGCACATAAGACGGACTGCTTGTCTGATAAATCGAAAGATACTTCTCGATTCTTTCTTTAGCAACAATATTACTATTATAATGTAATATTGCAGTCTGCGTCAGAGATGGCAATGTCTTGTGAAGACTCTCTATAACAATATCCGCTCCACACGCTATTGCTCTTTTTGGAAACTTATCCGACAAAATAAAATGAGCTCCATGTGCGCTGTCAACAATCAGAGGAATATTATACTTATGTGCAATCTCCGCTATACTGTGGATATCTGACACCACTCCTTCATAAGTCGGCGAAGTGATAACGATTGCCTTTGCGTCTCTGTTATTTTTAATTACTTCCCTGATATCTTCAATATCATATGATCCGCTTATACCGTAATCATTGATATGAGTTGGATATATATATTCAACTTTTAGTCTCAAAAGGCCGATAATATTATATATTGATTTGTGGCTATTTCTTGCAATAATTATCTTATCACCATATCCCGCTACTGCTGAAATTGCTGTCATATTACCTGCAGTACTTCCGTTCACCAAAAAATAGCTTCTCTTCGTGCCGTAATACTCAGCGGCTTTGTCCATCTCCTGCTTAATAATTCCCTCTGGATTATGGAGGTTATCAAACCCATCAATCTCTGTGATATCTATTTTAAATGGATTTTCAAAAGAGATTTTTTCAATATTTCTTTTGTGCCCCGGCATATGAAATGGATATATATCCATATTGCTGTATTCAATTAACTTTCTATACAAATCACCCTCTGATTTCACTATTATCCTCCGATTCATCAAACAGTCCGACTAACAATTTATTCAAATCTTCTACCGAATATTTGTGTACGTCGGTCTCGACCGTAATGTCCATATCTTCGGCTCTCTGCAAATAATAACTTCTTGCCACACCTTTTTTATTAAAATCTGAAATAAGCAAAACTTTCTTTACCTTAGTCCCTCCAAACTTTAGTGCAACTGTATGTAATTTATATAATTCCTCAACGTTTAAGTCGCCACTCTTGCATGAAATAAATACCGGAATATTATTCTTCATTAAAATTACATCAATCTCATTTTTCGTATCTTTAATAACATCCGTCACATCGTGATAAATACCATCCCAATCGATATTAACTCCAACTCTTATGTCATCAAAAAACTTATTTCCTTCTTCGTCTTTAATCACAGACGCAGAAGTACACACAAACAACTCAAGCAAATTACCAACCTTCATAAGAAATTCCTTAATTTGCCTGTTCTTAAATGAAAAGCACATTTCATCTGAAATATTTAAAATACCAAGATTGATAAGCTCCACCATTATAGAATTTGCTTTTCCATGCAGCATATCGGTTTCTTTATTATACATTTGCTGCATATTTCCAATTTCGCGATTCCAAACATCTAAATTCTTCTGATATAAATGCCACATAGAATTAATATCATTCACAAAACCGCTGGTAAAATTCCAATGAAAATTATAATTATTATTATTTATATAATCAATAATATCTCCACCATGGATGAT
>JAILRH010000008.1 GCA_024698345.1 Lachnospiraceae bacterium | reverse complement strand
CACTATCAGACTCATTATGTTCTATCTCACTCCTGATATATTTTCGTATTTAACTCACTTAAATTGCACAGAACAATTTTACTGATAATTTTAGTATGAATAAGAATTATGAAATTATTCTAAAAGAGGCATCTTTTTAATTATTAACAATTGTATACTCAAAAAAACAGACCACTCAAATAAACAATGTCTATTTAAATAGTCTGTGTAATATAAGATGTATTAATATTTTGTCAAAAACTGTTTTGTTCTCTCTTCTTTTGGATTATCTATTAATTCCTTTGCAATTCCCTGCTCTACAATATAACCGTCATCCATGAAAATTATATAGTCAGCAACATCTCGTGCAAATGCCATCTCATGAGTAACAATTATCATTGTAGTGTTCTGCTCTGCAAGTTCTTTTATAACTTTTAATACTTCACCTGTAAGCTCTGGATCAAGGGCTGAAGTAGGCTCATCAAAACAGAGTATGTCAGGATCAAGGGCGAGGGCTCTTGCAATTGCAACTCTCTGTTTTTGGCCTCCTGATAACTGATGAGGATAATGATTCATTCTCTCCGAAAGTCCCATTTTACCAAGAAGTTCTCTGCCTTTATTATCTATCTCCTCGAGCAATTCTCTTTTTTTAGTCTTATACTCAGGTAACTCTTTTGCCATAAGTTTTTTTGCGAGAGTTACATTCTCAAGAGCGGTGTACTGCGGAAATAAATTAAAATTCTGAAATACCATTCCAAAATGCAGTCTTTTTGTTCTAAGTTCGCGCTCAGATAATTTTCCGTGAGAATCGTCCAAAAGCGAATTACCGTTTACTATTATCTGTCCTTTCGTAGGTCGTTCGAGAAAATTCAGACAACGAAGAAGTGTTGTTTTTCCTGAACCTGAAGATCCTATTATTGCTAAAGTCTTACCTTTTTCCAAACTGAAACTGATATCTTTAAGCACTGTGGTTTTACCAAAATTTTTACCGAGATTATTGACTTCTAATATCGCCATTTACATCACCTCATTTATTCGTATTTGAAATAGTCAAGTTTGCGTTCAATAACATTAAAAATAATAGTTAATATTCCGACAAACAATAAATAATATAAACCTGTATAGAATAACGGCCAGGTAAGTCCTGCAGATTTCATGAATGAAAATCCGGCAAAAGTAAGTTCATATGCAGCAATTATTCTTGCAAGTGATGTATCTTTGACAAGTGTAATGATTTCGTTTGACATTGGAGGAACCACTCTCTTAATCATCTGTAAAAGTGTAATTTTGAAAAAAATCTGAGTTCTTGTCATTCCAAGAACCTGACCTGCCTCGTACTGTCCTTTTGGAACTCCCTGAATACCACCTTTGAAAATGACTGCAAAATAGCAGGAATAATTGATAGTGAAAGCAACAACCGTAGCTGCAATTCTACCGGCTTCATTTCCACTCCAAACCTGATATCCAAGCATTCCGGGAACATAGAAAATCACCATTAACTGAAGCATTAAAGGGGTACCCCTTATTATCCAAATGATAACATTCAAAATATACTTTGCCGGCGTTAGTAAGCCAAGGGCAATTATAAGTCCTAATGGCAATGCGAACAAAAGTGTAAGTATAAATATTTCAAATGTTGTAAACATTCCATTAAATAACGTTAATGTTACTGTCCAAAACATATTTATCTCCTTGTTTAAACAACTTCCGTAAAAAGACAATTATAGAAAATTATTTTTTTATTTTTTCAACAACTACCTGAGCGTTTTTGCAGTATGGATTTGAGCAATTCATAGATGATTTAACTTCATCTGTAAGTGTCATTCCGTTCCATACAACATCTATATTTCCTGAATTAAGCTCCATTATCTTTGCATCCCAGTCGATTTCAACGAATTCAACTTTAACACCTAACTTTTCACCGAGTTTCTTTGCCATATCAGCGTCAAAACCAATCCATTCATCATTTGAATCTTTGTAATCCATTGGTGCAAAATCAGTAATACCTACTATAAGTTTTCCGTTCTTCTTGATTTTTTCAACATCACTGTCACTGCTACTCTCATATTTTGCTTCCGGTTGTTCAAATAAAGTTTCCTGAACTCCGTATTTCTTTGCAGTTTCAAGCATGAATCCGTCTTTATAAGATTCATAAAAAAACTCGTTAATAAAAGAAGCAAGATCTGAATCTTTTCTGCAACCTACACCGTACTCTTCTTCTGTGAGTCTTGTTGTGTATTTTAAGTCAGGATAACTTGTGCCTTCACCTATCATTGCACCGGCCATGAGCAAATCTATAATTGCTGCGTTACTTGTTCCACTGTTTACTTCCATTAATGCATCTGCCTGAGAACTTACTGCGTTGTACTGATAACCTTTTTCTTTTGCAACTTCCTCCCCTGCAGAGCCTGCCTCTACAGCGTAAGTTATAACACCAATCTGTTTTCCACCGTCTTTTTTTGCACATCCTGTAAAACATGCTGTTGTAGCAGTCACTAATGCTAATAATAATGCTAATTTCTTCATTTTAAAAATCTCCTTTTAATTGTATTTATTAATCATGTAATTTTTTTATTGCTTTAACCGGACATTTTTCCATGCATTTTCCGCAAGACTGACATTTACTCTGATCGATATGAGCAATGTTGTTTACAAACTGAATTGCTTCGTATTCACAGTTTTTTGCACAGAGTCCACATCCGATACAACCTGCAGTGCAGGCTTTTTTTACATCAAGACCTCTGTCTTTAGAACTACATTTTACAACATACTTTGCATCGTATGGAATAAGTTCGATAATTTTTTTCGGACATGCGGCAATACATTTTTTACACGCCTTACACTTTTCTTTATCTACTACTGCTTTTCCGTTAACTATATGGATAGCATCAAATTCGCAAGCCTTAACACAGGAACCAAGTCCGAGACATCCAAATCCACAGGATTTTGCACCGCCACCTGGTATGTTTGCAGCATCATTACAGTCATAGTTTCCTACATAATTGTATTTCTGTTTTGCCACATCACAGTCTCCGGCACATTTTACATAAGCAACATATTTAATCGCCTCAGCTTCAATACCAACTATCTCACCAATTTTTTTGGCGCATTCAGCTCCACCAACGGGACATGCATTTGGTTCACTCTCTCCTTTGGCTATTGATTCTGCCAAAGCATCACATCCTGCAAAGCCACAGCCTCCGCAGTTATTTCCCGGTAACACTTCCCTTATTGCAACTTCTTTTTCATCAACAGGAACTGAGAGAAACTTACCGGAAACCGAAAGTATAATACCTATTATTAATCCAACTCCTCCAACAACGAGGGCTGCATATAAAATTTCCATAATAATCCTCCTATATCAATCCTGTAAATCCGGTAAATGCTATTGCCATTAATCCGGAAGCAATCAATGTCATCGGTGTGCCACGAAAAGGTTTTGGGATATCATTTCCTTCACTCTTTTCTCTGATACCTGCAAGAATTACAATTGCAATAAGGAAACCAAAGGCAGTTCCGAATGCACTTGCAAGACTTGTTGCAAAGTTATATCCGTTATCGATATTTGAAATAGCTACACCTAATACTGCACAGTTAGTTGTAATGAGGGGAAGATACACACCAAGCGCTTTATAAAGAGGTGGTATATATTTTTTCAAAATCATTTCAACAAGCTGAACAAGTGCAGCTATAACAAGAATAAATACAATTGTCTGTAAATACTCCAAATCAAGAGGAACTAATATTTTGTAATAAATACCATATGTAACTGTAGATGATATCATAATTACAAATATAACTGCGGCCCCCATTCCGGCTGCAGTATTTGTTTTTTTAGAAACACCAAGAAAAGGACAAAGTCCGAGGAACTGACTCAATACAACATTGTTTACAAGTGCGGTTCCAAGAGCTGTAAGAATTAATGCTGTCATATTAGTTTTCCTCCTTTGCGTTTTCGTTATTTATAGATGTGTCACAACCACTACAACCTGTACAACCGTCTGCACATGTCTTTCGAGGTTTCTTTCCTGCACTTAATCTGATGTAGTTTTGTGTTGCAACTAACGCTGCCAAAACAAAGAACGCTCCGGGTGCCATGACAAATATAGTAATTCCATCCCATCCCGGAATATTGATTCCAAGAATTGTTCCTGCGCCTATTATTTCTCTGAAAGCTCCAAGAATTGAAAGTGCAAGTGTAAATCCAAGTCCCATTCCAAGACCATCAAAAATAGATGGAAGTACAGGATTCTTTGAGGCAAAACTCTCTGCTCGACCTAATATGATACAGTTAACAACGATGAGTGGAATATAGATACCAAGTGCATCATTAAGCGCAGGCATATAAGCCTGAAGCAAAAACTGTAATATTGTTACAAAGCTGGCAACTATTACAATAAAAGCCGGCACTCTCACTCCGTTTGGGATTATTTTTCTGAGTAATGAAATGACCATGTTTGACATAACAAGTACTACCATGGTACTAAGCCCCATTCCGGCACCGTTAAATAATGAAGAGGTAACGGCAAGTGTCGGACACATTCCAAGAATGAGTACAAATGTCGGATTTTCTTTTATTATTCCGTTATAAAGCTGTTTGAGACAACTATTCATTCTCGCCACCTCCATTACTAATATAATCAAAGCAGTATACGGCAGCGTTTGTTCCGTTAGTCACTGCATTTGTTGTTATTGTTGCCCCGCTAAGTGCATCGATTTCATTTTCCGATGTTGCTCCGGATTTTGAATATTTAACATAATCAATTTTTTTATTTTTGAATTGATTAATAAAAGAATCTTCTTTTGCTCTCATTCCAAGACCGGGCGTCTCATTGATAGAAAGGAATGAAATGCCGTAAATAGTCTTGTCATTACCGATTCCCACGGAAAATGTTATTTTTCCACCATAGGCTTCATTGTCAGTTACAGTGATTACATAACCAATGCACTTACCGGACCCGTCACGAGCTTCAACAATCTCATCTATCGAAGCATTGATTGGTGCATTTGGATAGTCAGAATCGTTTGAATGAGCTTCTTTGTCTATTTTTGAAATATAAGAATTGATTTTGTCAAAATCCTTGATTTTGGAAGCAGCAAAATTCTTGGCATCAGGGAAAACAGTTTTGTAAGCCTGTGCCTTTGTATTATCTTCCTGATTTGCTCTTGCATCTTTAGTTATATTAAAAACATATCCAAGACTGACTCCTGAAACTAAAGTGATAACAAGGAGAATGATAGTATCTTTAATAATATTTTTCATTACTACGCCTCCTTTTCTTTCTCTAATCCAAAGGCTTTTGGAATAGTTATATTTTCAATAAGAGGTACTAAAAGATTACAGAATATAATTGCAAAGGAAACTCCTTCAGCAGTGTTTCCAAATGTTCTGAAAAGTGCTGTGAGGACACCAAGGCATATTCCGTAAAGATACTTTCCTTTTGTAGTAATAGGTGAGGTTGAGTAGTCTGTAGCCATATAGAAAGCACCAAAAATCAATCCTCCGCCGCAAATATGCTTGAGCATATAAACAGAATCAAATCCCTGACCGCCAAACAATAAAATACAAACTGCAAATACGCCGATATATGTAAGTGGAATTCTTAAATCGATAATATTTCTGACTGTCAGATACAGAGCACCGATTAACAATGCAATTACGCTAGTCTCACCAATTGTTCCGGCATGATTACCTATAAACATAGTAAGCAGATCAGTGTCAGCACCATTCTTTAACATAGTAAGCGGAGTTGCAGATGATACTGCGTCAACATTTACAGGGAAAAACGCTGTCATCTGTTTTGCAAATGACAATACAAGGAAACATCTTGCACCAAGGGCAGGATTCATAAAGTTCTGACCGAGACCGCCAAATAACTGTTTTACAACAATAATAGCAAATACACTGCCAAGGATTGTCATCCAAATCGGAAAAGTTACCGGTAGATTGAGCGCAAGAATCATACCTGTGACAACTGCGCTCATATCTCCTATTGTCTGTTCTCTTTTTATTATTTTGTTATAAATATATTCAGATAATACGCATGAGCCAATAGCAACGGCAATAAGTATGAATGCTCTGAACGCATAAAAACCTCCAAACAGCATGCCTGAATTGATTATTCCAAACAACGCAGCAGGTATCATAGCAATAACTACATCAATCATTATTCTGTTTGTTGTAAGTTTTGCCTTGACATGAGGACTTGATGATACATAATACATTACATTCACCCTTACCCTTTCTTTCTGTCTGCAATAATTGCTCTCTTCATAGTTCTTACAGACTGAGTGATATTTCTTCTGGCAGGACATATATAGTTACATGTACCGCACTCAATACATTCCATACCGTTATATTTGATAAACATCTCTTTGTCACCAAGAGCTGCCGCCTGTGCAAGTTTGGCACAAACAAGTCCTTCAGGACATACATTTACACATTTACCACAGTTAAGACAGTTAGTCATTTTTGCAGCCTTAACTTCATCATGCTTAAATAAAAGAAGTGATGATGAGCCTTTGATTACAGGAACATCTGTATCAAACAAAGCCTGCCCCATCATAGGACCACCTGAAATGATTTTTTCAACATTTTCATCCATTCCACCCGCTTCCTCAATTAACTGAGTATGTGAAGTTCCAAAAGGAACAACAAGATTACACGGGTTATGAATGCCGTCTCCTGATACAGTAACAATTCTCTCTGTAAGCGGCTTTCCTTCTTTCACTGCTCTATATATAGAATAAATTGTGTCAACATTGTCAACTATACACCCCGCATCGGCCGGCAGTTTCTTTGAATTGATTTTTCTGCCTGTCACTGCATATATGATATGACGCTCTGATCCTTGCGGATATTTTGTTTTTAATGCTTTTACTTCAATTCGTTCATATTTTTCTGCAAGCTTAGTGAGGTTTTCAATAACATCAGGTTTGTTGTCTTCAATGGCAACAACACCTTTTGCATTGTCAAAAAGATGTAATACAATAGATAAGCCTTCCAGTAATTCTTTAGGATTTTCAGTCATTCTTCTGTAATCTGCTGTAATATAAGGCTCACATTCTGCAGCATTAACAATAACATAATCTATTGCACTTTCATCTTTTGGAGCAAGTTTAACATGTGTTGGGAAACATGCTCCTCCCAAACCAACAATTCCAGCCTCTTTTACAGCTTCTTTGATAGCATCCTTTAATGTCTTTTTATCACAGTTTTCGAGAATGTTTTTAGAATTAGTATCAATTTCTTCATACAACTCATCGTTCTCAATTACAATACTCATAACCTTTGTACCGTTTGTTACAAGTCTTGGTTCTATTTTCTTAACTGTACCGGAAACTGATGAATGGATATTAGCGGATACAAATCCTGATGCTTCTCCTATTTTTTGTCCTTTGAGTACTCGGTCACCTATTTTTACCATAGGCGTTGCAGGAGCACCGATGTGTTGAGACATAGGAAAAACTAATTCACCTTTTGGATTAATTCTTCGGGTGGGAACATCTTTTGTAAGATCTTTTCCATCATATGGATGAACTCCACCTTTAAATGTTAAAACAGACATTTATTTACCTCATTTCATTAATATAATTAAACAAAGAAATTTGTTAATCGTGCATACTCGATTTTAAATGTATTTTGAACATATTCATCTCACATTTAAAAACACCCATTATGATTATAAACAAATAATTATTTTTTTCAACTTTTATTATTCGTATTTAATAAGTTTTTTATATAAAATATGTTAAAATGTATAAGGTGTATTGAAATCAAAACACAACACTAATCATTAATTTAGATAATAGAGGATTAAAGATGTTAATAATTAAGAACACAATAGAAAAAGAACCTGAATACGACTTATCTCAAATAACAGACAAAAATAATATTATATATTTTGATATTGAAACTACAGGATTTTCAAGAAAATATAATCACATCTATCTTATTGGGTGCATGTATTATAGAGATGGGATTTTAAATTGTGTTCAGTATTTTGCTGAAAATAAAGATGATGAAAAAAATGTTCTTGTTTCATTTTATGAATTGCTTAAAGGTTTCACCACTATTATTCACTTTAACGGAACCACTTTTGATATGCCTTTTGTTGCAGAACGTGGTGAAAAGTATAATCTGGATTTTGATTTTTCAAAATATAACAGTGTTGATATTTACAAATCCGCAAAACCCTTTGCGCGATTTCTTAAAATGGTCAATAACAAACAAAAAACCTTTGAACAGTTAATGCGGATAGATAGAAAGGATCCCTTTAACGGCGGACAACTTATTGAATTGTATAATGAATACACTAAGAAAAAAGATGAAAAACTGCTTTCCACACTTCTTCTTCATAATTATGAAGATGTAATATATATGGGAATTTTAACTTCTCTACTTACTTTTAATGAAATCAACAAATGCGAATATAGTGTTACAGATTACAAATTATCTGAGCAAAAAAATATGTATGGTGAAACTTTCAAGGAATTACAGATTAATCTGAGATTCAAAAACAGTTTTGGCTTTAAAACATCGGTAACAAATAAATTAATGTACATTTCATTTGATAATAATAAAGTATACATATCAATAAAAGTGCTTCACAGTGAGTTAAAATACTTCTTTCCAAACTATAAAGATTACTTCTATCTTCCAAAAGAAGATATGGCAGTTCATAAAAGTGTTGCTTCCTATGTTGACAAAAATTTCAGAGAAAAAGCAAAACCTAACAATTGCTACATAAAAAAAGCACTGGATTTCATACCATTAATTGACTCCGTGAACAGTTCTTCGGTTGATAGCTTTTCTGAATTGTTCAAGGAGAACCTGAAAGACAAAATCAGTTATATTGATGTTTTGAAAATAAGTGATGATAATATTTTTAAGTATGTGGAAAATATATTTAATACGGAATCTTTATCTATAATTGAAAAATGTTAATCACTAATGTCCGTTGTAACCATCTGAAAGTGGTACTCCGATTTCATTAGCCACTTCCATTTTAAATTTGTTCATTGCTGATTTTGCTTCCGGCACGTTAGTTCCGTTGCTTGATGAGTAATTGTTCATTTCTATACCCTCCATAAATAATAATAATAATCTAAATTTAATA
>JAILRH010000193.1 GCA_024698345.1 Lachnospiraceae bacterium | reverse complement strand
GAGTTTAACATAGGAACAAAAATTTATAGTACTGATACTGATGAAGACGGTCTTACAGATGAAGAGGAATATAATAAATATAACACAGAACCTTCTAATAAAGACACGGATGGAGACAAAGTTTCTGATGGAAAAGAAATTGAGATTAGAACAAATCCGCTTGTATATGAGAAAAACTTTAATGTAACAGGCAAGGCTCAAGATAAAGATAATGTAAAAGTTTCCGTTGATATTGAGTTATCAGGCGAACAGGTTGATACATTATCTGTTAAGCGCTTTAATAATGAGTTTTTGTTCCCGGAAGATATGCCAGGTTATATCGGAGGAGCATATGATTTTAAAGTAGACGGAAAATTTAATGAAGCTACAATTAATTTCGAATTTGATAGTAGCCTATTAAATGATTCTCAATTTGACCCGGTAATTTACTACTATAACGAAAATACACAACTTTTGGAGCCGTTAGAGACTTTAGTTAAGGGAAATGTAGCGTCAGCAAAAGTTGAACATTTTTCAAAATATATCCTTATAAATCGAAAAATATATGAAGACTCTTTTACATGGCAGGATGTATGGTCAACATCTAGTTATTCTAGTGTTAATGTTGTACTAGTTATTGATGATTCGGGAAGTATGTGGTCTAATGATCCTTCAGATGAACGATTAACAGTTGCCAGAGATTTAATAGATAATCTTCCAGACCATAGCCGTATAGGCGTAGTGAAATTTATTAGTAGCACCTCAAAACTAACAAGTTCATTAACTACTGACAAGGATGAAGCAAAGTCGTACTTAACTTCTAAATTCTTTAGAAGTAGTGGCGGTACATATATGTACTCTGCAATCAATAGTTCATTTTCATTTTTTGAAAATAACTATGAAAGTATTCTTCGAGTAATGGTTGTATTAAGTGATGGTGAAACAAGTGATACATCAATGCATAATGATGTGATTAATACAGCAAATTCTAAAGGCGTTAAAATATATACTGTAGGATTAGGAAGTAGTAGTTCAAGATATTTTAATAATTATATGAAGCCATTAGCAGACAATACCGGTGGGGCATTTTACATGGCTTCAGATGCAAATGAACTTAAAGCTATTTATAGCGATATTAGTGATAAGATAGATATTGAGACAGATAGTGACGGAGATGGCATAGCTGATTATTACGAAGACCATATGGTAATGTTCAATGGTATGTCATTAACTCTTGACAAAAATAATCCTGACAGTGATGGCGATGGCTTGTTGGATGGTCAGGAAGCGGTGGAACTTAACTATCAATACACACCAGATAGAACAAAAGTAATTGTTACAGGTAAGTTCCTTTCAAATCCATCAGAGAAAGATACAGATGGAGATGGACTCTCTGATGAAGAAGAGAGTGTCATTGGAACAAGCCCAGTATTATCTGATACAGATGGAGATGGACTTAGTGACGGAACGGAATACATTGAAGGTTATGATCCGCTTGAGGGCGACATAGACGGAGATGGTCGTTTAGATTTACAAGAGTACAATGAAGATACAGATCCTTATGTATATAATAAGGATTGGTATGAACATATTTGGGATTTTACACAGGGCTTTGTAGCTGGTGATTTTATAAAAGATCCGGATAATCTTACAATAGTGATGGGACAGATAACAAGCAGTTGTATACCGTTTGTTGATTTAAGGGATGTTCTTGGAAATGTCGTACATGGTGATTACCTAATGGCTGGAGTTAGTGGTATAGGATTAATTCCAGCTGCAGGAGATGCTGCAAAATCAGCCGGAAAAGTTGGTAAGTTTGCGGTTAAAAATTTAGATGATATCCCTAAAATAGCAAGTTTATTACAATTCTTAGAAAAGAACTTCCCAGATGTTGTAAAGGTATTAAATAAAAGTGATGATTTTGTTGAAGCAGCAAAGGGACTTTCAAAATTAGAAAATATAAAACTGACTAGAAAAGCTGCACGAGCTATTACTGAAGCATTCGAAAATGCAGGATTATCAAAGTATTTGATTAAGACCAGCAATAGTTTAGAGATTACAAGAGTTGCGGATAATATTGGTGCTGATGTATGGTTAGATGGAGCGTGTAAAAGAGGAAGTAAAATTGACAAAATAATAAATAAGCATGATTTAGAAATAGGCTTGGGAGAAAACTTCCCAGTTGCGGACAGATTAGAAAATAGAATTCTCGTCAGCACTAAGAGTTTAGATATTGCAGCACAGAGTTACCAAAAACCATCTAGATTAAAAGGTATGCTTAATAAATATGCAGATGCCTTAAATAATATTGAAAAGAATTATTTTGATGATGATGTAATTCATTGGGGGCGTACGGATTTAAGTAAATCAGATTATGATAAAAAAGCCCTTGAAATCGTGCTTCCTGATGTTATAATAACTGAAAATGCACTTAAAGTATTGAATGATTTTAAAACAGAAATGGAGTCAGCAGGACTCGAAGTTTGGTATATTGTTACAAAGTAGAAGGAGCTTAGAAAAATGGTACAATCATATCCTATGGCAATAAGAGTGTATAAGGGAGAAGGCAGAATTTTAGTAATTCCAATGCTTAGGCATATTGCGGGTTTTTCTGTCGAGGCATTCGAATTTTTTTGTGCTGATGAAAATGAATGCAATATTAGAAAATTAATTTTGAATGCAGTAGACTTCATTAAGAAAAGTCCATTATCGTCCTCAACCCCAAAAGAAAGAGATATTAATGCGGTTTGGAGGAAAAATACAAAGTATAAAAGTGAATTATCGTTTTGGAAGAATAATCATTTTGCAGAAGTTATAATAAACGAGGACGAAAGTTATAAAATATTTTCAAAGGCTAGATCGGAAAAGCATAATTATTCATATCACGGTACAATTAAAAAAATCGAGTTGCCTAAAAATGCTACAGCCGATGAGGTTGGTGCGGCAATACTGGATGTTTTAGAAGCGTCAGAAGAGTATTACGCAAATTATAAAGTACCAAAGCAAATAGTGGGCAAAGAAATCGAGTTAATGGATCAAACAAAACTGTCAATAAGAGTCCCTTCACAATCAGAATGGACAGATTGTGGAGACAGTGGTTCTGCAGAAATATATCAATGCTATCGATATATCACAAA
>JAILRH010000179.1 GCA_024698345.1 Lachnospiraceae bacterium | reverse complement strand
CTTTTCAAATAAAATAATAGCCAAGCTAGGATACACATCCATGCTTGACTATTATCTAGTAGTCTATGAAAACTAAGGAACCGCCTTGGTACGGAACCGTATGCCAGGTGGTGTGAGAGGTCGGCTAACCAATTAATGGTTAGCCTCCTACTCGATTGAATAGTATTTATTATATTTGTGTGATAATAAGATTTCACGCATCGAATAATAGGTAATATGTGAGTTAGTGCACTAGAGAAAAATCTGAATTAATAAGATATGGCATAGATAAATAATTGTGATATATACCCAAACGGAGGTTGAAAAAAAGTTATTGACAATTGCAAAAATGCAATTTAGAATACAGTAATATAAGGAGGTATAAGATATGGAATGGAATGAAAAAGTAATGGAGTTAATGAAAAAAAGGAATATTAATCAAAAACAGTTATCACAACTAAGTGGTATAAATGAAAGTTCTATCTCGAGATATCTACATTCAGGACAGAAACCTAGAATGGACGTAGTAGTTAATATTTCAAAGGCTTTGCAAGTTGATACAGAATACCTGTTGGAAGAAGAAAATACAATTGAATCTGCGTATAATACTATTTCAACTGCAATCGCACGAAAAGGCGGAGAGTTAACTGCTGAAGAAAAAAATCAGTTAATAGCACTATTGATTGGAAGGGATGGTAATGTATAGAGACGGAAAAATATATGATGAAATAGACATAGTGATAGTAAATATTTTTTTAGATTATGGTATAAAAACATTCCCTGTCGATGTGTTTGAACTTTGTAAAAAAATGAGTGTTGCACTAGTACCGTATTCTGAGTTTTCATATGAAGAACGGAAATTACTTATGAAAAAATCTAATCAAGGTTTTTTTGTAAAGCAATCAAAAACTCAGCCTCCTACAATTTATTACAATGATTTACTTGAATCTAAAGGGGCTATCCGTCTAACTATTCTTCATGAACTAAAACATTATATTTTTAATGATGATAATGACGACGATGACGACTTGGCAGATTATTTTGCTCGACATTTTATGGGACCAATTGCTTTCCTGATTCTTAAACAATTGGAATCGACAAATGAAATAGTATCTTTTTGTGGAATGAGTATTAGTGCGGCGACTAATGCATATAAAAATATTGTTAGTCGCAAAAAGAAATATGGAATGAATCTGTTTGATTATGAAATTGCATTAATAGAGCATTTAGATCCTGTACTAATTGAAATTTTTACAGGAAAAATAATCGAAACAGAATATAAATCTAATTGGAGGTGATGCATATGCAAGAAGAAATACAATTAAAAAAAGAAAAACGCTCTTAAATTGTTGGCGCAATTTAATGAGCGTTCTCCCAAAGGATATGCTAAACAAATCCTTAAAGTTTGTTTTATTAGTTTAGCACATTCTTTTCGGGAGTACAAGTGAAACTAAAAATTTGTATTGGGCAAGTACGCCCGGAAAGGAGTTTTCAAATGAAGAAAACTATTTTAGACGACGGTTCATATCCGTATCTTACTGAAGGAGCCGAACTTGTAGGGGCTCCAGGAATTCCTGCACTTCTAGATATTGATAATACGCAGGTTCCGAAAGCTATGTTGCCATTTGAAAAAATTAAAAAGGCAGAGAATAAGAGGCAATATGTGCATTTTTATATGCACGATAAGTATTTTGCAAAAGTACTTACATCAACAGACAGATATGTGGACCTGTTGAAACAGTTTGATGGGATTATAACCCCGGACTGTACAATGTTGGTTGGACAAGCACCTTGTATTCAACAAACTAATACATATTTTAACAGAGCTGTCGGTTTTTATTTGCAAAGGCAAGGAATACCTGTAATACCTAATATTAGATGGAGTGATGAATCAAGTTTTGACTATTGTTTTTTAGGAGTTCCTAAACACAAGATTGTATGCGTAAGTACGCACGGATGCATTCGTTCTAAACGAGATCGTGAATTATGGCGCATTGGGACAGAAGAAATGTTGAGGGTACTTGAACCGACAGATGTTTTGGTACATGGTTATATGCCCGATGACGTTTTTGGAAGATTCTATGATTATGCAGATTTTCATAGATATCCTTCTCTTTTTGAACAAACACATAAGAATGAGGAGGAAACATAATGGGACACGGTTATAAAGGTGGTGCAGGGCATCACCATTCAATTACAGAAAATCTTCCAACACTAACTTCTGAATACGATTATAAAAATGGATATTTTGGCGAGAAAGGACAGGGAAGAAGTTCTGTTAGGAATATATCAAGTGATGATCCTATGAAGACTGCAAAAGATTTTTATGATAAGGCATCTCATGGAGGTATAGAACATCAGATGGACAATGGGAAAGGCGTATATACGAAGATGCAAGATGGGACCATCATATCTTATCGTGAAGTATCATCAAGCGATGGTTCATCAGTAGTAGAAATAAATATTAATTATAGTGACAATCACGGAGATATTAAAACTCAGAAAATACATTTTGTGAAAGGAAAATAGAATATGAAAATTGTAGATATGAGATTTGATCAATCTTTAATTAAGAGATGGATTGGGAAAAAATTTAATAAATACAAGTGTGATGCGTTTGAATTTACAAATAGCGTCACTCAAATTGTAGGTTTGTATATAGAAGATGAGGTATACACATTGACCAATATACAGGAGCCAGTGGATTATTTTGGTTTGAATGATGAGATATCTGTTTTTAAATTGATTGAGTCAGAGAATTCACATGTGAAATCTGCATTTAAAGATACAGAAATGATTTCCACACCTATAAATGAAGAGATAACATCAATAAAAGTTGTTAATGAATTACAGAAAATGACAATTGACGGTACACCGGAATATGAAGTGTGGTTTACTAGAGCGATTATTTTTGAAGCAGGTGGAAGAGAAATATCATTTGAGAAGGATATTGTTCCTTTTTCTGAAGAGATAATAGTTAGGAGAGGATACAATTTAATTGATAGATTAGCAACAAATGAATCTTTCGTGGAAGACTGGGATGATAAGTATTCTCCAGAGTATTCAAGAGAAATTATTAAGCTTGGATAAATAATGAGAGTAATTGATTGTACCGACCTCCAATCGTTAGATTTTTGATTTATTTTTTTGGAGGACGGTACAGTTTGTAGTTACTCTCATTTTTTTATTGAATAGTATTTATTTGTGTTGTTTCCATTTTTGAACGAATTCAATGATATTAGAATCTGAATCCGGAGCGTAGCATGGATTTTTGATAAGATTAATATAACCCATAGGTTCAAGGATTTGATATACGCTCCGCGAGGATTGAATAGGAAAGTGTAATATAAAAACGCACTTGTATATACACATTGCGTATGCTATTATATTTTTATAAAATCTATTAAATAGGAGCACACTATGGATAGTAGAGAGCGTTTGCTTGAATTAAGAAACAGTTCTGGAATGAGCAGAAAAGAATTCTGCGAGTATTTTCATATTCCATATCGTACAGTACAGGATTGGGAATTGGGACAAAGAAAAATGCCGGATTATCTTTTGCAATTGATAGCTTATAAGCTTGAAATCGAAGGACTGATTGAAAAAGATAAAAATAAATAAAGAATAATCGTTAAGGAGGTGTGGCATGACAATAGAAGAAATAAAAGAACTCATTAGCACAGGCGAGAAAATTGATGTTGAATTCAAAAAAGTCACAGAATGAATTGAACAAAGATTTGTATGAGTCTGTGTGTTCTTTTAATAACCGAGATGGTGGACACATTATTCTTGGCGTGGTTGATAAAACCAAGGAAATATGTGGAGTTAATCCGGATAAGATTGACAAAATGAAAAAGGACTTTACAACAGCCATTAATAATGCTAACAAAATTAATCCTCCGATATATCTTACGCCGGAAGACTACGAGATAGATGGAAAGAAAATTATATATATTCGTGTACCGAAAGGTACGCAGCTGAGACGTTTGAACGGACGCATTTTTGATAGAACATATGAAGGGGATATTGATATTACGAATAATGCTGAGCTAGTTTATAAAATGTATGCGAGAAAGCAAAGCACATATTTTGTGAATAAAGTATATCCTAATTTTGGGTTGGAATTTCTGGATTTTGATGTTATCAAAAAAGCAAAGAAAATGGCAATGGGAAGAGTGGACAACCATGCATGGGCTGATATGGATGAAGAAGAAATCCTTAGAAGTTCAGGATTAATATTGACTGATCCAGACACAGGAAGAGAAGGGATTACTCTTGCAGCAATTTTGCTTTTTGGCAAGGACAGTACGATTATGTCGGTGTTACCACAATATAAGACAGATGCAATTTACAGAGTAAAGAATATGGATCGCTACGATGATAGAGAGGTTATTATCACAAACCTTATAGATAGTTTCCGTAAACTAATGGACTTTGGAAAGAAGCACTTAAATGATGTTTTTGTTACAGAAGGTGACCAGAGTATTAGTGCCAGGGACAAAATACTTAGAGAAGTGGTGTCAAATATATTGGCTCATAGAGATTACTCTAATGCATATTCTGCAAAATTAGTTATAGAGCAGAATATTATATATACGGAAAACAGTAATTTGCCACATGGGCATGGAGAATTGCAACTGAATAAGTTTGAGGCATTTCCAAAAAATCCACCAATCTCGAAAGTGTTTAGAGAAATAGGTTATGCCGATGAACTTGGCTC
>JAILRH010000152.1 GCA_024698345.1 Lachnospiraceae bacterium | reverse complement strand
TGGGATGAGAATGACACACAAGTTGGAAAAAATAATGATGGGCAAAGAATGAATGAAGTAAAAACGCATTATAATTGGGCTTGTAAAATCGTTACATTAGCAAAGATATATGGAGTTTTATGAAACTATTAGTTGCGTTTGGTTGAAAGGAATATATTATTATGTGTGACATTGCAAATTTAGTGACGGTTGCAAAAAGAGACAATAATACTAAACGTCCGTATATCTTTGCTAATGTAACGATTTTACAAGCCCAATTATAATGCGTTTTTACTTCATTCATTCTTTGCCCATCATTATTTTTTCCAACTTGTGTGTCATTCTCATCCCAATTTATTATCTCAAGGGCATCCTCATAATCTTCTCGTGAAACCTTTAATGCTTCGTTTACTACTGGTATTTGATTTGGATGAATTACTGTTTTTCCTATAAATCCATTCAAATGATCCAATTTTAACTCATTCTCCAAACCAATTTTCCACTCATCTCCTTCACCATCAAAATATTCCCAAACAGGACCTGAAACAACATAATCAGAGGAAAATACAGTAATAATGTCACTCAAAATTTGCGCAATTGCCATATTGTCATAAATCGCCTCATTTATATGTCTTCTTACAGCAAACTGGTTTGAAAAATCATTTCCTCCTACACGAATATTTAGAACATATTCTTTAACAGAATCAATAGCTTCCTTAATCTTGCATAAACTTTGTGCCCGTAAAGCTAAATTCACAATATCTTTACTCTCCAATATAGGCATCATAAACACTTTTTTATCAGACTTACTATTGATTGATATGATTGCATTATTATATTCACTTGCGTTATCTACAGAATACTTTGGTATAATAAATCCAGATAAACACTCCCTCGATTCATTTAATTTTTCGTACAAATCAGTAATCTGCTGTGCATTTCTTACTCTTATAAATATGTTCGGGCAGAAAAAATCGCTTTCTATTTTTGCTTTATATATCTCTTCCATCGACTTAATCAACTGATTTTCAGCATCATTAACCTTATAATCAGATATAGTATCTTCTAGGCACAACGCCAACGAATATTTTTTCCCAAATTTTTCACTCTGTATATACCGACTGATTTTTTCGTTATTGGCAGGAGTATATAACAAAGCTCCAACGCCATATTTTAGTTCAATCTCTTCAATCATTTTTTAACTCCTAGTTCCTTACTTAATAACCTACCTACATCGTAAGCCAAAATCTCCTGTTGTGAGAAAATCGTATTTTCATTATCAATTTTTCCAACCAATTCTTTTGATGCAATTGCTCTATTCGATCCATTCAACATAGAAATGTCAAAATTACTATCACCTACTACAATACAATTAGTAATTTGATACTCGCTTTGAAAACGCTGTATAGCGGTACCTTTATTCGCATTTTTTGCTATCACATATATTTTCCTGGCATCCTTTTCAACCATTACTTGGTTTAAGTCCGCTTCTCTACTCAATTGCTCATACATATCCACGATGCTCGATTCATCAAAAACAGCATAGAACATAAATTCATCAACTGTTTCTAATTTTAATAAGCTGTGTTCATTTTTTACAAAATCCAACAATCGACATACTTCTTTATTTTGCTCATGTGTAATTCTTAATGTTTCATTTCTCCATTGTTCATCAACACTACCGTTTCTAAGCAATATTCCACCATTACAAACCAATGCATATTCACACTTAAAATCTTGATCAAAAACAAATAAGCGACTATATTGTTCAATCGTTCTAGTTGTAACTGGTATTATTTCAATCTGCTTATGTTCCAATAGAAGATTGTATAGATCTTGTGTCATAAAACTTTGCTCTTTGCCATTTAGATACTCAGCAACAACATTCATGCCACCATTATTTTTTCTATGCGAAAATACCAATGTATTATCAATATCCGAAAACAAAACTTTCATTGCTATCTCCTACGATTTGACATTGCAATCAAACGAAGCAACTGCAATATTGAATTAAGTGCAGACGCAATATAAGTCATAGCAGCTGCAGTAAGAACTTTTTTCACACCTGTCATTTCCTCTGGCAAAAACCTTCCTGATGTTTCCAAAATAGTACATGCTCGCTTAGACGCATCAAACTCCACAGGTAATGTAACAAGTTGAAACACGACAACTGCCGAAAATAAAATAATACCAATATTCATCAATCCCGTTGCTCCTAAAAGAAGTCCCAAAAAGATAATAGGCATTGATATTGTTGAACCTATGTTACAGATAGGAACTAATTTTCTCCTAGTAATAAGCGGCTGATACATTGTTGCGTCTTGAATTG
>JAILRH010000112.1 GCA_024698345.1 Lachnospiraceae bacterium | reverse complement strand
CCTTAACAATTGACTGTACAACTGTTAAGGCGTTTTCCTATGAATTATTTAATTGTAGTTACCAAATACGTAGTATTATTCAATAATATACTTAACCCACTTTTGAACATTAGTAATTGTATCTCCGTTAGCAACTATTTCTGTTTCAGATTCCTTCTGTTCAGTCTTTGTAAAGTAATATGTCCATACCTTGCTTCTGTCACGATATCTCCACTCATCATGTGTTACCGCTGCATGATAGACTGAACCATCATAAAACCATCGTGTACACCAACTATGACTACAATTCGGGCTCTTATAATCACCATAAGTTCCATTTCCGTCTGGTCCACTCAATTGATAATTTATTTCTATCGAGTCAGGATTATAACATACACCCGCATATCCATATGTACCATAAGTATGGTGATCATTACTTCTGAAGATAGAATATTTATAACTTGTGTACGCCGCCCGATCAGTTACTGTTCTTTTCTCAACCTGACGACTGTCACTAGGATAATACTGTGTTCTACTCCATGGTGACCAATCTCCCCATGGTCCCCATACCCATGATGAATCGTACTGTGTCCATCCGTCCATAGTCGGGTTACCTGAGGAAGTTCTTGATATCAAGTCATATGACCATTTTTCGTTTGTTTGTGTCGCATCCTGTGGTAAAGCAGAATTCAAAACCCAATCAGATTTCCAATGTGCTCTAAGTGTAATATCATTTGCGAAATTATAAATATCATCTTCGGTTATTTCATCACCATTTGAAGTATACCATCCTAAGAATACACAGTCTTCACGCGCAGGTTGAGGTAATGTTCCAATCTTATCACCATAATATATTGTTCTGTTCTCTTCAGGTGTAGCACCTCCATTTGCATCAAATGATATTGTATATTCCCCTTTAATGTACTTATTAAATTCATCTTCAGATATTGTAACAATCTCACCTTTTATGAAATCAATATTTGATGCTCCTGTGATATTACCACAAACATAAATATTTCCTGATATATCGAGAACTCCGATTGTATCATCTGTAATTAATGATTCAAATTTAGGATTTTTACAAACCAACGCTTTTTCATTGTTGCTGATCAGCTTATTATCTCTTATGAGCGTCACTTTTGTATTATTATTTTCAAGGAGTAAAACGAAACCATTATTTTTAGCTGATACTTCTTCTAACTCTAATTCATTAGAACTTATATCAAATGGTATTTTTTTACTTTCTGGTATTGTAACTTCCCTAATTGTTGTTTTACCTGACTTAGACTTAAGTGATAGATTTTTATATGTTTTTTTACCGCCATCAATTTCGAAAGATTCCATTTCCGGTACATCTAATTCTAACTCCGTACCTTCGAATATCTTTGAAATATCAATTGATACATTATCCGCACCAGACATAATTATATCATTAGCCAACTGTTTTGTAATATTTTGTGCCTCTTGCTCTATTAAAAATACATCTTCTTGCTTCGTTTCATCTAATTCAGGATGTTTTTCTCTCGCAACTCCAAATGCAGTTTGACTGTCTATCAAAGTTGCATTAATTTGTTTGACTCCTTCAAATGCATCTGTTCCTATACTGTTGATGTCTGAAGAAATAGTGAATTGTTTTATATTTGTGCATCCTTTAAAAGCATTATTACCAATCTTACTAAAGAATCCTGATACTATTTCTAAATTACTGCAATTTTCAAATGCAGAATCTGGTATTTCATCAATATAATCACTTAGAATTACTGCATGAACATCTTTACCAGCAAAAACAGTTGAGTCAATGCTCGTAACTTTATATGATTTTTTACCAGATGAAATATAGCAAGGTATTTTAACATCTTCGTCTTGACCAGTATATTTAACTACTGTTGCCGTACCATCTTCCGAATTTGTTTTGAATGACAAGCCATTCGTTTTAACGATTCTTGAATCAACATACTCATTAACAAAAATCGGTACTTCAAAAGGTATTGCGCCATACTCACAATCATTAAAATTCAAGTCTGGAGAATAATCTAAAAACTCATGTATTTTATCATCCATCACATTAAATGTATACGTGAAATAAGACTTTGTCGCAACATCATATCCAACAACTGCAAATACGTGAACCGTTCCAGCAATTACCAGTCTATAACATCCTTCACTTTTTCCATCTGTAGAATACGTTGTCGTTGTAGTTGTCGTTTCTGCATTTGAATAAGACAATGTCGATGACGTATCAGTACTTTTATTAGTTGTGTTACTAATTCCTTGAGATTCGCTATTTGAACCACCGTATGCATAACTCTTTCCATATGATTTAGTCTCACTGACAACATGAGATAATACATTACTAACCGTTCTACTCTCACTATCCGTTTGTGTTGACGAAGACGTTTCTTCACTGTTCCAAGTCTTCACATCAGTTCCTACAGTTGTTTTATATGTTGTTGTATCACTACCAGAATGATTATTTGTTGTATCCTTACCATATTCGGTGGTTGTAGTATTTTTGAAATTACCATAATCTACGTTTCCACCTATTTCATAGCCTTTCTTTCCAGAGATATCACCGAATTCTGGTATTTTAACTGTAACTCCTCCTTCTGCGGCGTATTTTCCATTAACGCCTATATCAAAATGGGAACCTGTCTCTGTTGCTGTATCTTTTCCTCTCTCGTCTATAGTTTCTTTACTATCATACGATAATGTTGTTGTTCCACCATTCTTTGTATCAGTGCGACTTCCTCCATTCGAACTCGTCAAACTAAATGTATTTGATGTTGTTTTCGCTTTTGTTATCGCTTCTTCCTGGGTCATACCATTTGATTCTGCCCATTCTTCATTGACTGTAGTTATATCATTCCAATCAGATGACAAAGTCCAAGTTTTTGAATCAACTGTAGACAATGATACCATATTAGAAATTTCATCTGCTTTTTCAGATGTAATCGAATTAGTAACAGTTTGAGATTTTTGTTGCGCCAAACCATGTACGCTCTGTATCGTCCAAATATCATCGGAAACAGGTACATTTTCTATCGAACCAATCTCGTAAGTAAAATATATCACTCCATCATTTGGATCTTCTATAATAACTGGATCTTCTAATTTGTTTACTTTTTTAGCTAAATTTCTTTTACTAATCCAATACGCATTTAATTCAATATTTCCCGTTGTTCCCACCGGTATTTTTTTCACTTCTTCTCCGTCATTGTCATACCATCCTAAGAATATATAATTGTATAATGTCGGATTTGGCAAGTCTACTAATCCTTTACTAACCGTATAATGCAAATATTTTTCATCGGAAATAGGCGCCAACGGTGTTTGATATAATTTATAAGTAATATCATAAACAGTCTCTTCCCAATGAGCATATAATTCTATATTACCCATGTTTCCGTGCTTAATTTCTTTAATTTGTGTTGCATTACTACCAGCACCATCATACCAGCCAAGGAATTTATATCCTTCCGGTGCTTGTAAACTTTGTAGCACATGATCAGCATCATCTTTATAATATGTTCTAGGATTTTCTGCTGGATTAATTATTTCTTGTTGGGCCAAATACTTATCACCATTTGAAATATTATAAGTAACAGAATATCCATTTGGTTTAGGTATTTCTACCTGTGTAACCAATGTTTTACCGCATCTTCCGCAATGACTACCTTCTGTCAATCCTGTATGTTCATTTGTTGCTGGCACTGCCTCATCTATAACAGGATCGTGACCAAGTGCTTCAAGCACCGTATCTTCGATATTTATTTCCTGGGCACCATAAGCATCTTTATAGTATTTATTACATTCTTGGCAATACCAATATGCGATATTTCCAGTGTCTGTACAATTAGGTTCAACTTCATTAATCGTTTCCAAAGAATGCGGATGTGGTTCT
>JAILRH010000095.1 GCA_024698345.1 Lachnospiraceae bacterium | reverse complement strand
TTTAAGTTCCATTCTCTCCGGATAGCTGACATCTCCAACGTAGAAAACATAGTATTGAGGTGTAGGCAGAGTTAACTGTGAAGTGCCGTAAATGTTGAGTTTATTTACAGTAACATACTTTTCATAAAGTTTAGAAAAGTAGAAAATCCCACGAATAGGCATGTTAGGGTTAAAAGTACTCTGTTGCTCATACAGAGATATAATTTCGTCGGAAGTGACAAGGCAGGAAACGTCATTTTTGTACCCTAAGTAAATAGCATCTTCAATAGTGGTGATGGTCAAATCGTCAGGATTGGTATAATCCTTGTCGTTAAGAGCATTGTACAATGAGAGAAGATAATCTTTGCGTTCTTCCCTGCCAAATATATAATTAAATAGCTTATCTTTATGTTTTTTCTGAATCATAGAACCCCTTTCAATAATCAAACATTATAGTCACAAACAGTTTGTATAAAAATATTATACACAAACTGTTTGTGATGTCAAGAGTACTTTTTTATGTCGAAAATAGAGATTTGACAAATAAGTTTATTGGCGAATTATAAGGAGAACTTCGTTCAAAGGAAGAAAGGAGATTAATAGGAATAGGTAGTCAGAAAGATGTATGGTATAATGTTTTTTATATCAGATGTGAGATGACTCCCACTCCAAGCACATATGTGCTAAGTGGTGAGTAACAAAATAGTATCAGTGGGAGTACAATCTCACATCTGATATACGCTCCGGCGGCTTTCGCGATTAGTAACTAATCGCTTTAGCTACGATAACACATTAAATGTGTTATCTGGTAGATTGCAGAAATGCGCAGATGAAAATGTCAGCATGAGATAACTTACAGGGTAAATTATCTCATGACTGACGCGCATTTCGCAGCAAGACTCGCGAGCGAGTCTTGAATTATGGCTGCAGCAATTTCCAAAAGTGCAGGTAAATGAGGAACTTATAATAAATATTTAAGACCCAAAGGAGACAACAATGGAACGATTGACAAATAAGGTGGTAATTGTTACCGGTGCAAATTCGGGGATGGGCATGGCGACTACAAAAGCGATGCTGTCTGAAGGAGCAAGGGTTATTATGCTTTGTCGCAGCGAAAAACGTGGAAATGAAGCATATAAAAAAATATTGGCAGAAGGCTTTGACGAAAATAAACTGGAAATGATTCTTTGCGATTTAGGCGACTATGCTTCGGTGAGAGCATTTGCAAATCAGGTTAAAGAAAAATACGACAGAATAGATGTGCTTATAAATAATGCAGGTTTCATTTCTCTTGACAGACAGGAAACGAAAGAAGGTCTGGAGATGCAGTTTGGGGTAAATCATATCGGACATTTCCTTTTGACTACTGAGCTGCTTGATTTGATGGGCGAAGGCGGACGCATTGTAAATGTGGCATCGGGCGCTCACAAGACCGGGAAGATTCATTTCGATGACATCAATCTGAAAAAAGGATTTAACGTTATTAAGGCCTATTCCCAGAGTAAACTGGCAAATGTTTTATTTACCAGAGAGCTGGCAAGGCGCCTTTCGGACAGAGGGATAACTGTCAACTGCTGTCATCCCGGGGCGGTTGCAACAAACATTGGAATTGACAGGGACACCGGTTTTGGAAAAACCATTACAGGTATGCTTAAACCATTTTTTCAAACACCGGAAGAAGGTGCAAGAACAGCCATTTTTCTTGCAACAGATGAAAGTGTGGCAAATATTACAGGCGAATATTTTTATAAATGTAAAATTGCGAAATCTTCAAAAAGATCCAAGAACATGGAACTGGCGAAGAAGTTATATGAATTCAGCGAAGAACTGGTGAAATAATTATTCCGATACGTTATTCATAATGTAATCATACACTTCCTTAGGATAAGTATTAAGGGGCGTCTTGACTTTTGCAGGATTGGATGCTACCATCGTCCATATAATAAATTAAAATAACGAGGTAAAATTTATGTTAAGCGTGGTGGGTAAATAACCCATATCATCAAATATGATATGTAAAGTTGCAGGTACGTGCAGTGCGACTTTAGTGATAAGAATTCAGTTGACAGAGTTTTTTTGTTAGCTTTATTTTCTTGCGCTTAATATATGGTTATCTGAAGGTGCGGCTAATAAGCTGAAGACACTTTTCATTTTTGTATTTTAACCGTGATATCTTAAGCGTAAGGTATCACGGTTTAATTATGCACTCCAAGCCAAGTGAAAACTCGTACTATATCGATTATCGTTTGGAATTCGTGTAATCAATGAAAAGGAGCGCTTAACAACAATGATAGAAAATCAAATTGAATTTTATAAAGTAAAACAAATATGGAGCAGTCTTGCTGTTACAGGTAAGGCAAAAGAGCAGATAGAAAATAAATGGATAATTCTTAATGAAGGTGCACTAAGAAAGGAACTTAAGGACACCACTGATGCCAGAGAAATGATAGAAAAACTGGGCAATCCACCGCTACAGGATGTATCGGAGATTTTGGAGATAATTGAGATTGCACAAAAAGGCGATTGTCTCACACCGTATCAGTTGGAAAGAGTGCAAAGTGTATTAATAATTCTGGAACGTTTGGGAAATTATCTGAAACGCGGACAGCAGTTTTATAATTCCTTAAGCTTTTATGATGAAACACTCAACACACAGAGTGAACTGCGAGAGGAAATAGTCAGACAAATCCGTGGAGAGAGAGTTGATGATTATGCCTCAAAGGAACTCGTGGATATTCGAAGTGAAATTACTCGCCTGGAAGAGGAGATGAAGCAGAAGGCGGAAACTGTTATCAGAAATAATCGTGCATGTATGGCAGACAATTACTACACAACGCGAAACGGAAGGATTTGCGTACCTGTAAAAAAGGAGTACAGATATAAGATTGCCGGAAGTATGATTGATAAGTCAGCTACGGGAAATACTGTATTTATTGAACCGGACGGGGTTAAGAAGCTGGGTGAACAATTGCAGACTTTACGAATTGATGAGGAAAATGAAGTATATCGCATTTTGTATACATTGACAGCCATGGTTCTTGATTGTGCAGAGGCGCTAACGGAAAATATGCATCTTATTGAGAAACTGGATTACTGTTTTTCGAAAGGTAAATTGAGTCTCGAGCTTGGTGGCAGTGAGCCTTCTATAAATCTTGAAAGAAGAATAGTTCTTGATGAGGCGAGACATCCGCTGATGGATCCTAATGTAAATGTTCCGTTGTCCCTTCAACTTGGTATCGAAAACCGAGGTATTGTTATTACCGGTCCTAACACAGGTGGAAAAACTGTTGCGATAAAAACAGTCATGATTAATTCGGTGATGGCGCAATGCGGACTTCATGTCTGCTGCAAGAATGCGGATATTTGCATGAATTCCGGATATTTTTGTGATATTGGTGACGGTCAGAATATAAATGATAATCTGTCCACATTTTCTTCTCATATAAAGAATGTGCTTCAGATTTTACAGGAGGCAGACAAATATAGTTTTGTCATTATGGATGAGCTTGGTTCCGGAACGGATCCACAGGAAGGTATGGGAATTGCCATAGCTATTTTGGAGAAACTTCTGGAGAGCAATGTGAATTTCCTGGTGACCACCCATTATCCTGAAGTGAAGGAATACGCTGAAAGGAGCGAGGGCATTGTAAATGCCAGAATGACTTTTGATAAAGAAACTTTGCAGCCGACTTACAAGATGGTAATCGGCGAAGCGGGAGAAAGCTGCGCATTTTACATTGCAGACAGGCTTGGAATGCCGGCAGATATGCTGAATGTTGCGGTAAAAGCAGCCTATGGCAAAAACGCGGTTGGACGCTATTCTTTTGATAATAAAGAATTGGAAAAGTCAAATAATACTAAGAAGATCAGTAAAAGAAAGAAGACGCACAAGAATATTTCTGTCGCAGAGCAATACAAAATCGGCGACAGTGTTATGGTTTTGCCGGACAAGAAAATTGGAATTGTGTGCGAGGAGATAAACGACAAAGGCGTGCTCAGGGTGCAGATTGCCGGACGCAAGATTTGGATTAATCACAAGCGAGTGAGACTACATGTTAAGGCGGAAGAACTTTATCCTGAGGATTACGATATGTCCATAGTTTTAGATAGTGTTGAAAACCGAAAGAAGCGCCATGACATGGGAAGAAAATACACTACTGAGACTATTGAGTATGGGGAAAATAAGGAGTAAATTTGAGAGGAGTGATATAGGTGCTGTTATGGAAAAGGAAATGAGGGCGGAAAGATTGGCGGATATGTGACCTTGGAGCAGAAAGATGTTGAGGCTATTTACAGATTGATGCTATAAATAATTATGGGTAGAAATGTTTAAATGCAAAAAATGAAATACGGTGGAGGAATGTAAAATGTATAAGAATATAATGTTTGATCTGGATGGAACGTTGACTGATTCAGGGAGGGCTATAATGTCGTCAGTGGAATATGCACTCTCACATTTTGGAATAGCTAATCAGCCAAAAGAAAAATTGCAAACCTTTATAGGACCAACGCTGTATGATTCATTTAAAAGAGAGTACAATATGAGTGACGAGGACTGTGAGAAAGCCATTAGCTTATATAGATATATATACGAGAAAGAGCGTATGTATGATGTGGACATTTATGAGGGAATACCTGAGTTGATACGTCAGTTAAAGGAAAAGGATTGCAAAGTATTCCTAGTTACAACTAAACCTATTTTCTTTGCTGAGAGAATCCTTGAAAAGATAGGATTGGCAGAGTACTTTGATGATATGGCAGGAACGGATTTGTCTGACCACAGTTCTGATAAAAAAAGACTTATAGAAAAAGTCGTTGAAGCAAATAGTCTTGAAAAGAGCGAGTGCGTAATGATAGGCGACACAAAATATGATATTATAGGTGCAGTAGATGCAGGTGTGTACAGCATTGCTGTGACTTACGGTTACGGTAAAGAAGAGGAAATGAAAGAAGCCGGAGCTACATATATTGTGGATTCGGTGAAAGAAATTGAGGAATTGTTGGTGTATGCACAGTAAGAATGGGCTGGTTGCTATATGCAATCAGCCCATTCTTTTTCTTTGAATCCTACAAGAATATAGTCGTCAGCTATAACAAGCGGACGTTTGACAAGCATTCCGTTAGTAGCAAGAAGCTTTAATTGTTCTTCTTCGCTCATACTTGGCAACTTATCTTTCAAACCGAGTTCTTTGTACAACAATCCACTTGTGTTGAAGAATCTTTTCAGTGGCAGATTGCTCTGCTTATACCAGCTTTTCAATTCATCAAATGTTGGATTGTTCTCTACAATATGTCTGTCTTCGTATTTTACATTGTGTTCATCAAGCCATTTCTTTGCTTTCTTACAAGTCGAACATTTTGGATATTCTAAAAATAACATGATTTACCTCCTTACTGCTGATGAATTAATTTTATCATATTTTTGTTGTGTTTTTGTACTAAAAAAAACGCTTTAAAATACATTTAAGTATACATTTAGTGTTTTATTTTTGTGTGAAAAGATATATTCGAAAATCGAACAAACGTGCTATAATACATTTAGGTGTTACCATAACGGTATGCGGTTAGCCCTCAATCGGAGAGGATGCCAATGTTAACTGTGGTGTAGTAATTAGTTTAGTTCTCACAGCTTTTGGCTTGGGATTAGCTATTGGATTATACATTGTTTAATAAGTTGTTTACTTTGTGATATAGGGGAACAATGCTATGTTAAGGAAGGTGAATGAATGAAGATTCTTGTGATTCCTGATGTCCACTTAAAGAAGTGGATTTTTGATAAGGCAGAGGAAATATTAAATGACGGAAAGGCTGACAGAGCGGTGTGTCTTATGGATATTCCTGATGATTGGAATATGCAGTTTCAGATTGAATTATACAGAGAGACATATGACCGTGCCATCAAGTTTGTCAAAGATTTCACAGAGACTCTCTGGTGCTACGGAAACCATGACTTGAGTTATCCGTGGGGAAGGTTAGAGACGGGATATTCGCCGTATGCGGAGAATACCGTTATGTCCAAATTGGAGGAGTTGGAGCACTCGCTTCAAGATCCTTCACAGATTGCAATTATGCAACGCATTGACAATGTGCTTTTCTCTCATGGTGGACTTTCGGAAGAATATGTAAAATGGTTCAAGAGGCAACTGTTTAAAGAGAAACAAATCAATTTGGAAAAAGATGCAGACATTGATGATTATATTTCAGCAATAAATAAAACTTCGCAGGATAATCTTTGGAATGATGATTCTCCATTATGGCTCAGATCTCAATACAGAAATGTCAGGGCTTTCCAAAGTGAAAAATATAAACAGGTAGTTGGTCATACTCCGGTTGAAACTATATATGAAAGAAATGGTTTCATTTCAACTGATGTATTTTCAACGTATTCGGATGGAAAGCAAATAGGCGAGTCGGCTATGATTGTGATAGATTCAATATCGGGAGAATACGAGAAGGTATTTATTGCTAAGTAGTTTGTTATAAAAGTAATTAATTATGAAAGCAACTTATTATAAAGATAGATAATTGATTAATTTATGGGAAAAGGTGGTTGTTTATATGTACTTAGTTTCAGTTTATTTTGATGAAAAAACAAATAAAGAACACTTGTTCGATAGTGGGAATAGTGGTATAATATAATCAGTCGAAAAGATGATAAGAGGCTGATTATATGGATAAAATGGATAATAATGCACATTCAGTATATCTGCTTTATTACCATCTGATAATGGTGATAAAATACCGCAGAAAGGTTATTGATGATGATATACTGAATGTGCATTATTATCCATTTTATCCATATAATCAGCCTCCTATCATCTTTTCGACTGATTATATTATACCACCATTTCCGCTGTCGAACAAGTGTTCTTTTTCTGTTTTTTCATCTTTTTGCAATTCATCTCACCACCTATAGAGGAGGGAGAATTCTTGCTATAATTTGTTAAAACTATTTATATTTCAATTTCCTGCAAATTAATCTGCACTTTCAATCCAAGCGCTAGCCGTACCGCTTATCAAATCAATACAATCGTCATATATTCCATCAATGTCTCTGATATATCTTAATAATCCACTAAACACTGATACTTTTCCACTGTTTCCACCGAATACGACTTGAGCACCTTTCTTTTTATCCTCATCTGAAAGATTAATTTTCAATTTGACATATATTGTTTTTCCCGCTTCCAAAAGAACCATGTCGTTATATGGTTTCCACGTAATATTATCAAAGCTGTAGCTCTCACACCTAACATCATAATATTCGTAGTAATTATTATTTTCATCTTGGTAATTATACACAGCTGTAGGTTCATACCATTCCAATCCGGCGTCTACATAAGTTATATCGTTATATTTATCACTTGTGATTTTCAGTATAACCGAATCAACTCCTACACCTTTTGCAGTTTCAGTAGAAATGGTATACTTTCCGTATTCGTTTTTAGGAATATATTTGAATACTTTGGAATACTTTGAGTAATATGTTTTTTTA
>JAILRH010000091.1 GCA_024698345.1 Lachnospiraceae bacterium | reverse complement strand
TAAGCATCGTTGCCGTACATTCTAAAACGTCAGTTTTTGATGCAAACATATCGCTGAGTTTAAGTTCCATTCTCTCCGGATAGCTGACATCTCCAACGTAGAAAACATAGTATTGAGGTGTAGGCAGAGTTAACTGTGAAGAGCCGTAAATATTGAGTTTATTTACAGTAATATACTTTTCATAAAGTTTAGAAAAGTAGAAAATCCCACGAATAGGCATGTTAGGGTTAAAAGTACTCTGTTGCTCATACAGAGAAATAATCTCGTCGGAAGTGACAAGGCAGGAAACGTCATTTTTGTACCCTAAGTAAATAGCATCTTCAATAGTGGTGATGGTCAAATCGTCAGGATCGGTATAATCCTTGTCGTTAAGAGCATTGTACAATGAGAGAAGATAATCTTTGCGTTCTTCCCTGCCAAATATGTAATTAAATAGCTTATCTTTATGTTTTTTCTGAATCATAGAACCCCTTTCAATAATCAAACAGTATAGTCACAAACAGTTTGTATAAAATATTATACACAAACTATTTGTGATGTCAAGAAGGCTTTTTGCTGCGAATTTCATATTACAATTGCTGCTTGAAAATTTAGTTTGGGAAGGCTCTTTTATTGTGTCCAAGTTTTATTACACATATTATGTTAGGCTTTAATTAGTAGGAAAGAACAATACCTTTTAACAACTATAGGAAAGAGAAAAATGAGATTAGTCAAATAATTAGTAGAAGAAGATAGCTTAATCAACTCAAAGTAGTATTTTTATGATAAAATAAGAATAGTTTATTGGTCGGAATATAACGAATTGGGAATGATGGCAGATTATTTTCCAGAGGAAATAAGAAAAAAGTATAAGCTGGGTGAATTTGCAGAAGACGAAGGGGATACTTAAATTCAAACTTGTACAGATAGTGATGATTTACATAATAAAGAGTAACACTGAAAAGTGTATCTAAAATAACCATATGTGAAAAATTTAAAGGAGGTACAACATAATGGAGATTAAAGCAGTAAAATTCAGAAGAGACGGATTCTATAGTCAGCCTTTTGCTTTTGGAGGGGAGGAAGGTGCAGACAAGTTTGATCCAAATGTTAGGTATCGTGGTAGCCTTCAGAATTATCTGATTGACACAGGCGATGAAGTTATTCTCGTGGACACCGGATTGCCTGAGGGAACGCCGGAAGAAGTGCCGGACGAAAATAGTGCTTTGTACACGGGAAAGGATATCTGCAGTTATATGGAAGCCTTCGCAGCCTTAGGCTACAAACCGGAACAGGTCACTAAGATTCTACTTACTCATAAGCACGGTGACCACTCCGGAGAGCTACGTTCTTTTCCAAATGCAAAGATTTATGTAAATGCTGATGAAACAGCTGCTGATGAGCTGAAAGGGCTTGGAAATATCGTGCCTGTTCAGTTTACGGACGGTTCATATTATAATTTCCCGGAAAGCCAGAAAATTATAGATGGCGTTTATTTTATCAAGGCAAAAGGACATACCAACGGAAACAGCATTGTAATTGTGGAAAATGAAGGTTTATTCTATATGATTCATGGTGACATTACATATGTTGATGAAGCATTGTATGAAAATAAACTTTCAGTGGTATTTGAAGACCTTACGTCAGCACGTGAAACAATGGACCGTATTCGTGATTTCGTAAGGAATCAGCCTACAGTTTATTGTGGAACTCATACACCACAGGGCTATGAGAACCTTGAGGCAAAGAGAGTGATAGACCTGGATAATCCGGTGCCTACTGTATTTGCAGAGGTGGATTTTTCCAAGGCAGAGGCATCAGGCAAATATGTATGTTCCATCTGCGGATATGTATATGATCCGGCGGAACACGATGGAGTTGCATTTGAGGATTTGCCAGATGATTGGAAATGCCCGAAATGCATGCAGGGAAAAGATAAGTTTAGCAAGGCCTAGAGCATATTTTTCGTTGTTTTAAGCTCTGCGATTTTTTTGTTCATAGCATGCAGTCATTCGGTTATTAATATTAACCTCAAACTATCCTTTAGAACGCCACAGTCAATTATCACGGTGGTAGCGTTAATGGCTCAGGGAATTACAGATTCCACAATAAAATATCATATAGTTAATGCAAAAAATAACGGCGTGTCAAAAGATGAAATTGCAGCAATTCAGAACTGTAACTTGAAAAGTCAAATGATTACATAATAAATACTTTCGCTAATATATTAAAGCCAGAAACTAATAAAATTAGTTAATTCATCATTATTGTTGACAGAAATAATACGCGATGATATAAATTTGCACATGACGAGGGAGTCAAAAAAAAGACTTCCTCGTTTATTTTTTTGCATGCAAGAGATATCAGTAAATTGAAAATGAGAAAACAACAAGTTGTAGACTGAAAGGAGACAAGATATGATAAAAGAAATGATAAAGAATCACTGGCTCAAGAAAATGACATCAGTCATTGTTGCGGTAGCATTTACTGTGTCACCGATGACAAGCAGTTACGATACAAAGGCATTCGTTGTTACAGATAAGGATGTAACAAGATTAGAAAGACTTTCACAGCCAAGTACTTCATATAAATTTAGTACAAATGAATTAGGTGTAGTTAATTTCCATCCTTCATGGGGAGATAAGGAAGCCAATATAAATAGTATGTTGGACTACATTGATGATGCTCACGAACTTGGGGTTAAAATACTTCTGTTCCCTGAGATGTGTGTTACAGGATATGTTTCTTCAAGTAATCCTGCAGCTGAAGATTACAAATGGGCTGTGGAGAGCGCTGAGGAATTGGATGGTCCTACAGCGAGAACATTTGCTAAAGTGGCAGATGATTATGATATGTGGATTATATACGGAGCAACACAGAAAATAGAGGGTGATACATTACATGCTTATAATTCAGCATTTGCTTGTTCTCCTGAAGGCGATATTACAGCTTATCAGAAAATACATCCTGTAGAGGGAAGCTGGTGTACTCCTGGTGAAACGCCAGTACTCCTTGACGCAGGAAGCTATGGAAAAATCGGATTGAGCATCTGCTATGATACCTATGCAACACCTGAACTTGGAAGATATTATTCAGCGCAGGGATGTAACTTGCTTCTCAATCCAACTGCAACATCAAGAGGTTATTCATTAGAAGATGACAGTGCTTGGGAATGGTATTACAAAAACAGAATTGAGAGTGCTGCTTCAAGAGAAGGATTTACAATTATGAGTTCAGACCTTGTGGGAAAGGACGGTTTGAATGATAAATATACATTCCCCGGAGGAAGTGTTATCTTAAATGGCAGTGCTGCATACTATGGAGGAACAGTTGGAGCAAACGGAAAAGGTAATACAAAAGCAGATATTATTACAGGTGAAGAGGGATTGGTTACAAACGTTACAGCGCTTACTGCAAGATCAAGCGGTGCATGTAACAACAAAGATTTTAACCCTGAATTGTACACCCAGTTGTATAAAGAGTTGGCTGACAAGAAAGCTAATGGTGAATCTCTTTCATATAAGAGTACAACAAAAGAACAGCCACGAGCAGCAGTAGTTAATATGACAGGCTACTGGGGCAACAAGGATAAGACAAAGGCTAAGATGATTGATTATATCAAAGAAGCTGCCGGAAAAGGTGTGGATATTCTTGTATTTCCAGAGACTGTATTATCAGGATATGGTTACGTCGAACCTTCAAAGGATCCATTCTATCACAAATATGGAGTGGCAATGCAGGTGGCAACAGCGGAGTCAATTCCAGGTGAAACAACATATGAACTTTCAGAGTATGCAAAGAAATATGATATGTATATCATCTTTGGTATGACTCAAAAAGAGAAGAAATATAGAATGTATGAGAATGGCGTTGAAAAGGTATACAATGCAGCAGCTATTCTTTATCCAGATGGAAAAATAGATTCTTATCAGAAGATTCAGAGAGCGGGTCAGGAAGATCAGTGGTCTGTATGTGGTACTACACCAAAAATTATCGAGACAAAATGGGGGAAGGTGGGAATTGATATCTGTAGAGATGGACATTTTTATCCCGAAGTTGGACGATATTATGCAGCTATGGGATGTACATTATTCATTCATCCTACTGCGACAACAGGAAATGCATGGTATCGTGAGAGCCGTATCGGTTCATACACAGACCGTGACGGTATGGCAGCTATCACATGTAACCTTTTAGGTGGTGACGGTATATATAATCCAAGTGGTACTTTTGACCCAACAAACGATGAGGCAAACTTTGATGAAAATGGAAACTTTGTAGGTGGAGATTCAATCCCAGAAGATGCAGGAGAGTATGATGCAAGTAACACATATTGGAAATCATCAAGCTGGATTGGAACAGGTGGTATCTTCAATAGTACAAGTTTAATTATCACAAAAACAAGACTTGGAATAGATTTGAACGGAACAGGTTCTGAGTCAGAAGTATATGCACAAAATTCTCTTACTAGTCCTTTAGGACTTGAAGTAGCAGATATGGATTTAAGCAGAAGTGGATTTTCAATTACTGGATTCAATCCATCACTGTTCTCAAAAATGTATAACGAACTGGCAGTATTGTACCGTGGAGAATACAAGAGTGTATACGGAGAAAATGCGGTTGCAAAGCCAGTGACAATCAATGTAAATCTCATTCCTGAATTGTCAGAGGAGACAACAACGGTAGAAGAGACATCAGTAGTAGAAGAGACATCAGTAGTAGAGGAAACAACAGCAGTAGAAGAGACATCAGTAGTAGAGGAAACAACAGTTGCAAAAGAGACATCAGCAGTAGAGGAAACAACAGCAGTAGAAGAGACATCAGCAGTAGAAGAGACATCAGCAGTAGAGGAAACAACAGTTGCAAAAGAGACATCAACTTCTGAGAAGGCGACCCAGCCAGTAGTAAACAAGAAAAAAACAACAGCTGCCACAATAGAAAAAGTAAAAGGACTGACTGTTAAATCATTAAAGAGAAAAATAAGTGTCAGATTCAATAAGGTGAAGAAGGCAAAATATTATTTAGTTCAATACTCTACAAACAGTAAGTTTAAAACTGTTAAGAAAATCAAAACAAAGAAGATTTCAGTTGTTTTAAAAACACTTAAGGCAGGAAAGAATTATTACATCAGAGTGTGCGCAGTTAGCGGCAAGACTCGTGGTGAATGGTCAAAATCAAAAAGTATTGTTGTTCGTAAAAAATAATATAGCGTAACTCAAATGTGAGAGGACTCACAGCTGAGATATGTCCCCAAGATATTGCAGAAATGCTGAATGGAGATACGTAAGGATGAATGCGTATCTCCATTTTTTCACTTTATAGGATTAGGGTGTCAAAAGTTATATAACCTTTTGACACCCTAATCTTCATAGGAAAGTTCTTTGAACTTCCCCATGAAATAAAAATGCTCCGCAAGCGACACTTTGTTCTGCTGTTCAAAAAGGTGAAAAAACAGAAAAAGAACAATTGCTCGATAGTGGGAGCATGTCAAAACGTCTGTTTCAAATATTCAAGAAATCGTTCAGCTATAGGAGTGAAAGCCTGATAGCGGTTCCAAGCAATATATATTTTATTCTCTAGTTTTGGAGAGAGTGGTCTGAATACGAGGCCGCTCTCTTTTGATGTATCTATGAGGTGATCATAAGTCAGAAGATAACCAAGACCTTCGCGGGTAAATATTGAACCGTTGTAGGAAAGACGAAATGATCCCTCAAGTTTAAGTTCAGTAAAGCGGTTTTTAGCCCAGTTTTTTATATCACCATTCCAAGCTTGATCGGAACAAAACAATGGTAAGTCCACAAGGTCATCAAGAGAGATGGTTTTTTTCTTTGAGAGTGGATCCTCAGCGGGAATAATAAGTCCCCATGTATCTGTTTTTGGAAACTCTATATATTCATATTTTTTGCTGTCGGGAAGTTCGACAAGCACAAGAAAATCAAGAAGTCCTTTATCTAATTTTTCTGACAACTGTTCCGTATCACCACTGGTTATGTGGTAATGAAGATTTGGGTAAGTGCTTTTGAATTCTTTAATAGATCTGGCAAGAAATCTGAGTTGGTATGATTCAGCAAGACCAAGATATAAATCGCCTCCGCTTATATCATCTAATGACACAAATTCCTGCTCGATTTTATCTGCCATACGGATAAGGTCTTCGGCACGGTTTCGCAGAAGTTGACCTTCATCTGTCAGTTTTATGCTAAAACTGTGTCGTGTAAAAAGTTTTTTGCCAAGTTCTTCTTCAAGGGACTTAAGCTGTTTTGAAAGAGTAGGCTGAGTGACATGAAGAATTTCAGCAGCTTTTGTCATATTTTCTTCTCTTGCAACAGCAAGAAAGTATCGTAAAGTTCGTATTTCCATAATAGCCTCCTATTTCTGTTTCAGTCAGATAAGACACCACTTCTATAAGTGGTGAGTAAAAACAAACTATTCTCAGTGTGAAAAACGTGAGCCAACGATTCTCAGTGTAAAAATGTATTTGTAGCTGTTTTTTATTATCCAATGATATGAAAAAAAGGAATATCATAATATTCATTATAACTATTAGCGAAAAACAATACAACTTAATATAATGAAAATGTAAGGAAACAACTAAGAAAAACAAAGAAAGAAAAAGACAGAGCCAGAAACAAAAGACAGAACTAGAAACAAAAGATAGAACCAGAAATAAAAGACAGAACCAGAAACAAAAGACAGAGCCAGAAACAAAAGACAGAGCCAGAAACAAAAGACAGAACCAGAAACAAAAGACGGAACCAGAAACAAAAGACGGAACAAAGAAATCCAAGAGATAAAAACTGGGAAAAACTAAAGGAGTGAATTAGTGAAATCTAAGGGAATGAATTTGAAAGTAACAAAGATGAGGAAGAAACATGGACAGAGAAAAGTTAAAGCAGAGTCTTTCAGATGCAGGGTGCTGTGAGGATATATCAAGGTGCATTCTGGAAAGATTTGAATCCGGGAATATGGACGAGGCAATAAGGCTTATGAAGAAAGAGCGATGTCGCGTAATGGATGAATATCATGAGAGTGGGAAAAAAGTCGATTGCATGGATTTCCTGCTTAGAAATTTGAAAAAAGAGATGAATAATAATTAGGAGGTATTAAGATGATAAGAAAAGAAGAACTTAATCTTGTAACAGAGTGGGATAAGACATTTAAGAAGAGTGAAAAGGTAGAGCATAGCAAGGTGACCTTTGTAAACAGATATGGCATTACATTAGCTGCAGATATGTATGTACCAAAGGATGCAAAAGGAAAGCTTCCTGCAATAGCAGTTTCAGGTCCATTTGGTGCAGTAAAGGAACAGTGCTCCGGTTTGTATGCTCAGGCAATGGCAGAGCGTGGATTTGTTACAATCGCATTTGATCCTTCATTCACAGGGGAAAGTGGTGGAAATGTAAGATATATGGCATCGCCGGATATCAATACAGAAGATTTTATGGCGGCAGTAGATTTCCTTTCTTTAAATGATAAGGTTGATCCTGAGAGAATTGGTATTCTTGGAATATGCGGATGGGGTGGAATGGCACTCAACACAGCAGCTCTAGACACTAGAATTAAGGCTACTGCGGCAATGACAATGTATGACATGACAAGAGTAAATGCCAAAGGTTACTTTGATTCTGCTGACAGTGAAGAAGCAAGATTTGAGGCGAAGAAAGCAATGTGTGCTCAGAGACTTGAGGATTTGAGAAAGGGTGAGTATAAGCTTGGCGGCGGAGTGGTAGATCCGCTTCCGGAGGATGCACCGTTTTTTGTAAAAGACTACTATGATTATTACAAGACAGAGCGTGGATATCATGCCCGTTCCCTCAATTCAAATGGCGGATGGAACGTGATTGGTTGCGAGTCATTTGTGAATCAGCCAATCCTACAATACAGCAATGAAATCAGAAGCGCAGTTCTTATTGTTCATGGAGAGGAGGCTCATTCATGCTATTTTTCAAAGGATGCATATTCTGATATGATAAAAAACAGCAAATACACAGATAACAAGGAATTGATGATAATTCCGGAAGCAGTGCATACAGACCTTTATGATGGAGGAGAGAAAGATTATATTCCATTTGACAAACTTCAGAGTTTCTATGAAAAATATCTTGTAAGATGATGTTACTGTTGTGTTGATAGTAGTGCCGGGGTTAGAATCATATAGAGAGGTAAGCTATGAGTAATATATTAAAAAATCAAATGTTCGATGAGGAAAGAGCTCTTTATGGCAGTGATGGAATAGAAGTGGACAACTGCAGGTTTGATGGACCTGCAGATGGTGAGAGTGCGCTTAAAGAGAGTCGTAACATAGAAGTCAGAGACAGTTATTTTAATTTGAGATACCCATTCTGGCATGATGATAACCTTAAGATTTCAAACAGTGAGATGACAGAAAAATGCAGGGCAGCCCTGTGGTACACCAATAATGCAGTTATAACAGACACAAAGATGCATGGGATAAAAGCTCTTCGTGAATGTTCAGATATCAGAGTTGAAGAATGTGATATTATCTCGCCGGAGTTTGGTTGGTCGGTAAAGAATATTGTTATGAAGGAGACCACCGCACAGAGTGAGTATTTCATGATGCGTTCAGAGAAACTTGAGTTTGATAACGTTAATCTGAAAGGAAAATATTCATTCCAGTATATTTCAGATTCAGTTTTTGAGAATTGCAATTTTGATACAAAGGATGCGTTTTGGCATGCGAAGAATGTGATAATTAGAAACAGTGTTATCAAGGGAGAATATCTCGCGTGGTACTGCGAGAACGTGACATTTGAAAACTGTACTATAATCGGCACTCAGCCACTTTGTTATTGCAAGAATCTGAAAATGATTAATTGCAAAATGATTGATGCAGATTTTGCTTTTGAGAAATCAGAGGTTGAAGCAACAATTGTTTCCGAGATGATAAGCATAAAGAATCCAAAGAGCGGAACAATAAAAGTTTGCGACGTTGAAGAAATCATAATGGACGATAAATCAGCCAACGGGATAATCGTGAAGACCTTATCAAAAAAGGAACATTGATTGTTTCCTATAATGGGCAATATAAAGGAAACGTCATTTTTGAGAAAAACGAATCATATTTCTGTTATAGCCCGTGGTAACAAGATATGCCTTTTCCTGATGTGACGCCATAAGACCGTTTAGCACGAATCTGCTCAGTCCATTAATCTGGGAATCAGAATCAGTCAAATCAAACAATTGTCCGGAATCACGCTCTATGACAAGGACAGAGTCCGCTTCAAATAAAAGCGAGAGCTCTATCAAAACGGGTTTCTTTGCGTTACAGTTCTCATCGAGAATGGTGAGACAGATTTCTTCTACAAACAAAGCCACTCGATTGGCCACTTCTTTAGTATATTTATGTGAAAGCAGATTGCTACCTGCTTTTTTCGAAAGCTCAACTGCCGTATCCGGTGTAAGTATTCCGTCCATGACCACGATGTCAGAGTTCAGCCCTTTGAGAAGGAATGGGAAAAAGTGATACTATGCTACAGAAAACAAATCCAAGGCATACTATCCTGATTGCAGTAATTGATGGTAAGAGAGCTGCCCCGACAGTAATCCCGAACAGAGCATGTCAAGCATTTTTGAAAATGTCCCAAAATAATTAAAACATTTGCCCCGGCTTTTACTGGGGCTTTTTGTTATGCTTGACACAATACTTTCTTTATTTATTTTTTCACAATACTTTCTTTATTTATTTTTTCAGTGCTAATTTCTTCTATTTTTTCAGCAGGTATTTTCCACTTGGAAACTTGATATTTAACCTCCCAGATGCTCTTTTCTTGTTTTGGGAGGTACATTTCTTTGTTTACAACTTGCTTTA
>JAILRH010000076.1 GCA_024698345.1 Lachnospiraceae bacterium | reverse complement strand
TAGATGTTGTAGTGAAAACATATTAAGAGATATACTCACTGCTCATAAGGCGGAGGTGACAGATATGATACTCACAGAATTTGATGAAGTAAAATATATAGAGATGGTTAAAAGAGATGCAAGAGAAGAAGGAAGAGAAGAGGGAAGAAAAGAAGGTAGAGAAGAGGGAAGAGAAGAAGGAAGACAAGAAGGAAGACAAGAAGGAAGAAAAGAAGGTAGAGAAGAAGGAAGACAAGCTTTTATTGAAGAGATACTTGCGAGTGATATGATTCCGGATGACGTGAAAGATAAGATTATTAAGAAGTATCTGCAAAAGTGAGTTGATTAAGTTATTTGCGACGCCAACTCTAATAAGTGTGAATGTTATTAGTGTAATCTCCTGGGTTTGAAAGATGAATCCGGGAGATTTTTTTTAATGACAGATTCCAGATTATTATCAAAGCAGGAAATCCGGATGCTAGTACAGGAAATGGAATTGAAGTTGCTGGATACCAGATGAACACAAACAATGCAACAATCAATGCAAAATCTATTAGAGTTATGTAAATCTCCAAACAATTAAAACACAACTGTATTGAAAAATCTATTATCCAATGCTATATTTAATTCAGAATGATTTTATTAAAATGAAACTGAATTAAAATTTAATACAAAAATTGGAGGCTTAAATGTTTATTGGTAGAAGTCATGAATTAAATTCATTGGAGAATGTGTATTCTAAAGATGGTTTTGGAATGACTGTGATATATGGAAGAAGACGTGTAGGAAAATCATATTTAATTGCACAATTCATAAAAGATAAAAAGAAGATATTTTATACAGCGACGAAGGTCGGTGCGGAAAGAAATTTGGAATTGTTTTCCAAACAGGTTATGGAAGTGTTGGATCCGGATTATAGAGATGTAAAGTTTTCTGCTATAGAGGATGTGTTTGATGTGATTACAAAAAAAGTGCAGGATGAAAAAGTTGTTTTGGTTATTGATGAATTGCCATATTGGGCTGAAAAAGACGAGTCGCTTTTATCGGTATTGCAAAAATACATTGATACACAATGGTTGGAAAAAAATATAATGCTTATTTTATGTGGCTCTGCTTTAAGCTTTATGGAAAAGAAGGTATTGAGTGAGAAGAGTCCTGTTTTTGGGAGACGAGATTCTCAGATTAAGCTCGAAGCATTTAATTACAGAGATTCGTCATTGTTTGTGCCAAATTATTCTGCAGAAGAAAAAGCAATCTGTTATGGAGTTACAGGTGGTGTTGCAAAGTATTTGGCGTTGTTTGATGCCACAAAGAGTTTGGATGAGAATATAAAACGGTTATTCTTTAGTACTGACGGCTATCTGTTCGATGAAACAAAAAACCTGTTAACACAGGAATTTGCAGATGTTACCATTGTGAACAATATTATAGAACAGATTGCATCGGGAGAAAACGCATTAAATATCATAGCGGCAAAGGTACATGAAAAAGAAACGACAGTATTATATTTTTTGGAGAAACTAATTGATGTGGGATTGGTTGAAAAAAAGAAGTGCATCACGGAGGAGAAAAATAAAAAGAAAACCCAATATGTATTGAAAGATCATATGTTTAAATTTTGGTATGAATTTATTCCAAAAGCAATTAGTGTTATTGAAATGGGGCAGGGTGAACTCTATTATGACAAGGTCGTGAAAACACAAATACATGCATTTATGGGAAGTGTTTTTGAAGAAATGTGTCGTTATTACACATTGGAACAGGGAATTTTAGGTGAGCTTGGTTCATTTTTAACTGAGGTAGGAACCTGGTGGGGCGTTGAACAGTTGACTGACTTGCAAGGAAATAAATTCCGGCAATCAGCAGATATTGACGTAGTTGGAATTTCCGGTATTGATAAAACAGCAGTTATAGGTGAATGTAAGTTTAAGAATGAGAAAATTGATAAAGGGATTTATGAAACACTTCTCAGAAGAGGTGAATTACTATCAAAAAAATATAAAATCAATAAATATCTTTTGTTTTCATTAAGTGGATATACAAATTGGTTTGATACTATAGACATGTCAAACGTGGTGTTGATTACTGTGGATGATATGTATCGGTAATATATATTATTTTAGCGGACAAAGCGGTGGCGACGGATATGCTTCTAACTGAATTTGGTGAACATAAATCTGCAAATAATATTAGAATCGAAGAATTGGATGAATTGCAATCATATAATTAGCGTGAAAACTCATAACCTCAATTGATGTAGGGCTATGAGTTTTTATGTTTTATATGAAACTTCTTTGAATTGCCACTTTTATTCAAATCAATTTTATTAAAATCAATCTGAATTAAAGTAAGTTAAAATGTCTTGGCAATAAAAACACTTTTATTCGAAAAAAAGAATATTGAACTATTTTTAGTAAATAAGTCCAAAAACGGTATAAAAACTCCTGATATGTCACTGCGCTTTGTACAAATTTGCTGAAAAATCTGTTTTAACTCAGTCTATCTTGTTAAAATTTCATAAAAATTATACAATTTAAGTATGGAAAAATAAAAGGACTGCGCCCTAAAAGGGATTGGGTGCAAAAGAAGTTATAGGAGGATAACGGATATGAGAAAGAAAGAAGTGAAATCTGCTGTAAAAAGAGCAATATCATTTGCATTATCTACAGCTATGGTAGTCACTCTTATGCCAACATTCGGTGGCAGCGTACAGGCAGCAGATGACAATACACCATATGTCATCTCGAGAGACAGACCTGTGTATGCCAGCACAGAAGTTGGTGGATCAACAGCAGACAAGATAGTGGATGGCGATACTACTACTAGATGGGAGAGTACAAAGGCTGATCCACAGTGGGTATATGTGGACTTGGGAAAGCAGGCCAACATTACAGGATTCCACATTTTGTGGGAGGCAGCTTATGCTAAGTCTTACAAAGTTCAGGTTTCTAACGATGAGGAAAACTGGGAGGATATCTATTCAGTTGGTAACCCAAATGCGGGTGGCGAGGAACCAAGTAATCAGGATATCAATATTTCATATAATATAACAGGTGATGGAAATGTATCGGCTAGTTGGAATTCCATCGACAATGCAAATTATAAGATTTATGTAGACACGGAAGGAAATTACGCAAAGGCTCCGGATGGATATACATTTTCTAATCATCCGGCAGCAAACGGACTTATTAAATTAGCAGAGGGTACATACGAACTCATTGTAGTTGCTGTAAGCAAGACTACAGGAGCTGAACTTGGACGTGGAACAAAGACAGTTTACGTAAGTGCACAGCAGCCTACAACTGAGGCTCAGGGACCAGTTTCTGATCCTAAGGATGTGACAGTAGATGTAACTGCAACAGCAAGATATGTCAGAGTTTACATGACAGAGCGTGCAACAAACTACGCATACTCACTCTATGAGTTTGAAGTTCTTGGAACAAACGGTGTTGCAAAGAGACCGGATGCTTTTGGTGAGAACATTGCAAAGAATAAGACAGTTTCAGCGTCTTCACTCAGGGACGTATGGTGGATGTACAATAACGGCGTTCTTGATCAGACAAATGTACTTGCAGAGAATGCAGTAGACGGCAAGGTTAACACATCATGGACATCAGGTGAGGATGATAATCAGTGGCTCTGTGTAGATCTTGGAAAGGCATACAATATCGGTAGAGTTATTATCAACTGGACTACAGATGCCGGAAAGATTTACGACATTCAGATCTCAAATAACAAATCAGACTGGACCACTTTATATAGAATGAAGAAAGGATATCCTGAACTTGTTGACAATGTAGTACTTGCAGGACAGAGTGCAAGATATGTCAGAATTTACGGATATGCCAGAGTAGAAAACGGTAGTGGTTTTGGTATCAAGGAACTCGAAGTATACGAGTACAAGAATGGTGATGCAACAAAGACATACACTATCGGAGAGATTTCAGATTACAGAACAGTTAATACAACAAAGGGTTCATACATTACAGAGGCTACATACCTTGAGAAAGCAAAACTTCCTGTATTTATTGACGAAGATACAATCCAGACACCAATCGCATCAAATGACTGGTGGCAGTCAGCAATGATCAAGAAGTTTGGAAATCCAATGTCTGTTATGCCATACAAGGCAGGATATTCAAAGAAGGGATTAAGCCTTCTTACATCTACACAGGGATGGCTTCCAACAATGAAAGATACTGATGTCAATGTTTCAGTAGTTTCTGAGAACATGACAGATCTTTACATTCTTCCTGAGAATGTTGATACAGCAACAGCTTACGACAGAGTACACAAATACGGTGACTACTCAGCTGAGCTTCAACTTTGCGATGAGACAGGTGTTGCAATGACATCTACTCACGTAAAGGGTTCGCCATACACATACCTTGATTTCACAGGAAAAGAGAATGTATACATTTCAGTTCCTAACTTAACAGCATTTTATAATGATGCAGGAACACAGATTCTTGGAAATGGAGAGAGTGCTACTCTTGACCACTTTGGAATTGAGATTACAGATAATGATAACAAAGATAACACATACACATCTAAGAATTACTACTGTGTAACTCTTCCGGCAGGAACAACAGTTAAGAATTCAGGCGGTAAGTTAAAAGTAACATTCGGCGCTGACAAATACATGTCAGTAGCTACAATGCTTAACAAAAATGACCTTAACACATATTTCCAGCATGGTTACGCATTTGTTACAGATACACAGGTTGGATATGTTTATAGCGAGAATCTCTCAAAGATTACATCTAACTACACAGTTACAACTACTCTTAAGAGATCAGGTTACTCAAATGTAACAATGCAGCTTATGATGCCACATCAGTGGAAGAAATCATCAAACAATGCACAGACAGCAAAGACATACAAGTCAGTAAGAGGTGACATGCACGGTGTATGGAGCAACACATTCAGCACGGTTGACACTTTCAGAGGATTGCTTCCACAGTTTACAATGCCAACTAATGCAGAGTTTGATCAGGATAAATGTTTTGAATATTTAAAGACTCTTGACAGTGCAACTTCAAACCTCAACCCTGCAGCTGATGCATACTGGGAAGGTAAGAACCTCCATCCACTTGGAATCGGAGCTCTTATGGCAGACCAGCTCGGCGAGACAGAGATGAGAGATGAGTTCCTTGCAAGACTCAAACATATTTTAGTTAACTGGTTCACATATGACGGACCTGATGATGTAAGTTACTTTATTTACGATGAGAACTGGGGAACATTATATTACGCAGCAAGTGAGTTTGGTGCAAATACAGGTATCTGTGATCACCACTTCACATACGGATATTTCATGTTCGGTGCAACAGTACTCGCAACATATGACAAGCAGTTCTACAATGATTACAAAGACATGATTGAGATGCTTATCAGAGACTATGCTAACCCGGCTCAGGATGATTCGGAATATTGCGAGTTCAGAGCATACGATATGTATGAGAGCCACTCTTGGGCAGGCGGTTATGCAGACAACGATTCAGGAAATAACCAGGAATCAGCATCAGAGTCATTATTCAGTTGGGTAGGTATGTACCTTTGGGGCGTACTCACAGAGAATGATACTTACAGAGATGCAGCTATTTTCGGATTTACAAATGAAATGGAAGCAGTAGAACAGTACTGGTTCGATTACGATAAAGATAACTGGATTGATGAATGGCCATACGAAGTAGTTGGTCAGGTATACGGTGGAATCAACTTCTACGGAACATTCTTCGGTGGACAGCCACTCTACGTTTACGGTATTCAGTGGTTACCAATTTCAGAATACCTCACATATTACGGTATGAATCAGTCAAGAGCTCAGGAAATATATGAGGCGCTTGAAGCTGATACAGAGAGAGCTATGGGTATAGCTGAAACAGTTGCAAGAAATGAAGGCAAGTCAGAGGCAGAAATCGAGAAACTTCTCAACGAGTATCCACATCCGGATACAGGATGGCAGCATATTACATGGCCATTCCTCTCTCAGTACAACGCTGACCTTGCATTACAGAAATTCAACAATAACGTTGATAAAGTTCAGAGAACAGACGGAGCAAACACATACTGGTTCATCAATGCTATGAAGCAGTTTGGTCACAAGGCTACAGACCTTTATGCAACAGGTGATGTTTCAGCAGCAGTTTACTACAATGAGACAACACACAAATACACAGCAAACGTTTGGAACCCAAGAGAGACAGCACAGACTGTATCAATCAAGAATGCAGCAGGCAATACACTTGGAACAGCAGTTGTTGGTTCAAAGGCATTTGTTAAGTTTGAAGTAGACACAAACAACCAGTTTACATATACACAGGTTGCTACACCAACATTTAAGTCTAAAGCACTCAGCAATGGTGCAATCAAGAACAATATTTACGGTGTTCAGACTTATGATGATACACAGATAGTTACAATAGATTGTGCTGATGCAGGAACAACTATCCATTACACATTAGATGGAAGTATCCCAACAGTAGATTCACCTGTATACAATGGAGAAATCCTTGTATCAAGCAATGCAACAATCAAAGCTATTGCTACAAAGAATGGATATATTGATTCTACATTCGCATCAGTTAGCATGGTAATCAACGGTGATGCAGTTGCATCAGAAGATAATCTTGCACTTGGCAAGAATGCAGTTGCTTCTACAGAGGCAGGACAGAACAAAGCAGGCCAGGCAACAGATGGAAGCAAAGGTTCAAGATGGGAATCTGCTACATCTGATGATCAGTGGATTTATGTTGACCTTGGCGCTGAGTACGCAGTTAACTCAGTTAATTTAAACTGGGAAGCAGCATTTGCTTCACAATACGAAATCTATGTTTCAAAAGATGCAAATGAATGGACAAAGGTTGCTACTGTAAATAACAACAAAGCAGGCGATAAGGCTACAGAATTTGCAGCAACAGATGCAAGATACGTTAAGATGCAGGGTATCAAGAGAGCAACAGATTACGGATATTCAATCTTCGAATTCGAAGTATACGGTGCCGTAAAAGCAGCAGCTCCTACTATTACTCCGGCAAGCGGAACATACAATGGTGCACAGACAGTTACTCTTAGCACATCAGTTAAGGGTGCAGAGGTAAAATATACAATTGACGGAACTATTCCAACAGAGGATTCTCCATCATACACAGCACCATTTACAGTAGATAAATCAACAGTTGTTAAGGCTGTTACATACAGAAAAGGAATGACATTGTCAGATGTTACAACATCTTCAATTGTTATTAACGGAACAGTTGGTCTCAGCGCTACAGAGATGGTAGTTGCAGTAGGTAATTCAAAGACTCTTACAGCACTTACAAACGGAACAGTTACATGGACAAGCAGCAACCCATCAGTTGCAAAGGTTGTAAATGGAGTTGTTACCGGTGTAAGCGAAGGTACAGCAGTTATTACAGCAAAGGTTGGAAACAACACAGCAACATGTACAGTTACTGTTGCGAAGGCAGTACCACTTACACAGATTGTATTATCAAATACAGAACTTGATATGACAGTTAAGACAGAAACAAACCTTACAGTATCGTTTGTTCCTGCAAATACAACAGATGACACAACAGTTACATGGACAAGCAGCAATCCTTCAGTTGCAACAGTTGCAGATGGAAAGATTTCTGCAAAGACAGAAGGAACAACAGTTATTACAGCAACATGCGGAAATAAGACAGCAACATGTACTGTAACAGTTAATCCAAAATATACAGTTGCTCAGAAGCTTGTTAACCCTGAATACAACGTATTCTTAAACGGCGGTGCAACATTATTCCAGAGTGGCAAGTTCGAAGGTCAGTTATCAGCACTTGTTGATAAGATTGGATTCAACGGACAGGCTGGTGGAAACTGGGCTTCACAGGTAGTTGAAGCAGGTGCGGCAGATGCATTTATCATCGCAGACCTTGCAGATTCATATGCACTCAACCAGATTGATGCTATGTACATCGAATGGAAGAATAATGATGGAACACTTCCGGTTGACGGATTCAAGATTATGGTTGCAGATGATGCAGCATACAATGTAACAAAAGACGGCGAAGATGTAGTAGAAGATAATTCTACATGGACAACAGTATTTGATTCATCTAAGAACAATGCTACAAACGCAACCGGCGGATATGATTGGGCTACGGACGAAGTTGGATGCTTAAGTATTCTTCCTTTAGCAAACAGCAGTTACAAGAAGATGTTCAATCACGTAAAGATTGCATTTAACTACAAGAGCAACAGAAGACCTTGGGGTGTTCAGGCATATGAAATTGCCCTCCTCAAGAATGACAATGATCCTGATGTAAATGGTGGAGGAGAGAATCCAACAGTTAACCCTGGTGATGAAACAACAAAGCCGGGTCAGGATGAGACAACAGCTCCAAATCAGGAAGAGACAACAGATGATGGTGTTGAGAAGCCTGTAGTTCCATTTGGTATCGACTGCCAGGATGCAGGAAACAACTCATTTACAATTGTTATGGGAAATCCTGGAAACGGACAGACATATAACGTATACGTTGATGGAACATTTGTGAAGAATATTTCACTTGGAGCTCATACAATTACAGGAATTACAGCAGGAGAACACACAATCGGACTTACAGGTGTCCTTAACGGATACGAGTCAACAGCAGCTACAGTTAATGTTACAGTTACCGGTGCAGAAGAAGTTTCAACAGAAGCACCAACAGAAGCACCAACAGAAGCACCAACAGAAGCAGATAACAAGATTGAAGGCGGTATTGAGATTAATGGTTTCCAAATCAGTACAACAGCCGGCGGAAACAGAACAGTATACTCAGTAGAACCTGAAATAGACGGCAAAGCAGTAGTTGAAAAAGGACTTATCTTCGGACTTGGAAGCGATGGAACAAACGGTATCAGTGGGGGAATTGCTGCAGGCTTTGCTACAGAAGCTGATATGGTAGTTGGAAGCACAAGCCAGTTTGTAAAGAACTTCAAGGCTACAGAAACAAATGGTAAGTTATCATCTAACTTCAGCGAATCAGATACAGCATCAAGCTATGCAATGACAATGATTCAGAAGTTCGATACAATGAAGGCATCAGGCTTCACAGCAACATATCTGGTAAGAGCTTACGCTAAGCTTTCAGATGGTACTTATGTATATACAAACGTATATGACTACTCATTATATAGCATAGCTGATACATTATACCAGAACAAATCAATGCCAACTCAGGCAGGACATGAGTATCTCTACAACAAGATCCTTAAGAAAGTAAATGCTTCTTATGGAGTGATTGGATACTAAGGAGAGCCAAGAGTGGTTAGGTTCTTGGGTCGTCAAGAGTGATTAGGTTCTTGGGAAGAAATTTAATAAAGAAATAAATGGCGATTGTTGTATCGTCCCTGATATGACATATCGTGAAGGAATTAAGGCTTGTGGTCGACGACCACAAGCCTTTTTAAATTGTTGTGATTAAGGGTCTTTTTGAATTGTTGGTCAAGGTCATGTTTATGAAGAAAAGTTCTTCCTGGTGGAAGAACGAAAATTTAGTTGCTGGGCATAAGAAGAAGTATCACAAAATATGTGTGAAGTATGATAAGATATTAATGAGTGCGAATGATTGAAGTTGATTAAAAGATGCCCTCCCAGAAAAGCAAGTCTAAATAAGGAGGACGGGATGAAGGGAGAAAAAGAGAAAAAATGCCCTCCCAGAAAAGCAAGTCTAAATAAGGAGGACGGGATGAAGGGAGAAAAAGAGAAAAAATGTCCTCCCAGAGAATCAAGTCTAAATAAGGAGGACGGGATGAAGGGAGAAAAAGAGAAAAAGTGTCCTCCCAGAGAAGTAAGTCTAATATGGGAGGACAAGCAAGAAGAAAAGCAAGAGAAAAGATGCCCTCCCAGAGAAGTAAGTCTAATATGGGAGGACAAGCAAGAAGAAAAAAAGAGAAAAAATGTCCTCCCAGAGAAGCAAGTCTAGATATGGAGGACAGGCAAGAAGAAAAAGAAGAGAAAAGATGCCCTCCCAGAGAAGCAAGTCTAGATATGGAGGACAAGCAAGAAGAAAAGCAAGAGAAAAGATGCCCTCCAAGAAAAGTAAGTCTAGATATGGAGGACAAGCAAGAAGAAAAGCAAGAGAAAAGATGCCCTCCAAGAAAAGTAAGTCTAAATAAGGAGGTCATACAAGTGGGGAATTAAGATAATAATCGATGGTGGGATGTGAAACTTCATAAAGAAAAATAGTTGATAATGTGAAAGAAAGGCGGAATGAATTGGGGAATATAATAAATGAATTAATGCTCGAGAAGAAAAAAATAGAGTATATAGTTGAGAAATCTAAAAGTGAATTGAGAAAACTAGGCGAAACTGAGGAAGGAATAATTAAAGTACTTGTAAAGAGAGGTAAACCTGAATTTTATGTCAAAAATGATAGTAATACAAACGACTATAAGTATATGCCTAAAAGTGAAACCCAAAAAGCAGAAGCTCTTGTAAGAAAAGAATATTACGAAAAAGTGTTAAAAAATGCATGTGTTGAGTTGAAGCAAATTAATGCGTTAATAAATAGAATAGAAGGAAATAATTGGGAAAAAGCATATGAAACAATAGGTAAGGGAAAGCGCATGATTGTTGAACCTATTATAGTGACAAATGAACAATATAGAAAAAAGTGGCTGGATGAAGAATATACGGGAAAATCATTTGGTGACAATGATATTGAGATATATTCCGAAAATGGAGAAAGGGTCAGATCGAAATCTGAGAAGATAATTGCTGATAAACTATTCAAAGAAAATGTTTTGTATAGATATGAGTATCCATTTCAAACAAATTATTCCGGGATTATTTATCCTGACTTTACGATTTTGGATGAAGTTAGAAGAAGAAATATCATTTATGAGCATTTTGGATTGATGGACAATCCTGAATATGCAAATAATGCAGTTGGAAAAATACAACTGTATATGAACCATGGATATGTGTTGGGAGACAATTTGTTCATATCAATGGAAACATCGGCTATACCATTTGACGGAAGGGTATTGGATGGAATCATCAAACAAATAAAAAATTAATTTTGCAATGGAATCATCAAACAAATAAAATATTAATTTTGCAATGTATGCATCAAACAAATAAAAAATTAATTTTGCAATGTATGCATCAGACAAATAAAATATTAATTTTGCAATGTATGCATCAAACAAATAAAATATTAATTTTGCTATGTATACTTCATACAAAGAACTGGAATGTGCCTCCTACAGGTTTTTGGGTATTTTGTACAAAAAAAATAAAATGATTTTTATTTATTGCGGGAATATAGGAAATATGTTAGATTAAATTTAAACATTAGCGATTAGAATGCATTTTTGAAAGGGTTTATATATAAAGCATTTTAATCGCTGTTTTTATGAACGGGAAAGTACGAATGATTTAATAAAAGTGTTTTTATTTTGCAATTTCATTGCAGATAAGCCACTTGATATTTTACAAAAAATAGATGATAATTATAAAAAAACAACGGAAACAAGATTATTTGAGTATATTTTTTAGTGACTGATTGAAAGAGTTTTATTGATAATTGTGAGAAATAATGTTGAAACACAGGTGTTTTGTCAAGGTTGCGATAGTGGGGCAAAGTAATAGCAATAATCAATAAAATTATATAACTGCGTGCCAAATTTCGAGAGAAATTTATATAAATAATAAGGATACATTTTTTAATATCTAAGGAGGAAGAACGGAATGTTTAAGAGAATTATTTCTATCTGCATGTCGGCGGCTCTTGTTGTAAGCGGCCTTAATTTTGTGCCTGCAGCTAAGCCGGAGACTGTTAAAGCAGATACAGTAACGAACTGGAATCTTGTGTGGAGTGATGAGTTTGATGGTAACTCCCTCAATACAGCAAACTGGAATTATGATATTGGTGGTTCTGACGGCGGCGGCTGGGGTAACAACGAACTTCAGTGGTACTCTGACAGATGGGATAACGTTCAGGTTTCAGGAGGAACATTGAAGATTATCGCAAAGGCTGAGAATTACAGTGGATGCAGATACACATCAGGAAGAATCAGAACTAACGGAAAGAAGAATTTCAAATATGGAAAGATGGAAGCCAGAATCAGAGTAATCGGTGGAAATCAGAATGGCGTATGGCCTGCATTCTGGATGATGGGCGAGAGTGGCTCATGGCCAAACTGTGGTGAGCTTGACATCATGGAGCACGCAAATGACAGAAATTATGTTGAAGGAACTCTTCACTGGAATACAGGTGGTGAGTGGGCAGGATACTCAGAGGCTCAGCACGGAATGTGGGGAAGCTACTGCTCAGGTGCATATCATTGGTTTGATGACAATGCAAATAATGGAATTACAGGTTGGCATACATACGGTGTTGAATGGAACGAGAATACAATTGTTTGGTATGTGGATGATCACAAATATCAGACGGCATATCTTACAGACAACAATGCATATGCATTCAGAAAGAATCACTATTTCTTATTGAACCTTGCACTTGGAAGTACTGCAACAGGCTACACAGGAAACAAAGCTCCTGACTGGAACTTCTCATCTGCAACAATGGAAGTTGATTATGTAAGAGCTTACCAGGCAGGAACACAGTATGATGATGGATATACTACAGTTCCTGATAACACAACAGTAAATATCGGAAACTGGGGAGTTTACGCAGGCTCATGGGCAGGCGGTTCTCTTGCAACAAAGGGAAGTAATAACAACGATTTGAGCGTTAAGGTTAAAGCTACAAACGGACAAGTTGGAAGCTGGGGAACACAGATTACAAGAGGGCTTGGGCTTACAGCCGGAAAGAAATACAAAGTAAAAGTTGGATTTAATTCATCAGCTTCAGGAACAATGCTTTACAAGATTGACGGACCTGAGGTTCAGGAGACGTTCACAGCAAATAATGGAAATAACTCAAGGGAACTTGAGGTAACAGCTACCGGAAATGACAAGCTGATTCTTGAGCTTAGTGGAATGCCGGTTAATACAGTGATTAGTAATTTGTCGCTCAACGTTACAGAGGTTAATCAGCAGACACAGCCACCTCAGACAGAACCACAGAATAATCCATCTGGATTTACAAATGCAGCAAATAATGATTGGACAACTTCCGGCAAATGGGGATGCTACTTCGGTGACTGGTCGGGTTCAGCATCAGGAGCGTATTCAGGAAGCGGAAATCCATACAAGGTATACGTTGCATCAACAAGTGGCGCACAGTGGATTGCACAGGTTAGATTTGAAGATTCTGCAACAGCAGGACACACATACAAAGTAACAGCAAATGTATCAGCTGACAAAGCATGTTCAATTGGTATGAAGGAAGATATTTCAAATGAAGGTGACGCACCTGCATATACAAATATCGGCGCAAATGGAACAGCAAATCTTACAGGAACATATACAGTTGGTTCAGATAAGAATGCAATCAGAGTAATGTTTGAAATCGGTCAGGGCGTACCTGCCGGAACGACACTTACATTCAACAGCATAAAGATTGAAGATATTACACAGACACAGCAGCCTACACAGGCACCAACAGAGGCACCTACTTCAGTTCAGCAGGGAAACGGACCAATTGAAGTATTTGGTGAGGTATTTTCTAGCAATGCAAACAACACAATTACAGTTGTTTGGGGACAGAACAATGAGCAGATAGCAAACGGACAGAAGTACAACGTGTACGTTGACGGAGTTAAGAAGTTATCAGAAGTACCATGTGGAGCACATGACATAAATGGTATTTCAGGTGGAAAGCATATTGTCAAGGTTACTGCAGTATTAAATGGAATCGAGTCATCAGGAGTTTCAGGAGAGGTTATTGTTGCAGGTGGACAGGTTGCTACAGAAGCACCAACAGAGAAACCTACAGAAGCGCCAACAGAGAAACCGACAGAGAAACCTACAGAGAAACCGACAGAAGCACCAACAGAGGCTCCAACAGAAAAACCTACAGAAGCACCAACAGAAAAACCTACAGAGGCTCCAACAGAAGCAGTTAAGATTTCAAGTGATCTTGAAATTAACGGATTCCAGATGAGTACAAATACATTTACAGTAAATGGTAAGTCATTTGAAGGTGGTATCAGAACAGTTTACTCTGTAAACAACAAAGTAGACGGACAGAATGTTCAGAAGTTTGGTATTATTTACGGACTTTCAGGAACAACACCTGAATCAGAACTTGTTGCGACATCAACAGACAGCTCTGTTATTATCGGACAGGCTAGTTCAGCAGGACAGTTAGACAAGTTATATTCAACAGCACTTAACAATGCAAAGAGTTATGCAATGACACTTACAATGTCATCAAACAAGATTTCACAGGTAAAGGTTGCTGAACTCAACGCAAATTACTATGTAAGAGCATATGCTCAGCTCGCTGACGGAACATATAGATATACACCTGTTAAGACATTCAGCGTATATGGCGTAGCAGATTATTTATATCAGAACATCAAGATGAGCAACTTTGCAGGACATGAGTATATATACAACAACATCCTTAAGAGAGTTAACTCATCATACAAAGAAGTTGATTATGACTGGGGAAAAATCTTAGCAAAGCCAAGCGATTTTAGATAAGTTGGTTGATAAATCGATAAAGTAATGATATTAAAAAAATAAATAATAGAAAAAATAAATAATAAAAAACAAAGAATAAAAAACAAATAACAAAAAATAAAAAGCAAAAAATAAAAAGCATCCTTACATTGATTTTGTGGATAACGCAACTTGATGTGAGGATGTTTTTTTGTGCTATGCAGATGCTTTTTTTGTGTACTATGCAGATGCTTTTTTTTGTGTGCTATGCAGATGCTTTTATATGAGATTGTTGAGTGTGGGAGGGGATTTTTCGCGCAAACCATAAATTGGCCGATAAGTCGGTACGCAGAAAAAAGCAAGCAAGAAAAGCTCTCCGCGCATACCTCGACCACGCAATAAATGTAAAAGAAATGCAAATGAAAAGCAATAAAAGTATAAAATTACAGCAAAAAAAACGTAATTTTTTTAAAACTACAAAATGCAACGACAAATTAGAACTAGATATTAAACTACAAAATGCAACGACAAATGTAGCTGCGCATTAAACTACAAAATGCAATACCACATTGAAATAGCTTCAAAATGTGACAAAAAAATAAAAGCTGTGCATAAAATTGCCTGTATTAATACTCAAAAAACTACGCCTCTGTCCTGAAAAAGAAATGCAACATACGATATATGCAACACTGTTTGGGTGACATAACTGAGCGATTGTTGGAATAAAATCAATTCAATGAAACTGCCGAGAACCCTTTATTTTTCAAGAAAAATTGTATCTTATTGGGAAAGTTGTCTGTGGTTGTTCGTAAAAGTGTTTTCATAAAAAATGAATACCCAAAATAAAAAACGACACCCTATTTTGTTTCAAAGGGGGCATGCTAGTATTATGCTTAGGATTATTAGAGGTCAATTTTTTTATAATTAAAGGAGGACATTTTCAATGGGTTTCTTAAAGTTAACACAGAAGAACTCACTTTTTGGAAAAGCTTGTAGCATCGCTTTATCAATCGCGATGGTTGCGGGATTAACAACAGGCTATATTCCAATGACAAAAGCAACAGAACCTGTAGAGGTTAAAGCAGCGACTACCCCACAGTACAGAAACGTTATGTATTACGGTGAATGGTCTATTTATGCGGGACAGCATAACTTCTTCCCAAGTTACATTGATGGAAGCAAGCTTACACATCTTAACTTTGCATTTATGGACGTAGACAAAGATGGAAATGTGATCTGCTGTGATGAATGGGCAGATTTCCAGAATCCAAATGTTGGTTACACAACAACATCAGGCAGCCCTTGGGCAGGTGTTGTACCGGCATTGATTTTACTTCGTAACCAGTATCCAAACATGAAGATTGGTTTCTCGGTGGGTGGATGGACACGTTCAGGTGACTTCCCTAAGGTTGCAGCTTCAGCAACAGCGAGAAAGAATTTTGCTCAGAACATTGCAAGAGCAGCTCATCTTTACGGATATGATTTTGTAGATATTGACTGGGAGTATCCAACAGCAGACAGAGATCCGGATCCAACAGGAAACGGAGTTACAGTTGATAAGGGATGTAAGGGTTCAGCAGCAGATACTCACAACTTCACATTGTTACTTCAGGAATTAAGAAGTGCTTTAGATGAGTACGACAGAATAGACAACAAGCATTATGAATTGTCAGTTGCCATGTCGGCTTCACCTGCCATGATGGCAAAGATTGAATATGATCAGGTGCTTCAGACAGTTGACTTCGCAAATATGATGACATACGATTTATGTGGTGCATGGGCTCCTTACACAGGACACCAGACAGCACTTTTCACAAATGAAAAATATGATCACGAAAATCAGAAAGACTGTCAGTTCTCAGTTGACGCTTGTGTGAAATATTTATACAACACATACGGAAACAGCATTGATCCATCTAAGATTGTAGTTGGTGTTGCACCATACACAAGAGGATGGGCAGGAGTTCAGAACGATGGACGCGACAGTAGCAATCCTGGACTTTATGCAACAGCAGAACCAAACAGTGTTAAGGCAGCTGATGGAACTACAAGTGGTACATTTGCATACAGTGATATAGGAACACTTATCAGCCAGTACGGCTTACAGGAATATTATGATGAGACAGCTCAGGCTTGCTATTACTACAGCCCATCAAGAGGATACTTCTTCACATGTGATAATGCGAGATCAGTTAGAGCAAAAGGTGAATATGTAAAGAATGGACAGTTCAAGAATCCATTCAACAAACCACTCGGTGGACTTATTTCTTGGATGGCATCACTTGATGCAGCAAATGAAATCACAAATGCAAGTTACGATGCATTATATGGAAATACATCACTTCCTGCACAGAGTATTAAGTGGCCTACAATGGACGGACTTAGTGCAACAGTTTCAACATCAGGAAATAATTATATAATTACAGTAAACAACAACAGTGCAGTTACAACACCACTGAAACAGGGAACATTTAACGGTGGAGCAGAGTCAAACATTCTTAATTATGCAGAGACATTTGCAGGAACAGCATCTTATCCTAGATATTTCATCAAACTTGATGACGGTGAGATACTTACAGGTTCTTCTTATGAAGCAGGTGGAAATGTAAGTTCAGAAAACGGATACACAGTTGTAACAGATGTGTCTTGGCCATATGCATTAGAGCCTGGCGCATCAAAGACACTCACACTTAAATCAACAAAGACTGCAAGTTTATCAAAAGTTAAAGAAGTTGCAGTTACAAAGAGAAGCAGCTCTAGTGGAAGTGATACATGTTGGACAACAGTTTACGGTAGCACATCAACGCAGCCAACAACAACACCAAGCGGACAGAATCCAACAGTTGCAACAACAACAAAACCAAACCAGACATCACAGGCAACAACAACAAAACCTGCAACAACAACAAAACCTGCAACAACAACAAAACCGGCAACAGGAACATATCCTGAATGGTCAGCAAATAATGTTACATACAAACTTGGTGATTTTGTAATGTATCAGGGTAAGGTATATGAATGTACATATGCTCACAACTCTAATTCAGCATGGGCACCAACACAGGCACCAACACTTTGGAAAGAAAGACCTGATCTTGTTGGAGTAGTTGAAACTACAGTTCCAACAGGCGGTGGAGAAGATCCAACAGAGAACAATTACGTTCCAAACGGATCATTACCACAGCATACAGTAACAGGTTACTGGCATAACTTCTCAAATGGATCAACAAATCTTAAGTTGTCAGAAGTACCTTCTTACTATGATTTGATTTGTGTAGCATTTACAGGAAATACTTCAGTAGCAGGTGAAGCTACATTCTCAGTAAGCGAAGACTTACAGAAGAGCATCGGATACACAGATGCGCAGTTCAAACAGGACGTTAAGACATTACAGAATAAAGGACAGCATGTCATCATTTCAGTTGGTGGTGCTGAAGGAAGAATTACAATTGACAGTGATGCTGCAGCAAGCAGATTTGCAAACAGTATGATTGGCATTATTGAAAACTATGGATTTGAAGGTGTCGATATCGACCTTGAAGGTATGGCAGTATCAGGTACAGCGTACATTGCAAGTGCACTTCGTACACTTAGAAATCATTTTGGTGAAGATTTCATTATCACAATGGCACCTGAAACATACTACATGCAGGTAGGAACAAGCGGACTTACATCTGCATACTGGGATCTTGCAATCTCAATCAAAGATATCTTAACAACAGTACATACACAGTTCTACAATACAGGTGGAATGCCAGGATACGGCGGACAGACAGCTACTCCTGGAAATGGCTCATTCCCTGCTAACCTTTCAACACTTTACATTGAAAGCGGACTCAGACCTGACCAGGTTGCAATCGGTGTTCCAAGTAACGGACCTGCAGCTTCATCAGGACAGATTACACCTGCTCAGGCAGCAAGTGCATTTACAGCAATGATCAACGGAACAACTGTTGACGGATTTAACGTACCAAAGGCATACCCTACATTCAGAGGACTTATGACATGGTCAATCAACTGGGATGCAACTCAGAATTACGCATGGGCTAAGGCAGCAAGAGCAGCAGTTGATGCAGCACCTGTACAGACAACAACAACATCAACAGCTCAGCCAACAGAAGTAACAGGACTTACAATCAACTCACAGAACGCAGGAGCAGTAACATTCTCTTGGGGACAGACAAGCAGCCAGGTTGCTTCAGGACAGACATACAAAGTTTATATTGACGGAAGCTTCTACAGATCATACTCTGCAGCTTCAACAGTTACATATACATTTACAAGCAACGGTAACCACACAATCAAGGTTACAGCAAACCTTAACGGAAAAGAAACATCAGGAAAGACAGTTACAGCTAATGTAACAGGAATTGGTGGAAACGAAACACAGACAACAAAGCCAAATACAAATCCAACAAACGGTTCACTTCCATCAACAGTTATGATTGGTTACTACCACACATGGCATAACTCAGGAAATCCATTCATCAAGCTCAGAGATGTAGATTCTGACTGGGATGTAATCAATATTTCCTTTGCAGAGCCTGTAAATCCGGGTAGCACAGACGGAAGAATGAAATTTGAGATTCCTGGAATTTCATCAATCTCAGGATACTCATTAAGTGAATTCAAGTCTGATATTAAGACACTTCAGGCACAGGGCAAGAAAGTTGTTCTTTCAATCGGTGGATATGAAGGATACTTCTCACTTGGAAATGATGCAGCAGTTAACCAGTTTGTAAGTGATATTAAGGGATTTGTAAATGAATACGGATTCGACGGTATCGACATTGACCTTGAGCAGACATCAGTTAACTTTGCTCAGGGACAGGATCCTGATATCAGAACAATCCAGTCACCAAACCTTAAGAATATGACAACAGCAATCAGAAATATTTGTTCAAGCTACGGAAGTGATTTCATCCTTTCATGGGCACCTGAAACATTCTACGTACAGAACGGATATATGTACTATGCAGGTATCAACCAGTACTGCGATGCAAGATGTGGTTCATACCTCCCAATGATTAACGCACTCAGAGACATTACAACATTTGTACATGTTCAGTTATACAACTCAGGTCCAATCCTTGGATCAGACGGAAACTACTACAACATGGGAGACAAGGCATCAATCGTTGCAATGTGTAAGATGTTACTTGACGGATTCCATGTTGGAGCAGGAGCAGGTGTTGCTAAGACAGATGCAACATGGTTTGCACCGCTCAGACCTGACCAGGTAGTTATCGGTGTTCCTTCATCAGCAGGAGCAGCCGGTTCAGGACAGGTTTCAAATTCGGTATTACAGTCTGCATTTGCAGAACTTAATAACAACTATCCTGGCATGAGAGGTATCATGACATGGTCAATCAACTGGGATAACTCACAGAACAACAACTCATTTGTAAACGAGAATGCAGCATTCTTAAGAAACTACAGAGTTGAGGTTCCAACAGAAACAGAGACAGATCCGGTTATCGTTAACAAAGATGCATTCAGCAAGATTGAAGCAGAAGCATATGATTCAAATAACGGTGGTGTTAAGGATTCAAACTCAAATGCAAGTGGCGGATACAACATGGGTGGAATCACAAATGGAGTATCATTAACATACAACAACGTAGTATTCAATGGAAAGGCTAACAAGCTCAACATTAATTACTCAAGTAAGACATCAGATGCTTCAGGAAATGTTGAAGTATATGTAGATAACAGCAAGGTTGGAACAGTTGCACTTGCAAACACAGGAAGCAATTGGGCTACATATTTGAACTACTCAGCAGCTCTTGACAGCACAATTTCTACAGGAACACATACAGTAACACTTAAGTTTGTTACAACAAACAACAAAGCATATGTTGCAAATGTAGATTACTTCAGTTTCGGATATGAGCAGACAGCTATCGCAAACGGAATTGAATTAAACGGATACCAGGTAAGTTCTACTTCAAAAGGTATGAGAACAGTATACTCAGTAGAGAGCACAATCAACGGTAAATCAGTAGTTGCATCAGGACTTGTATATGGTATTGCTTCAGAAGCAAGCGATTCACAGATGGTTGTTGGAAGCACAAGCCGTTGGGTAGCATCTCGTCAGAGTACAACAACAAAAGGTAAACTCAGTTCAGTAGTATCTTCAACAGGTACAGGAACAAGCTACGCAATGACAATGGTATTTGCAGTAGGAAACAAGGCTGAGTTTGAAGAAAACTACAAAGTTAGAGCTTATGCTAAACTTAGTGATGGAACATATGTATATACAAACGTATACACATTCTCAATAAAAGACGTTGCAGATTCTTTGTATCAGAACAGCATGATGAATACAAAAACTGCACATGATTACCTCTACAATAGCATTCTTAAAGTATGCAACCCTTCATACAAAGAGGTTGAGTACTCATGGAATGGTGGAGTAATCTTATAAAAATGATAAAAAGCTAATTCATTAGAATTTCTTTTTCATATCCTTTTATTATTGGGCTGCCGCTTATGCGGCAGCCTTTTCCAATTTTCCTCTTGCGCTTTTTACACTTTTGTTGTTATAATCAAATAGGAAAAATAGAACGGAAACATTTGAAAATTGTTTATTTAATTTAAATTAATGAGGGAAAAACAACCAGACATTTCAGTTATTTTTAAGGGGCGATGAAAGTTTGGTTTATTTTTGTGCGTGAAAATGTAGAACACCATATTATTTGTGAATCAAAAACGCTTTGGAGGGGAAGCGGAAGCGTTTTGATAAGCAGAGAATTGAGAGATTCTTTGTATAAATTGGGAACTTAATTGTTCTCGGAAGAAAATTCATAAAACACATTATTAGAAAGGGAGATAATTACATGAGAAAGAACATTGGTGTTGTCGGCAGAAAAGTGCTGGCAAGCGTATTGTCTATGGCTATGGTTCTCACTGCCACACCGGGAGTGTTTGAAAAAACTATAGTATCGGCTGCACCTGCAAGTCAGGAGGAAGTACAGACTCAGGATATTCCTACAGAAATCCCAGCAGAGTTGAAAAGAGAAGTTGAGCTTTTCAGCGAGAGCGGATCACTTAAACACATCTACATGGACGAAGAAAAGTATGATGATGTTTTCTATGATGTAAATGATCCGGAGCAGATTGGTTTAAAGAAAGACGAAAATTATATCGGAAACAAATGGCAGGTTGAGCAGATTGCAGAATACAATTTCCAGTACAGAGATTTGATTAACAATGGTGATGACGGAGATAACTATTGTATTCTTATTATGGGTGACGGTTATACTGCAAGTGAGCAGGACAAGTTCCTTCAGGTTGCACAGAGTATTGCCAACTACTTTATGACAAGATCACCGTTTAACGAGTCTAATATAAAGAACAAAATCAATATCAGAGCGGTTTGTACAGTATCAAATCACTCAGGTGTACAGGAAGCACAGAATGGCGCAAACAGTCCGTATGATACATTCTTCAAGTCTACATTTTGGAACAACACTATTGAGAGACTTGTATGTATTCACGACTACACTCATGCAAATGAAATTATTTCACAGTACATGCCTAACTGTAAATGTCCTATCGTAGTTTGTAACACAACAAAGTACGGCGGATCAGGCGGTGGAATTTGTACTATTTCAGCAAATGAAAAAGCTCCGGATATTGCGTTCCACGAGTTTGGACACACAGGTGCTTTTCTTGATGACGAGTACTGGGAGGGAACATATGAGTCATCAAACAGACATGAAGGTCCTAACAGAACGTTGGTAAGTAATGCATCAAGTTGTAAATGGGCAGACCTTATCGGACAAAACGGCGTAGGACTTTACCCATTTGATGAAGTTGGAGTATATGACTGCTTCAGACCACATCAGAGATGTGAGATGAGATATCTTGAACAGGAATTCTGTGAAGTATGTAAGAGACAGATTAGAAAAGTAATAAATGATGTAGTTGCAAATGCAGTTCCAAAGAATGCGGTAATTTCTAATGCATCACAGCTTCAGGATTACTGTGCAAAGGTAAACGCCGGAGCATCAACTGCTAACAAGACAGTAACATTGGCAAACGACATCAATCTTTCAGGTTCAAATAATCTGAAATATATGAAAGAGTTTAGCGGAACTTTCAACGGTAACGGTAAGAAGATTACAGGAATCAATATGAGCTCAGGTGATGGAACATACGGATTTATCGGAACACTTAAGAGCAAAGGAGTGGTAAAAGATCTTCATCTTGAAAATGTATATATTCAGGGTGGCGGATACTACACAGGTGGTATTGCAGGAAATGTTCAGGGTGAAATCTATGCTTCATCTGTTACAGGACAGGTAAGAGGTTCAAATGGTGTCGGTGGCATTGCAGGTCACACAGAAAGCGAAGCTTATATTCATGATTGTTACAATGCGGCTTCAGTTTATGCTTCAGAACAGGTATCAGGTGGTATCGTAGGCTGGGGCGGTGGAGGAACAGTTAACAACTGTTTCAACTACGGAAGTATCACAAGTGCTCAGTCATGGAAGGGCGGTATTTCAGGATACGCAACAGACACAACATTTACACATAATTACTTCCTGAGTGGTTCAGCATCTTACGGTGTTCAGGGCTCAGGTTCAGCAGATTCAAAATCATCAGATGAATTTAAGAACGGAACAGTTAAGAACTTACTTAATTCAGTAAATAATATCTGGACACAGGGAAGCAACTATCCTGTTCATTCATTCGGTGGAAATGTAGTTGTTGAAACTACAACACAGAAACAGGAAACAACATGGAATGCGTTTAATACAATAGAGGCAGAGCAGTTTGACAGTAACAGTGGAGGTGTTAAGGATAACAACTCATCAGCAAGTGGTGGCGGAAACCTCGGTGGAGTATTAAATGGAGTTAACATAACATTTAACAAGGTTAACTTCTCAGAAGCTGCTTCATCAATCTTCTTCCGTTTGTCTTGTCCTTCAGGAACAGGCGGAACAATTGAAGTATACTGTGACGGAAACAAGGTTGGATCTATTGCAACACAGAACAATGCTTCAGGCTGGTCACAGTACGGTGACCTTCAGGCAAGACTGACTACACAGATTGCAGCAGGAACACACAGTATCAAACTTAATTTTGTAACAAACGGAACTACATATGTATGTAACCTTGATTATTTCAAATTTATAAAAGCAAACGGAGACACAACAGCTCCAAGCGGATACACATTTGCAACAACTTCATCAGGAGATCAGTGGTACAGCGCAGGTGACTGGTCATACTATGTTGGAGAATGGAACGGTGGAACAGCTTACTACAAAGGTGGAAGCAAGAATGATTTCACATTCCAGATTGCAGCAAACAACAAAGCTCAGTGGGGCATCCAGCTTGCACTGGATAATCAGACAGTAAAAGACGGACACAATTACACATACAAGATTAACTACACATCTACCAAAGCAGGAACAATTCTCCACAAAGAAGATGTTTCAAACAACGGCGAAAACAGAAATGATGTAGTTTCAGGCAACAACACAATTACAGGAACATTTACAGCGGCAGGAACAAGAGCAAAACTCATACTTGAGCTTGCTTCAGGGCTTGATGCAGGAACAGAGATACATATCACAGGTGTGACAATCACAGACAACACACCTGTAGAAACAACAACAGTTGACGACGGATTTAAAGCCGGCGTACTTAATGACTGGGTTACAGTTGGAAAGAACGGATTGTATTTTGGTGATTGGGCAGGAACAGCTAACTGCAGATACAAAGGTGGAAACGGTCAGCCATTCCAGATTAAAGTAGTAGAGGCAAATAAGGGTGCACAGTGGCTCATTCAGTCAAGATATGATGAATCAGCAATTCCAGGACACACATACAAAGTGACTGCAAATGTCAAACTCAGCCAGGCAGGTAGCGTTGGTATGAAGGAAGACATTTCAAACGGTGAGGGCACAGATCCTGTGTATACAGATTTTGCTGCTAACGAGACAAAGAACATAGTAGCTACATACAATGTTGCATCTGACAAAAATACAATCAGAATCATGTTCGAACTCGGACAGGGAATTGATGCCGGAACAATTGTTACAATCAACAGCGTTAATATAGAAGATATTACTGTTATTGAGACAACAACAGAGACACCAAAGCCAATTGAAGTAACAGGTCTTAATGTAACATCATCAAAGGCCCAGAGAATTTCAGTTTCATGGAGCCAGACATCTGAGCAGATCGCAAACGGTCAGACATACAACGTATATCTGGACGGCTCAAAGAAACTCTCAGGAGTTGGAAGCGGAAATTACAACTTTGACAATGTTGCAGCAGGCAACCATACAGTTAAGGTAACAGCTACACTTAATGGATTTGAGACAAATGGTGTATCTAAGACAATTTCGGTAGAACCAGAGACAACAACAGAGGCTCCAACCGAAGCTCCAACAGAGAATCCAACACCGGTTGTAATCAACGGTTACCAGATTAGTGCAAAGTCAAACGGCTTCAGATGTGTATACACAGTTGAGAGCAAAATCAACAACAAAAATGTTGCAGAAGTCGGAATGGTATATGCGATAGGAGATGTAGCTGACAACCAGATGGTAGTTGGAAGCAGCAGTGCTGATGTAAGATCATTCAAGGCAACAAATGCCGGAAAAGTAAGTTATAAACTTGGCGCAGACAGTGCTAACACATATGCCATGACAATGATGTTTGGACCTGGAACAGCTTCAGAGTTCAATGCAGGAATGGCAATGAGAGCGTACGCAAAACTTTCAGACGGAACAATTAAATACTCAGATGTAGTTCGCTACACAGTATACGATGTGGCATCTTATCTGTATATCAACAGACAGATGCACAGCCAGGCAGATCATGATTATCTCTATAATAAGATATTGAAAGTGGCAAACAAAGATTACGTTCCAAGGACATATTAAGAAGTGAAGATAAGAAGTTGAAAGTAGAAGATATAAGAATAAAAAAATTGAGAATTTACGATATAAGAAATTGAAGTACAAGAATTCAAAGAAAAGTAGGATTCTGAATAAACAAGCCCTGCGCTGGCAGCCGCCAGCGCAGGGCTTTTGTGTTAACTAAGGGCATGATGTGTTAACTAAGGGCATGATGTGTTAACAAAGGGCTTGATGCGTTAACAAAGGGCTTGACGCGTTAACTAGCTATATAAATTAGCTCATATTTCATGGCTTTGGGGAATGCGATACATGCATTTTGTAGTATTGGGCTTGTGGGATGTACAGCGAAAATAGACTTTAGGAAAGCCCTTACATCTCCTTTTTAAAAAACTTCAGACGGGATGCCGGAGGTAACTTATTTCTCAGAAAGTTCCGACATCCCATTTGGAAAAAACATCATATGGGATGCCGGGGGAATCTTATTTCTCAGAAAGTTCCGACATCCCATTTGGAAAAAACTTCAGACGGGATGCCGGAGGTAACTTTTTCCCTAGAAAATCCTTACATCCCATTTGGAAAAAACTTCATATGGGATGCCGGGGGAATCTTATTTCTCAGAAAGTTCCGACATCCCATTTGGAAAAAACTTCACATGGGATGCCGGGGAAATCTTATTTCTCAGAAAGTTCCGACATCCCATTTGGAAAAAACTTCAGACGGGATGCCAGGGGAATCTTATTTCTCAGAAAGTTCCGACATCCCATTTGGAAAAAACTTCACATGGGATGCCGGAGGTAACTTTCTCCCCAGAAAATCCTTACATCCCATTTGGAAAAAACTTCACAGGGGTTGTCAGCCCTAATTTTTCCAACAAAATTTCTCAGAAGATCACTACATACCTCTCAGCATTTTAGATACTGGGGGTGAAGAAGGCAACTTTTCATTTTATTTAACAATTGTATTTAGTTCTTCTTGTAAGAAGAATTCATCTTTATAATTGGGGGATTGCCCCAAAAACTAAATAATCTACTCACTTTCTCTTCAAATATATAATGGTAACTATTCAGTCTTTCATAATATTTATTCTTTTATGTGCATGGCTGAATAGTTACATATAATGTACCACAGGAATTTGAATATAATGTACCACAGTAATTTGAATAATGTACCACAGGAATCTGAATATATTGACAGATTACATGAATATGGATAAAATATAAGGTGTACATATAATATGTGATAAATATCACATAAATATGTTTGAAATATCAAAAATATATTTCAGAATATGTGATGTTGGAGGTGGACTTGATAAGCTTTGAGAATGATGAATTTACTATTGATTTTGGCAATGATGTGATGAATAGATATACGAACATTATCCCTTACTGGCGATATTTGTTCGACAACAATGCATACAGTGATGAATGTGATTGTGAACATACGAATGATACAAATGATACAAATTATATCAATGATTCGAAAAGTAGATTGTACGTAGATGAATTCTATGAAACCAATAAAACCTATAAAACATGGGAAGACGATGAGAACAATAATTGGAATTGTATAAACGAAGAAATAAATTATTGTGTAGATGAACGAAAACTAAGCAAAGATAAAGTGAAAGCTTTATATGACAATCAGTGCAAAGTTATATCAGATGTGAGATGACTCCCACTTCAAGCACATATGTGCTAAGTGGTGAGTAACAAAATAGTATCAGTGGGAGTACAATCTCACATCTGATATACGCTCCGCGAGGATTGCAGAAATGCGCAGATGAAAATGTCAGCATGAGATAACTTACATAGTAAATTATCTCATGACTGACGCGCATTTCGCAGCAAGACTCGCGAGCGAGTCTTGAATAAATAACAAATATATACTTGCCTGGATATTGAAAAGTGTTGCAAAAGAATTTGCAAATATTGAAATAGAAGACATTGCTTCCAAATATATAGAACAAGATGCAAGCATAGATAAGCTGATAGTGGATTATCCAATAGGTAGAGTTATTACCGGAATTAATTCTGAAAGTAATCATAGTGTAGACGGAAAAAGAACATTTGACGTAGTTTTTTCAACTCGTCTTCCAGAGGAGTATAGCGGGAAAAAGAGTATAGTTGATGTGGAAGCACAAAATGATTTCTATCCCGGATATGAGATTGTTACACGAGGAATGTATTATGGTGCACGATTAATCTCGGGACAGTATGAGAAAGAATTCTTTGCGGACAATTATGATAATATCAAAAAAGTATATTCAATTTGGATTTGTACAAATCCACCGGAAAAATATTGCAACTCAATTAATATATATGAAACTAAAGAACAAGCAGTGTTGGGAAATATGCATATACAACAAGAGGCATACGATAAGATAAGTGTAATAAAGATATGCCTTGGAGGCGAAAATTGCAAAAAAGAAATTGAGTATGAAGGAATTGTAAAACTGTTGGATGTGCTGTTAGTATCAAACAAATCGCCAGATGAAAAGAAACTAATCTTGGAGAACGAGTTTGGAATACCGATAACAAAAATGTTAGAGAGTGAGGTGGAGAAAATGTGTAATGTGTCAGATACAATTTATAGTCATGGAAGGGAAGAAGGAATGAGGATAGGAAGGGAAGATGGAATGAGGATAGGAAGAGAAGATGGAATATCTATGCTTTCACAATTGATTAATTGCTTGAATAAAGACATGCGTATGGATGAGATACTTTTGGTGGCAAATGATCAGAAAAAAATGAAAGAATTGATGGAGGAGTATGGGATAAAATAGGATAATCGCCAGATGAAAAGAAACTAATCTTGGAGAACGAGTTTGGAATACCGATAACAAAAATGTTAGAGAGTGAGGTAGAGAAAATGTGTAATGTGTCAGATACAATTTATAGTCATGGAAGAGAAGATGGAATATCTATGCTTTCACAATTAATTAATTGCCTGAATGAAGACATGCGTATGGATGAGATACTTTTGGTGGCAAATGATCAGGAAAAAATGAAAGAATTGATGGAGGAGTATGGGATAAAATAGGATAATTATAATTTTACATGCATTATGGAGTTGCAGGAGTACTTGCCGGAAAATTATCAGCGGTGTGTTAACAGTTTACAGTAATGGCTGACTGTGACAATCATTGAAAATGTGTATATCGAAATTGAGCGAAATTAATATGTTTCACATATTGTATAACAAAGAAATGTGATAAAATAAGGCGAAATGTTAAAATGCTATTGGAGCAATTTTAACATTTTTTTCTTATTGCATTGAATTAAGTGTAAATACTTGTTAAACTAAAGTATAGGTATGGGTAGGGTTACTATGCCCTAAAAACGGGTTTTACAATTTTATATTTTTTGTAATGAAGCTTAATTTTGTGGTTAAGTTTTTTTATCATAGATTTTTGTAACAAGTATGAAAAATAGTAAGAAAGGATGGAAATGATATGAAAGGAACTATGAAGATTACTTTTAAGAAAATAGTGTCGGTAATGCTGGCACTGGCAATGATAGTGACTAGTTTGAATTATAGTCCGAGGGAAGTTAAGGCGGGTCAAAGTGATGCTGCGGAATACGATTGGAGCAACGTAGCATTTGCGGGCGATTCAAATACCGGAAATGCAAACAAGTACAAGTTTGTCAAAATAAGCGAACAGGGAGCATTGGATGTCATACAACATCCGGGATTTGCTGCTGAGGCAGGAATGTATATGACATTTCCTGATGCGGACTTTGGCGCTATTGAGTTAAATGGTAATGTTTTAGCGAATACACAATATGCCATTCAAGGAGCCGGAATAATTGTATATGTATCAAATTATACAAATAAATATAATGATTTGGTAATTAAGAATAGTTCTAGTGATGTGAAAGGTGAGTTTTATGTTTATTATAAAGATGGGACTGATAATTCAGGTGGTGGTGGAGAAACAACATCAGCATCAGAAACAACATCAGCATCAGAAACAACAGCAAAACCGGCTGCACCAGTAGGTTTAGTAGTGTCTGAACCTGATGATACTCATTTTACAATCGCTTTTACAGCTGTGGATGGAGCAACTACATACAAGGTATATGTTGATGGTGTGTATAAGCAGGATATTGCAAGTTCAGGTGATACTATTTTAAAGAGTGATGTTGGAGATCAGGGAACAACACATGATATTCAGATTTCAGTGGTTAAAGGTGGCATAGAATCGGAATTGTCATCAGCGGTCAGTGTGCGAATTCCTTCGGATACTGATTTGAATATTAAAGCATGTTGGGAAAGAAGACACTGTACCGTAACCTGGAAAGCGGCAGAAGGAACACCGACATACGACGTTTATGTAGACGGAAATTATGTTCAGAATGTTAGCACTAATAAAGTGGTCCTGGATGCATATAAGTTTGCAAATAATACAGATTCGAAAGGCGTTAAGACCACAGTTGGAACGCATAGTATTTATGTAAAGGTAAACGGAAGCCAGAGTGCAACTCTCACTCAGGAGGCTGCAGATTACTATGGTACATGTAAAATTTACGTTAATTATTTGTATGGTTCTTTAACGAACTTGTGGAATACATATCATCCGTCATTAGATAGTAAATGGAACTTTACAGTATGCGCAAGCAATGAAGACCAGAGTGTTTCAAAGATTTCTACTCCGGCTGAAGTTAATGTTGTTTATAACAATGATGGCACAGCAAATGTATCCATCGTAAATGTAGGTAGACACACATCATACGAAGACGATATGAGAACAGCATACATTAATGGAACAAGTGAGGATACCGGAGATCAGGCTTGGACTATTAAGACTGCTATTTATGACAATCCAACAAATGTAGAGGTAGGAAATCCTGTGACAGTGTCATTCTCTATTACAGGTCCTGCGTATCTTATAGGACAAAAGATACAAATCAAGGTTATTGCAGAAGAGGTGTCTGAGAATGCCGATGGTTCGACGGGAGGATATGCGGAAGTAGATACCACACATGGATACAAGGAAGCAAAATATGCATTTGTAGGGGCTACTGATGAACACGGTAATAAGTATGCTGTACTAAATTATACGCATACAATTACACATACAACGAAAACAGACTATGACCTTTTGTTTGGTCTTGGTCTTTTGGATCCTGATGTATTAAATGGTGGAAATCCTGTTGAATTAGAGCTTTCAGATGTATTGCATGACACGACTTTAAGGAATTATGTTGATTCTGTTACACCTTCATCTACAACAAATAACACAATTACAACAAACTGGACCGTTACTAATACAGATTCAAGTGGTGATGGTACATATACATACAAATTGTATGTAGATGGTGAATATAAACAGACTGTGGATAGTATTTCTGAAATAACATTTAATAATATTGATGCAGGAAAACATTCGGTAACAGTAGAGAGTATATTCACAAACACTAGTACAAGCAACAGCATGGTAACAGGTTCTGTTACTTCGGATGTAACTGTTGCAGGTGCGACCTATGCTGATTTGATAGTCACAAGAGTTGTTATCGAACCTACTTATTATGAGGTGGGCGATACAGTAACAGTTACTGCTACTGTTAAGAATAATGGTAATGGTCCACTCAATTTAAGTGGAACTGTTGGAACTAATAATAGTAGTAATAGGATACTTGAAGGGACTGGATATTGGTATAGTGATTTATATACAAATCTTTATTTGAAAACCGGTAACGGTTCACCGCAGCAACAAGAGTATGGTGGATTGGCACAACCTGCCGGAGAACCAAATGATACAGTTATTTCTGCTGGAGAAGCTGTAGATATCTCATATTCTTTTACGATTCCAAACGATGCAAATTCTGTCAACTATTCTATAGGAGTAATAGCAGATAGTAATCACACTTATGCTAGTGCAGAAAATGATACAACAAATAATGATTTGTACGTTCCTATCACGCCTATTACATGGCAGGCAGTGACAGTTTCTCAGTCAGACGGAACGGTGTCAGCAACATGGCCTACAAATGCGGATGCTGCCAGATACCAGCTTGTATATATTTCCGGAGGTGAAGAAGTATCTGTATACTGTAATACAAATTCATATACATTTCCGGCAGATGCAAAACCGGATGCAGATCAGACGATAACCGTTTATTCGGTTACGGCCTCTAATGCATATGCTCCTCACGCTAAAGGCGTGGCAAAACCTAATTTGGTTATTTCATCGATAACATTTTCTCCTGCAAAAGCATCATATGAAGTAGGAGACACAGTTACAGTTACTATGGTAATGCAAAATATTGGTACTGCTTCGGCTAGTCCGACCGATGGAAATATCACAATTGGTGTACGAAATGGAGCAACTTCAGAATATAACAGTATGACAAATATTGGAAATGGATATGAAGTTTGTTCGTCGGCATTGGGAGTAAATGAGACGGGCACTATGACAAAAACATATACTTTTGTTGAAGGAAACATAGGAACATTCTACTTTGGAGCTAAAGCAGATATAGATAGCGGGGACAATGGTGAGGTTATAGAGAGTGATGAAACAGATAATATCACTACGACTTCGGTGACGGTTACTGCAAAAGCAGAAGTACCTAAACCGGATCTTGTTATTACCTCAATTACAGCACCTAAGAATGCTTATCATCCGGGTGATACAATTCCTATCACAATGGTAATGACAAATGATAGTGCGGTTGATGCAGAAACTGTAGTTGGAAATAATATAGTTGAAAAATTAATTGCAAATGGCAAATTAACAGGAGCTTATTCAACTACTGGGATTCACTCATTAGCCGCCGGAGCAAGTATTACGTACACATTTTACTACACGGTTCCTAATGATTATGCACAAACAACCATTGTGTTCAAGGGACTTGCAGATGCGGATGGTGTCATTGAAGAAGTGGATTCAGGTGAAGAAAATGCAAACTCTGAAGAAGGCGGAAATAACACTTCTGCTCCGCTTACTATTAGAATTATAGAGAGTACTACTCTCACACTTACAAATACAAGCGGAACAGTTACAGGTACATGGCACGAGGCGAGTGAAGCTACAGGATATAAAGTAGAGTACACTTCAAATGGAGTCGTATATCCAGAAGAAGTTGATACAACGAGCTTAACACCAAATGCTGTTTATAATAGCGTTAGTGGTTTATACACATTTACATTTAGCAGACCGTTAGACAATAATTCGGATGTCAAGGTATATGCTACATATGACGATCCAATCACCGGAAGTTCAGTATACTATGATTATACTGAAACCAAAGCTAAAGCAGACCTTGTTATTTCAGATCTTAAGTTTATTGACGGTGATGGAAATGTATTATCTTCTACGTTTGAAGCAGATACATATGAAGATGTTAAATTCAGAGTAACAATTGAAAATATTGGTACAGCTCAGATAGCAAATACAGAGAGTGAATCAAATGAAGATAAGTATGCACATGCCATTCACACTGCAGTGAGAAGTGATAGTTCAACGGGAACAGTTCTTGCAGGTGTACAGTATAATGGAGGACTTATTCCTGGTGCTACAACAACTGTGGATACAGGAACATTTGAGTTTACATCAGCAGGAAATAAGAGCCTGGTTGTTGCTGTTGATGATGCTGCATGGAATAGTGGTGGGGCTCCTGTAGGATATATTACAGAGGCTAATGAAGAAAATAACTCTCAGACGGCGGCCGTGGCAGTGACGTTTGAACGCCATCCAATGGACTGGACTCCGTTCTATACATCGTCTTCAATTACCGTTGGTAATGACGTTTACACAGGAGGCGCTCAAGATAATTTAACATTAGAAAATTATAGCACTTTATCAGCTCAAAAGCAGCCTGTCGGAAATGTTAGTGGATATGCTGATGGAACCAAAGTTGCAAATATAGCAAATGGAACAGACTGGAGACCAGTAGAATTCAAAGTTATTGATACTAACATTGACAACATTGATTTGGCTGATCTTGTAACTAAATGGAAGAGTTATAATAATGCATATACTGCTATGGAATTTGATGCAAATACACCGCAACAAAGAGTTGTTAACACTACAACTTCAACATTCTATTTTGCACAGGTTACAGAAGATACAATTGATAACTATAATCACAGTAATGATAGCGGAGTAGGATTTTCAACTGAAAGTTCAGCATTCCATGTGTGGGATGGAAATGGATTCCAGTTCCATACAGTATCGTTTGCACCTGGAAAATATTATCTTTCAAAGATAGAGAACTCAGAAAATGGTAAATATGTGGTAGTAGCCTTCAGAGTACCTGGTGATATAGATAACTGGGTTAAGGCAAAGAGTAGCAATAGTTCAGCGGATGAGGTTCCATATGCATACCACAGATCTGATTATATTGTTGAAAATGGAAGTTTATACTATGATGCGTCAGATTTGGATTTGGCTGTTGTTACTATTTACAATAGCAATCATGTTGAGATTACACTTGACAGTGGACATTCATATAATGCAGATGCACAATACAGAAGAGCAACATTAGAGTATGGACATCTTGATAATGAGGGCAATTTTGTTGAAGGCGTTGGCGCCGCAGAACTTGCAGAGTTAGGCTCAAACCCTGGAGAAGTGGAAGTTACAGCAACGTTGGGACTTAGAGAGACAAGCTTGCAGATTGGATTCCCTGATTTGATGCGCCAGTTACCAATTCACAGTCCGAATGGTGGAGAAGTAGATAGTGAGTATTATCTCTTGAAGGTATACTATGATACAGAAAATCATCCAGCAAGTTTCATAAGCATTCCACTTAAACTTGTAACTACAATTCCTGAAATCGAAGAAGTTCAAGGACTCACTATTACACCAAGAAATGAAGAACTGGATATTAAATGGAGTATTCCGGGAAGCCAGAGTTCAGAAGGATATGTTTACGACGTATATGTAAAAGAACATAGTGACACAGATTTTGTAGCTGAGGACAGAATTGCGACAAACGTTACAACCGGATCGGCAACCTATAATGCTTACGATCCTGATAATGTAGACAGTTACGATGTAAAAGTTGTAGCAAAATGGTGTCAGCAGGAATCTCCAAAGGTGCTGACATATGTAGTAAATGGTGAGACGATGCCGGGAACTGAGCCTGATCCACATGATCATGAGTGGGTACTTATTGATGGTGAGAACATACTTCCTATTAAAGATTCAAGTAGTACAACACCGGCCCAGATTTACTACTACACAGATGATGATATGTACAGTGTTGTTGGATACAATGGATACTATATTTCATTGAATGGAAATCCAAACTATATTAAAGGAAATAGCTCGTCAACATTATATGTTCAGAACGATGGTCAGGCAGGAAGATCTTTTAGACAGAAAACAATATACAATAATTACTATGACGGACAGATTTTGATTAATGCTTCAAAAATGTTCACAACATATGTAGAAACCGGTGTAGATCCTTATGTTACTGAAACGCCAAATAATGTATTTTATTATACAGTAAGAATTTCTCCTGATGGAGGAAATACATATAAAGATTTCTACTTCAAGGCAGTGATTGGTGGAAGCGAAGCTGCAGGTGATAGCAGTTGGAGACAAATTAAAGGACAAAGTAAACTTCCGGTTGTTGTAGGAACGGGAGCAAATGTTGTTCAGGCAGTAGGAAATATTTATTATTATGATGACAGAACTACAGGACATACATTGACTAATACATATGCATTAACAGGATACAATGACTACTTTATCTCAATGATAGGAAATAACAATTACTATAATGCAGCTAATACAAAGTTGTATATTTCCGAGGGAAGTCAGACAGAATTGAAGGATGGAGAAGATTCATCAGTATTTACAGAGGTAGCTGCTTCACAGAGTTACACAGAAAAGACAATTTACGACAAACTGTATCCTGGTGAAATCCAGTACAGATCAACTGATGTATTTACAGCTGTATACAAGACAACATATTACTTATTGAAAGTTGAAAATACAAGTACTTCGGCAGTAACTTACATACCTGTTAAGGTTGTAGTTGAACCTGGTGAAGTTGAAGTTCAGGGATTCCAGATGAATACAAGTAAGGCAGAAGGCTCAGTATCTGAGTTTAACCCTTCATTCAGAGTAATATCTAAGGCAAGCAATATTATCGAATACAATGGAGTGTTGTATCCGGTTGTTGGATATGGTTTGGTATATGCAAAGAATGATGATGTAAAGAATGATTATAGCGTTATGGTAGAAGGTGGTAGTGACAAGGTTAACATTGTTACAGCTACCGGAGTAGGACTTATTTCCGGATTTACAACTAAAGACAAAGAAGAAGATACAAGCAAATTCTTCGCAGTAACATTTAAACATACAAATTATCAGTACAATACATTAGAGCAGGAAACAGCAGTAAGAGCTTACGCAATACTTAGCGATGGTACAAAGGTATACGGTACAAAAGTATTTGCTACATCAATTTACAAGATTGCACAGAACTTATATGACAACAGAATGATGGGCACAAGAGAAGGACATGACTTCTTGTACGATAATGTACTTGGATTGGTATCGCTTAGGAATAACAGAGCAGATATTGTAAGAGCAATGTACACGGCGTTAAATATTAAGACTACATCAGATGAGGGCTATTCAGAGATATCTGCAATGTTTACAGACATATTTAATTATGTAACACAGAAGAAGGGAACAGTTTATTATGATACATATACTACAAGAGGCGAGTTCAGAATGAGCGACGCTGATAAAGAAGCTTCATTGCTTGAAAGCCTGAATAGTTCATCAGAACCTGATACGACATACAGTTCAGTATATGAATGGATCTATAATAAGGTTCCTGAAAACGGATTGTACAGAAGAGTTGAATATGACTGGAATGATGCAATCTATGATGAATTTGACGAAGAATAAAAAAGGGTGTTATAATAATGTATTATTTAGGAGGATTACGATTATGAATAAGAAAATATATGAAACACCTGAAATTGATGTAACTATTTTTAGAACTTTAAAGGATATTATGGCAGGAGATGATCCCGGGGCAGTCGTTGAGACAGGAGAGTTGACCTCACCACCGGACGATGATCCTGAAACAATGCCTATAATTCCATAATGAGATATGTTATATCTTTGAGATTTCTTTATAGGGATTTTGAGGTGATTCCGGAAAGGAGTTAAAATGAAAAATAAATATAAAAAAATATTGGCTGTTGCCACCGCGTTTGCGGTGGCGGTGGCCGGGTTGATGATACAGAGTGAGACGCAAGTAAAAGCAGCTTCATTTACTAGTGGAGGAAAGACGTATACTATTCCGGCAGGAAATGGAACTGGAAATTTGGTAGGGTTTGTGTTTAATGGAGCCGAGACAGATGGCTTGCGTTTTTCGTGGAATGGAGACGAGGGGAGTACTCTCAGTGTAGCAGTTATGAGTGGAGAGACCACTTGTGGTGAAACAACTACTGTAGATAATGGACAGACAATACCTAAATCATTTATTACGGGAAAAAACCTTTCAAATGGTAATTACAGTATTGTTTTTACAAGTTCAAGTACCACACACACTCAGACACTTTCAATGACAGTTGCAAATGAAGTTGTAACATCATTTGTTGAGGGAACAGAGTTGATTTTAGACAGGACATTCCAAAATAGTGGGTCAAACTGGGTAGGCGGTTCATATAGTAATGGTGTTGCTACGGTTAATACACATGATGGAGATGCTTCAGAATATGCTAGCCAATTAAAATACAATGGCATAAGTATTGAAAGTGGAAAGTGGTACAAGGCTGAATTTACCATTCAATCCAATGTTGATAAGAAAGTTCGTTTCTTGAGTCAGGTTATTGAACAGGGATGGGCAGTCATCAAGTCAGGTGATGTCATATCGCTTTCAGCAGGAACTAGTACTGATGTTAGAGTGACTTTTCAATCAACTATAACAAATGATAATACGTTATGGGGAATTATGATGGGAAATGTAGATGGAAATGATGCTGATGCAACTATTACTGTAACGAATCCAAGTTTGAAGGTTTACAGTTCAGAAGAACAGCTGAACGCATCTATTTCCACACCGGTAGAGACAACAACAGCTGCACCAGTTGAGACAACAACAGCTGCGCCGGTAGAGACAACAACACCTGAACCAGTTGAGACAACAACAGTGGCGCCGGCAAGTGACACACTTACGAGCAATAGTATTGCTATCCAGGGATTCCAGATTAAGACTAATTTCCCAGAAGCTGCGAGAAGTACAGATGTTGCATTCAGAGCTATTGGAAAGTGCCCAAGTGTTGGAAGTACTATCACTGTAAGCGGACAGAATTATACTGTTGAATCTCATGGGATTATTCTTACACTGGATCCAAATGATGACGGATATCGCAAGAATGATGAATATACAAAAGCGGATACATTGCTTGATTTTGACCACCCGGTTGAAGGAAAAGCGTGGAGTTATATAGGATCATCAGTAGGCAACAGCACTAAAGCGTATATTTCAACAAACAAAGCTTTGGTTGCAGGATTAAATAACAGAAATGATGGAAATGATTATTATGTGTTTACTATTTCAGGAATAAACACATACATTACACATACATTCCATGTAAGGGCATTTGCGATTGTTACAAAAGATGAAAACAGATACATTGTTTATGGAGAAAAGGCAGCGGCAACATCTGTACCACAGATTGCTGATAACATTTATCGAAATAACAAATCGTCAAATATTCAGGGACATCAGTACTTGTTTGATTTCTTAAGTAATGCACTGGTTGCAAATCTTATCCCAACCACAAATCCATACTACAGGACACAAGCTATCGAGTATGGATGGGATGGAAACTTACATGAAGAAGAGACAACGACAAAATTCGAAGGCATGACATTTGTTCCGGCTTCATAATATTGTATAATAATTGATAATACAACTAAAAACATCCTTACATTACTTCGTTAATAGCGAAATATAATGTAAGGATGTTTTTTTTTGTCGAACCTCGGATCTGCTGTCGACCATAATCATTTTGATGTATTATCTTCATTGAATTCAGTAAGAAGCATATCAGTAATCTACGCTTTGGATTCAGCAAGAAGGATGTCAGTAACATCAGCTTTGTGTTCAAGAAACATATCCACAAGAATATTTTCTTATATAAACATATTAATATAAACATATCAATTGCCTTGCCTATTGTTTCTTCAATTGAGCGAGTCTTGAACTATTTATAATCATATATACTGTTGAAAAGATGAGAGTATTTGAAAAGTAATTTGCATTTATACCGCGCAAACCTGAATTTTGCCGAAAGGTCGGTACGCAGAGAGAAAGCAAGTTGAAGCAAGCCTAAGAAGGTGACCGCGCAAACCTGAATTTTGCCGAAAGGTCGGTACGCAGAGAGAAAGCAAGTTGAAGCAAGAAGAAGAGGTGTACCACGCAAACCGGAAGTTAGCCGGTAAGTCGGAATCTCGAAAAAAACAAATGCAAATCACCAAAAAACAAATATTTATAATGCAATATTTTCAAAAATATAGTAAAATAAATATATGATGAGAAAATATACAGAGTGGTCGCCTATGCTCTGTATATATACGGAAGAGTGCAGGTTACATATCTATATCCTTTACATACTTTTTTACATCTGTATCCTGTGCGTGTCTTGAGAGTGAGTATTACTGGAAAGGAGGTAATGCTTATGGAGCTGTTGTATTATCCACAGTACTGTGAAGCGGCGGTTTTGTCTTCAGTGATACTGTTGATTATATATTACTTGCGGCAGAATTATAATACAGTTAAGAACAAGCTGTTTTTGTCCATGATAGTAATCAATCTTGTTGCATCTATTGTTAATATATGCTCAGTGTACACTATCACATACACTGATCGGTTTTCTTTGAGATTCAACTATTTTATTAATGAGTTGTATCTGATTCTGTACAATGTTTTGGCTATTATTTTTTTACTGTACATAGTCTCTTTTTTCAAAATAAAGTTTTATCAGAATTGTGTATATTATTTTGCTGTCTGTATTTTTATTTTTGAAGCGATTATTATTTTTACGACGCATATCACACATTTTGTATTTTATTTTGATAGCCGGTCGAATTATTTCCAGGGACCGGGAATGTGGCTGCTGTATGTATGCGCATTCAGTTGTGTTATTATCGCCAATGTTATTGTTATCAAGGTTAGAAAGACTTTTAATAAATATCAGGTTTTATCTCTTACGGGATTTACAATTGGACTTCTTGTTAGTATTATTGTTCAGTTGTTTATTCCAAAGTATCTTATCACTAATTTTACATTGTCGATGGTATTGTTCTTCCTGTATTCATCACTTGAGAATCCGGTATATTATTTGTTCAATACCACCCAGTGTTTTAACCAGCAGGCATTTGTCCAAACTATCAGAAGCAATAGCGAAAAAGGAAAGTTTTATAAGGTTGTAGCCATAAAACCTATGGATTATGCATATTTTGAATATACGATGGGACAGAGAAATTCAGAGATGCTCTCTAACAAGATTGCAGAGCGACTGAATATGTCCTTCAAGAGAGATGCATATGCACTTACCAAATCAGAATTTGCAGTTATTATACCTGATGATACTAATACCAACGAGTTTCTGACCAGGGTTGATGAGTGCTTTTCTGAGAAATTTGTTATTCAGATTGATGATAAGGTGATTGAACAGGAAGTGGAGGTGCAGGTAGCTATTATTCCTGTTATCAATCTTGAGATTGACGGGCTGGAACTTGAAGAGGTCATTCACAACCTTACTTTCGAAAATGGCAAGAGGCTGTTGGTATTGGAGGACATGGAGGCAGTTATAGAAAAGATCCACCGAAGTAACAGAATCACTCAGGTTTTGGAAAGAGCAATCAAAGAAGATGGTTTCCAGATTTATTATCAGCCGATATACGATGCAGAAGCAGATACGTTTCACGGCGCAGAGGCGTTGCTCAGACTCATTGACAACGATTTGGGATTTATCGGGCCTGATGAGTTCATACCTGTAGCTGAAAAGAACGGACAGATTATAGAGATAGGAGATATGGTTCTTAGAAAGGTTTGCGAGTTTATTAAGGAGAGTGGATGTTTGGAACTTGGCATAGAATATATAGATGTCAATTTATCTCCAATCCAGTGCAGATATGAGAAACTGGCTGAGAAGTATTTATCAATCATCAGAAGTTATGGGATTGATACCAAGTGTGTCAACCTTGAGATTACAGAGACTGCAGAAACAGAGTTTCTTACAGTCAGAATATTGAAGAATATTATGGAGAGCATGGTACAGCATGGTGTTGGATTTTCTATTGATGACTACGGCTCAGGTTTTGCTACCATCGATTATCTGCTTGAGTTTCCGGCAGAGATAGTAAAGATAGACAAGAGTATTCTGTGGCAGGCAATGGAGAGAGAAGATGCCATGATTGTACTTGAATATACAATCAAGCTTTTAAAGGCTATTGGCAAGAAGATAGTAGTTGAAGGCGTGGAAAATGAGGAAATGAAGAAGATCTTGTTGGATTTTGGATGCGATTATCTTCAGGGATATTTGTATTCAAAACCTATACCGGAGGCTGATTTTATAGCTTTTCTGGAGAAAGAAAATGTGAGGGCTTAGGTTATGAAAAAAGAACAGACAAATAAGAAAAGATTGAATATAGCTCTATGTATAGGAATGCTGGAATCTGATTTTTCTTATGCGATATGTGAGGGAGCCCTGATGGCAGCAAAGGATTTGGATGCCAATCTGTTTATTTTCCCTGGAGGTATTCTTGATTTGGGGGAGAGACCAAATGAGGAACGTAATCTCAGATATCACTATCAGTACAACACATTATACAGTTATCCTAATAACTGTTCATTTGATGTGGTTATCATAGAGTATGGAGTTATCACTTCACTTTTAGCTCCTGAGAAGAAGAAAAAGTTCCTTGAGTATTTTAAAGATGTTCCCTCGATTCTTCTTGCGGGCAGTGAGGAAGGATATCCAAGTATAACAATTGACAACAGGGAAGGAATCAGACAGGCGGTCAGACATCTGGTACAGGAACACGGGTGTAGGACTATTGGATTTGTCAGCGGACCAAAGACAAATCAGGATGCAATAGAGAGACTTCAGGCTTACAAGGACGCAGTTAAGGAGTTTGGAGCCAAAGAAGCAGAGAGCCTGATTGAGTACGGAGATTTTACATCATACTTTCCGGAATTCACAGAGAACATTATCAGGAATAATCCGGGTGTTGAAGCGGTGGTATATGCAAATGACCAGATGGCAGTTAGTGGTTTCCAGGCAGTCGAAAACATGGGGCTGGTTCCCGGAAAAGATATACTGATTACCGGATTTGATGATTCACCGCTTGCAATGATGGTTGAGCCTTATATGACTACTGTCAGAGTTGATGTAAAAGAGATTGCATATCAGGCAGTTATGTGTTGCCCGGATTTGGTTGAGGGCAAGCATATAGATATTACAGTTCCATCAAAGCTTGTTATCAGAGAGTCGTGTGGATGCAACAGCGACAATATTGTTCGTCAGGTATCCGGTGAGATGTATAAATTGAACAGAGGAGCTGCAGTTCAGTTCCTTGTGAATGAATTAATGGAGAAGTATGTGGACAGCATCTATGAGCCTATCGAAAAGGCAAGAGTCAGAAAGGTTATGGTTGATTACTTTAACTATTATCTTAGTCTTCTCAGAGATGACGGAACGCTTATAATGGATGAAAAGGAATTTGGTAAGCAGTATCACCTGTTTGAAGATATTTATATCAGGGGATATATGAGTATGGAGAATCTATTCCTTGTCAATCAGATATTGTATGGATACATGAGTAACCTCCTAAATAATGATACGGAATGCAGATGGTTACTGGAACAGACTTCATTTACAAGTAACAGCGCAGCTACAGTTGAGAATAAGAAGAAGTTTGTTGCAGATGAACGCAATAAGGTATTTGAGTCGTTATTGACTAATATTACAGGAGATATTCTCCAGCAGCAGATGTTTTCAGACGAAGCACACCGTTTTGAATCGGTGATTAATAAACTTCAGAGGATGCATTACAAATCAAGTTATCTGTATGTGTATTCAGAGAAGATGATTTACAATGGTAACCATAAATGGACGATACCTGATTCGTGTTATATAAGAGCCAGCCATGATGGTGAAAAAATCAGCGTATATGATGAATACGAAAAGGTTATAAAATGTTGTGATATATTCTCCGATGCGAATATGCCTACCGAACACAGATTTGATGAGTTGGTATTACCGCTGTTTTCAAATGAGGTGCAGTTTGGATTATCACTGATGGAAGTTGATATCGAGTCTTTCAGATTTGCGCAGCAGATTGCCTGCCAGATAAGTGTTACTCTCGAAGTTCTTGATATTATCAAGGAACAGAACAAGATTAAGAAAGAGTTGGAGATTAATCTTGCAAAGACTGTTGAGACCAACAAGCTTCTTGATGAGATGAGTACTATGGATCCGATGACCGGTGTTAAGAACAGAAGAGGATTCTTCCAGGTTGTGGATAACATTATACGTAATGAGGTCAATAGGGGAAAGAAAGCATTGGCTGTGTATGCTGATATGGACTGCCTTAAGGTTGTAAATGACGAGTTTGGTCATGATGACGGCGATTTCTCAATCAAGACCATTGCAAATACTCTCAGTGATTCTTTCAGAAAGAACGATGTGGTAGGTCGTATGGGTGGTGATGAGTTTGCAGCTTTTGCCATGGTAAATCAGGACGATTACGGCGAAGTAATAAAGAAGCGTATCAAGGATTCACTTGCCAGGTTCAATGAACAATGTGACAAACCTTACTACGTCAATATGAGTGTGGGATATTACGAGTTTACAATTTCCGAAGAGACTGACGTTGAAGAGATTTTGAGACTGGCAGATGAGAATCTTTACGAAGAAAAGAAGAACAAGGTTAAGGTTGTTTACAAGGATCCGGAGAAGCAGCGACTTGCTGCTGAGAGCGGAGCACTTCACAATCGAAGGACGGGAAGAAGTTAATTAGTTCAATAATAGTAATCGCCATTTTTGAAAGTGGTGATTAGAACTATATGAGATTCAGTACTCAATAAAAAAAGGAATAAAAAAGTCTTAATTGCTTAGTTGATTTTTTTGACAACATTGTATAAAATATAATTACAGATAGAGATATCTGTGTAGCGGTTAGATTGTCCAATTAAAACAATCGTTTAAAAGCGGTTAGGTTGTCCAATTAAAACAGCCGTTTAAAAGTTTTCGATTGCATTAGTGAAAGCAATTGGATAAAAAATGATGGAAGGAAATTCCATCATTTTTTATTTTAAAGGAGCGAATAATATGGATTGGTATGTTGTTGATAAAAAGTATATTGCGTACTTAAAAAAATATGATAACAAAGTTGGAAATGTAGAATATGGCGATAAACTAAAATTACATATAGGAATATTAATTGAAATTGGTAAAATCAAGTATTATGTACCTGTATCATCTCCAAAACTGAAACATTACAATATGCGTAACGGATTAGATTTTCAAAAGATTGTTGACCCTGAAGAAGAAAGATTATATGCGGTTATTAATATTAATAATATGATTCCTGTGCCAGATCAATGTGTTACACAGCTGAAATATGATAAAGTTCAAGAATTTAGGACGTTCGAAAATGAAAAAAGTAAAACGGATTATATTTATTTGCTTCAAAAAGAGAAATCCATTATTGATGAAATTGATGAAGCGATTAGAAAAAAGGCAAATAAATTGTATAGAAAAGTTTCCAAATATCCAGAGTCTTCATTGGCAAAAAGATGTTGTGATTTTAAATTATTACAAGAGAAATCTTTAGAGTACAATGAAACGAATAGATGAACCGCTAATTAATTAAATAATAATAACGCTATTGACAACATATTTGTCTTAGATTAGAATAAAACGGTATAAATATTTAAATAATAAAAACATTGATGGAGACAGTAGTCCTCTTACAAAAGTTTCAGAGAGTCCGGCGTTGGTGGGAGCCGGATACGAGTAGTAGGTTGATGAATATCACTCCGGAGTTGCAGCCCAAAGATTAGATGTTTGTTATCACTACATTTTGATTGGTAGGCGCTGACGGCTTTCCCCCGTTACAGGGAACACATATGCAAGTAGATCTTAAGTATGCTGTAAAGGTGGTATAACGAAGTTTTTTATAGGCTTTCGTCCTTTCGGGCGAAAGCCTTTTCTATTTTATATATCAACAACCCATCAAACAGCAGGGAAAGGAGAAAAAAATGTACAAGAAAGTATCTACAGACCTCAACTTTGTTGAGAGAGAAAAGAAAGTAGAACAGTTCTGGAAAGAGAATGACATTTTCAGAAAGAGCATGGAGAACAGAAAGGAATGTGAAACTTACACATTCTACGACGGACCTCCAACTGCCAACGGTAAGCCACATATTGGTCACGTTGAGACACGTACAATCAAGGATATGATTCCAAGATTCCAGACTATGAAGGGCAAATATGTTCCACGTAAGGCAGGATGGGATACACACGGTCTCCCTGTTGAATTGGAAGTTGAAAAACTTCTTGGACTTAACGGAAAAGAACAGATTGAAGAATACGGTATGGAACCATTCATCAAGCAGTGTAAGGAATCTGTTTGGAAATACAAAGGTATGTGGGAGGACTTCTCAGGTACTGTTGGTTTCTGGGCTGATATGGATGACCCATATGTAACATATGATGATAACTTTATCGAGTCTGAGTGGTGGGCACTCAAGACTATCTGGGATAAGGGACTTCTCTACAAGGGATTCAAGATTGTTCCTTACTGCCCACGTTGTGGAACACCTCTTTCATCAGCTGAGGTTTCACAGGGATATAAGACAGTAAAAGAGCGTTCGGCAATTGTACGTTTCAAGGTTGTAGGAGAGGACGCATATTTCCTCGCATGGACAACAACTCCATGGACACTCCCATCAAACGTAGCACTTTGTGTGAACCCTAATGACACATATTTGAAGGTAAAAGCTGTGGACGGATACACATATTATCTTGCACAGGCACTTGCTGACAAGGTTTTAGGACAGCTTCTTGATAAGGATGCAGAGGGTCCTGCTTACGAAGTACTCGAGACATATAAGGGTACAGATCTTGAAAGAAAGGCATATGAGCCACTCTACGACTGTGCAAAGGTTGAGGCTGACAAGCAGCGCAAGGAAGGATTCTATGTAACATGTGATGATTATGTAACTATGTCAGATGGTACAGGTATCGTTCATATCGCTCCTGCATTCGGTGAAGACGATGCAAATGTTGGACGTAAATATGACCTTCCACTTGTACAGATGGTTGATGACAAGGGATGTATGTTAGATGAGACACCATTTGGTGGAATGCGTTGTAAACCAACTCAGGAAGAGATGGACAAGGGCGCAATCAGCGCTGACCCTGAGGTTATCAAGGATCTTTCTTCAAGAAAGTTATTGTTTGACGCTCCAAAATTTGAGCACGAATATCCACACTGCTGGAGATGTGATACTCCACTTATTTACTATGCACGTGAGTCATGGTACATCAAAGAGACAGCAGTTAAAGATGACTTAATCAGAAACAACAACACAGTTAACTGGATTCCTGAATCAATCGGATCAGGACGTTTCGGTAACTGGCTTGAAAATATTCAGGACTGGGCTATCTCACGTAACAGATACTGGGGGACTCCACTCAACATCTGGGAATGTGAATGCGGACACAGAGAATGTATCGGAAGCCGTGCAGAACTTGCAGAGAAGACAGGCAATCCAAAGGCAGCTGAAGTAGAACTTCACAGACCATACATTGACGAAGTGACATTTGCATGTCCTGATTGTGGAAAGACAATGAAGCGTGTACCTGAGGTACTTGACTGCTGGTTTGACTCAGGAGCAATGCCATTTGCACAGCATCATTATCCATTCGAAAACAAAGAATTATTTGAGCAGCAGTTCCCTGCTAAGTTCATTTCAGAGGCTGTTGACCAGACTCGTGGATGGTTCCATTCACTTATGGCTGAGTCTACATTACTCTTCAACAAGAGCCCATACGAGAACGTAATCGTACTTGGACACGTTCAGGATGAAAACGGCCAGAAGATGAGTAAGTCAAAGGGAAATGCAGTTGATCCTTTCGAGGCACTCGAGACATACGGCGCAGATGCTATTCGTTGGTATTTCTACACAGCATCAGCACCATGGATTCCAAAGAGATTCTCAGGAAAACTCGTTATGGAAGGACAGAGAAAGCTTATGGGTACACTTTGGAACACATATGCGTTCTTCGTACTTTATGCAAATATCGACGAGTTTGATGCAACTAAATATACACTTGAATACGACAAGCTTCCTGTTATGGATAAGTGGCTTCTCTCAAAACTTAACTCAGCAGTTAAGGGCGTGGATGAGAATCTTTCAAATTACAAGATTCCGGAAGCAGCAAGATTCCTTCAGGAATTTGTAGATGATATGAGTAACTGGTATGTAAGACGTTCAAGAGAGCGTTTCTGGGCAAAGGGAATGGAGCAGGATAAGATTAATGCTTACATGACTCTTTATACAGCACTTGTTACAATCAGTAAGGCAGCAGCTCCAATGATTCCGTTTATGACAGAGGATATTTACCTTAACCTTGTTAAGAGCATTGATGAGACAGCTCCTGAGAGTATCCATCTTTGTGACTTCCCTGAAGTAAATGAAGCTTGGATTGATGCAGAACTTGAAGCTGACATGGAGCAGGTACTCAATGCTGTTGTTATGGGTAGAGCCTGCAGAAATGCATCTAATATCAAGAACAGACAGCCAATCGGCAAGATGATGATCAAATCTGATGTTGAATTATCACAGTTCTTCACAGATATCATTGCCGAAGAATTAAATGTTAAGGCTGTTGAATATACTGATGATGTAAGTAACCTTGTTTCTTACTCATTCAAGCCACAGCTTAAGACAGTTGGTCCTAAGTACGGAAAGGTACTCGGAAAGATTAAGGAAGCTCTTGCAAATGTTAATGGAATGGAAGCTATGGCTACACTCAAGAGCGAGGGAGCTTTGAAGTTTAATTTTGACGGAGTGGACGTTGAACTTGCAGAAGAAGATTTACTTATCGACTCAGCCCAGGTTGAAGGATTCGTTGCTGAGAGCAACAACAACATGACAGTTGTGCTTGAGACTACACTTACACCTGAACTTATCGAAGAAGGTTTCGTAAGAGAAATCATTAGTAAGATTCAGACAATGAGAAAAGAAGCTGACTTCGAAGTTATGGATAAGATCGTTGTTTATGCTGACAAAAACGAGAAGATAAAACAGATTTTATCAGACAATTCTGACGAAATTAAATCAGAAGTGTTGGCAAATGAAATCGTTTTTGATAAAATTGGTGAGTACAGCAAGGACTGGAACATTAATGGGGAAAAAGTTACACTCAGTGTTGAGAAGGCGCTGTAAATTAAATATGAGATGACTCTTACTTTAAGTACACAAATGCTTAGGCAGTGTTGAATGAAAAGTTGTCAAATAGTGTTGGCATGAAATGTTGTCAAATAGTGTTAGCAGGAAATGTTGTCAAATAGTGTTGGCATGAAAAGTTGTCAAATAGTGTTGGCATGAAAAGTTGTCAAATAGTCTTGGCAGGAAATGTTAGTGAGAGTCGGGCTCAAATAAGGAGGATGAATTTATGGCAAGTTCAAAGAATTTGAAAAAGGATCAGATTAAAGATGCATTTAAGAAGGAAGTAAGATCCGCTGCAAAGATGCTCTACAGAAAGTCTCTTGAAGAGGTTTCTGACAGGCATAAGTTCGTAGCTGTTGCATATGCAGTTAAGAACATTGTTATTGATCAGTGGATTGCTACTCAGAAGGAATTTGATAAGCAGGATGTTAAGACTGTTTACTATCTTTCAATGGAATTTCTTATGGGTAGAGCCCTTGGAAATATGATTATCAATCTCTCAGAGAGAGAAGAAATTAAAGAAGCTATCGAGGAGTTAGGTCTTGATCTCAATGTTATTGAAGATCAGGAGCCTGACGCAGCTCTCGGTAACGGTGGTCTTGGAAGACTTGCAGCGTGTTTTCTTGACTCACTTGCAACTCTTGGATATCCTGCATACGGCTGTGGAATCCGTTACAAATACGGTATGTTCCAGCAGAAGATTGAGAACGGATATCAGAAAGAGATTCCAGAGGATTGGTTGAGACATGCTAATCCGCTTGAGATTAAGAGAGAAGAATACGCATGTGAAGTTAAGTTTGGCGGATATGTGCGTGTTGAAAACAAAGAAGGAAGAAACTACTTTATCCATGACGGATATCAGGCAGTTAAGGCTGTTCCTTACGATATGCCAATCGTTGGATACGGTAATAACGTTGTAAATACACTTAGAATCTGGGATGCTGAACCGGTTGTTCATTTCAATCTTGACGAGTTTGACAAAGGTCAGTATATGGCAGCAGTTGAGCAGGAGAATCTTGCAAAGACTATCTGTGAGGTATTATATCCAAACGATAACCATTACGCAGGTAAGGAGTTAAGACTCAAACAGCAGTATTTCTTCGTGTCAGCAAGTTTGCAGACAGCTATCAAGAAGTACCTTTCAAAGCATGATGATATTAAGAAGCTTCCTGAGAAGGTTGTATTCCAGATGAATGATACACATCCAACTTTGGCAGTTGCAGAACTTATGAGATTGCTTATGGATGAGTATATGCTTGAGTGGGATGATGCATGGTATGTTACAACACACGCTACAGCTTACACAAACCACACAATCATGGCAGAAGCTTTGGAGAAATGGCCTATCGAGTTGTTCTCAAGACTTCTTCCAAGATGTTATCAGATTATCGAAGAAATCAACAGAAGATTTGTTATCGAAATTGAGCAGAAGTTCCCTGGTGATCAGCACAAGATTGAAAAGATGGCTATTATTTACAATGGTCAGGTTAAGATGGCAAACCTTGCTATCTGTGCAGGATACTCTGTAAACGGTGTTGCAAGACTCCACACAGAGATTCTTAAGAATCAGGAATTAAAAGACTTCTATGAGATGATGCCTGAGAAGTTCAACAACAAGACAAACGGTATCACACAGAGAAGATTCCTTCTTCACGGTAATCCGCTCCTTGCTGACTGGGTTACAGGAAAGGTTGGAAATGATTGGATTACAGATCTTTCTAAGATCAAAGATCTTGAGGTTTATGCAACTGACAAGAAATGCCAGAAGGAATTCATGAACATCAAGTATCAGAACAAGTTAAGACTTGCAAAATATATAAAAGAACACAATGGTATCGATGTTGATCCACGTTCTATTTTCGATGTACAGGTTAAGAGACTTCATGAGTATAAGCGTCAGCTTCTCAATATTCTCCACGTAATGTACTTGTACAACGAGATCAAAGAGCATCCTGAGATGGAATTCTATCCAAGAACATTTATCTTTGGAGCAAAGGCAGCTGCCGGATACAAGATTGCAAAGCAGACAATCAAGCTTATCAACAGCGTTGCTGACGTAATCAATAATGATGAGTCTATTAACGGAAAACTCAAAGTTGTATTCATTGAGAACTACAGAGTTTCAAATGCAGAGTGGATTTTTGCTGCAGCTGATGTCAGCGAGCAGATTTCTACAGCATCAAAAGAAGCTTCCGGAACAGGTAACATGAAGTTTATGTTAAACGGTGCCATTACACTTGGTACAATGGACGGAGCTAACGTTGAAATTGTTGAGGAAGTTGGAGAGGAGAATGCAGTTATCTTCGGTCTTACTTCTGACGAAGTAATCAACTACGAGACCCATGGCGGATACGATCCAATGCAGATATTCAACGAAGATATGGATATAAGAAAAGTTCTCATGCAGCTTATCAACGGATTCTACTCACCGGATGATACAGAGAGATTCCGTGACATTTACAACTCATTACTCAACACACTCAGCACAGATAAGGCAGACAGATACTTCATCCTAAAGGATTTCAAACCTTACGCTGCAGCGCAGAAGAGAATTGAGGAAATGTACAGAGACGAGGCCGGCTGGGCAAAATCAGCAATCCTCAACGTCGCAAATGTTGGAAAGTTCACATCAGACAGAACAATCCAGGAATACGTTGATGATATCTGGCATCTTACAAAAGTAACAGTAAAGATGGACTAATATAAAAAAGAGAGACTTATAAAAAAAAGAGAGACTTAACATTAGTTGAGTCTCTTTTGTTATCCACGACGAGCCAAGCGAAAATCTGTGCTTGCACAGAGATTTTCACTTGGCGACCGTGTAATCACTGAGAAGTAGCGAAGTGGATTCGAAGTGATTACACAGAGTGGGTATCGAGTAGGAATCAGCCTACTC
>JAILRH010000062.1 GCA_024698345.1 Lachnospiraceae bacterium | reverse complement strand
CCTTAATAAAAGTGTAAATGCACCGAAAATAAAGGCAATAAAGCATAAAAGAAAAGCAAAACAGAAAAAAAATAGCGAAAATAAAGTAAATAAACGATTTACGGATGACAACACTTCTATTACTGATATAGAACTGGAAAGAAATACAGAAGATGAAAAAAAGGAAAAAATAGAGAAAAAAAGGAAAGAACAAACAAAGGCATATAATTATACAGATAAGGATTAGAATATGAAATATATTTTTTCTATAATTGTAATATATATTATAAGTATATCTATTGTAAAAAAGGAAAAAGAAAAGAAATTTTCAAAACAGCGAAAATATTTTTCTTATCATAACATAAATCCTTATCCGAAGAAAAACCATTTCCATAGTATAAAAAAGAAAACGTGCAATTCCATAAATACAGACATAGAAAATCATAATATGCATAACTTACTCAAAAATGAGCAGATGATAGAATATATGATGTGGCATGATTATTGGAGTCATTTATGAAAAAGAAGAAAAAAACAGTAAAAGAAGTATTTGTATGTGAAAGGTGTGGAAACCCGGTTTCGCCATATGCAATTAAATGTAAATGGTGTAAAAAGACACTACGGCCGGAATATTACAAAGAAGATATAGCGCAAAAAGACAATAAAAACGGAGAAGAATAATGTTTCTGAAATTATATGATAATCATTCTATTGCTATAAATAATATAATATGTATTATTCCCTATGAGTCTAAAAGTGATATAGAATTTATCAGAAATGTTTCCAAGGGAGAAATCAAAGGAAAGGTATTTAACTGGACGCATGGAAGACCTAAGAAAAGTGCTATTGTTACTTTTATTAATGATAATTATATAATCTATGTAACTAGTATGAGTGCTGATCTGATACAAAAAAGAATTGATGAACACCAAAATGTTACAAGAAGACATAACGGAGCTGACTTTACCAAAAATGATATTGAAAAGAGTATAAAAAAATAGGAGGGCAGTATGTCAATATTTATAATCATTATATTTTCTTTGTTATTTGGGTTTTGTGTTGGAGTAACTATTACATTTTTATATATATCAATTCATTATAAAAATAAAGGTGTCAAAATGTACGGATATTCTAACTCTAGGCAAGATAAGGAGATTGTTGCAAATGCAGAGTTTTTAAAACCAAGTAAAAATGAACACGCTGCATCTGATTTTAAATAAAGCTATTAAGACGGAGGTTATAACATCCGTCTTTTTTTATGAAAAACCATATTTTAATTGAAGTTTAAAAAAAAGGTGATATGGATATATTTTCATATCGTCTATTATTTTTATTAGAAAGGGCGGTCATTTGACCGAAAAAGGTACTTACTATGAATAAAATGTTTACAGCATTGGTAGAAAATACTCAGTCGAGTATAGGTTATTCACAAAATTGTATATGTGGATATGACAAAGAGAGTGTTCTAAGAGACATTTACACTCACAATTATCTTAAAGAACTTAAATATCACCATAAGAGAGCCAACAAACAGTTAGGTTTTGAGGTTTTTTGCAAAATGGTTGAGAAAAAAGGCATTTTTAAGCCATTTTCAAATCTCACAATATCATTTTATGTGGATGAAGTTGCAGATGAGGTGGCATAATGGCTCTTAAATCAAGCATTGTAAGTTATCCTGAGCGTGGTACTTATGGAAATATTAAGGAAGGAGAATAAGATGCAAAAAAGTTTAGAATTAGTCCGAAACTTTATTAGTAATGGAATACTTCTTACTAAGGTAAGTGACGGACTTTACAGATGTAATTGTCCATTTTGTAAAGAAGAAATTACATCTATGATTGTATCTTCTTCTTTGCAAGAATATAAATGTTTTAGCTGTGGAAAAAATGGTAATATTACAAATTTCTATATGGAATTGAATCATACAGATTTCTTTGGTGCTGTAAAAATTGCAACTGGAAAAGATGCTGATAGTAGTCAGTTTTATAAGGAAAATGAGGTATATTACCGAATGAATACTGATGCAGCTAAATATTTTTATAAAACTCTGCATTCAATATCAGGTCAGAAAGGGCTTGAATATTGGAGAAGTAGAGGGTTAAAAGAAGAAACCATGATTAAATATGGTCTTGGTTATGCTGGTGCATTTGGCTTATATGACAATTTGAAGAAGGATTACAATATAAAATCTCTTTCTAAAAACGGTCTTATAAGGTCAAAGAGTGGAAAACACTATGATTTCTTCTATAATCGAGTTATAGTACCAATTATAGATGAAAATAACAATATACTCGGCTTTGGCGGTCGTGTACTTGACGATAGCAAGCCTAAGTATATAAATACAGGTGCTACACCGATATTTGATAAAAGAATGCACTTATTTAATCTTAATATAGCTAAAAATACTCATAGGGATGGATTTATACTCTGTGAGGGTTATATGGACTGTATCGGTCTATATAACGGCGGATTTGATAATTCTGTGGCTTCTTTAGGTACAGCGCTTACAGAAGAACAAGTGCATTTATTAAAACATTATACTAATCATGTATATCTTTGTTATGATAATGATGAAGCTGGTAAAAATGCCATGGATAATGCATATAACCTTTGTCACAAACAAGGAATATATATTAAATGTATTGATCTTCTGGAAGCAAAAGATCCTGACGAATTTATACAAAAATATGGTTCTGATGCTTTTGAAAAACAAATAATAAAATCATCATATTATAATGGATGATACAATTAAAGCTGTCGGCAATAATGTCGGCAGTTTTTTTTGCTCGAAAAAAAGACAATTCTTGATAAATGTGTCATATTATTATAAAACAGCAATTATTTAATAAAACAACAAATAGGGAGAGTTATAATGGAGAAAAATATAATAACAAAGATTGTTTGTAATAATGTTTACCAATTATGTCTTGAAAATGATGTTAAAATTGGTGATCTTGAAAACAATTTAGGGTATGGAACTGGTTTCTTTTCAAGAATAAAAAGTAACAAGAGTACAGTTTGTATTTCAATAGATAAATGTTATCAGATATGTCAGATATTTAATATAGATATTCATATTCTTTTAGATCAACATTATTTTGTGAATGCTGAACTTAAAAAATTAGAAAATGAAAAGTTAGAAATGGAAAAGAAAATCAATACTCTAAAAGAGCAATTATCAATCAATATGGAGACAATATGAATAATATAGAGGAAAAATACTTTTCAAGTTTAAATGAGCAACAGAGAAGGGCAGTGCAGTCAGTTGATGGAGCAACGCTTCTTCTTGCTGTGCCTGGAAGTGGTAAAACAACAGTTCTTATAAAGAGACTTGGTTATATGATTAACTGTAAGTGTATATCTCCTGAAGAAATACTTGTTGTAACTTATACAGTAAGTGCCACAAAAGATATGAAAAACAGATACATTTCCTATTTTGGAGAGGAAAATGCAGATAGAATTGAGTTTAGGACGATAAATGGTATCTGCGCTAAAATATTATATCAATTTGAGAAACAATATGGCAAAGAGCTTTTCAAACTCGCCGATGAAAAAACCATTAATAATCTTTTGATTAAAATAATTCTAAAATACGAGAAATCC
>JAILRH010000110.1 GCA_024698345.1 Lachnospiraceae bacterium | reverse complement strand
ACTTTTCCGTCCATAATAAGATCCGAAAAGTAGGTATCAAGCAAATCAAAATTATATGATTCGTCCATATCTTCCCACATTTCTTGAAGTTCTAATATGGAGATTGTTCTTCTCACCAGTTCTTCCTTTGGAAGATATATGTGTCCCTGCATCGCCGCCTGCGCAAGCGAATAAACCATTCCACTCTTTATTCTGAAGGAAGAATGGACATCTATTCCTGTCTTTTTTGCAATATCATCGGCAACTTTGAATCCCACTCCCGGAATATCATCAGCCATCTGATACGGATTATTTTTCAAGATATTGTATACATCCTGCCCATAACGATTGTAGATCTTTACTGTAAGCCCTACGGAAATACCATACTGCTGTAGAAACATCATGGCAGCTCGCATATCTTTCTTTTCTACTATCTGCTCGCTTATGGCAATAGCCTTCTTCATGCTTATGCCTCTGACTTCCGCAAGTCTTTCGGGCTCTTCTTCTATTATTCTGAAGGTTTCTTCCCCAAATGCTTTTACGATTCGCTCTGCCAGAATAAGTTTCAGCCCCTTTATCGCTCCCGAGCCTAAATATCTGGTTATGGACAATACATCACTTGGCTGCTTGACCTCATATCTGTCAACAACCATCTGCTTACCATAAATCGGATGATTTACCTCTTTGCCCTCAACCTCTATGTACTCACCCTCGCTTATGAGTTGGAAGTAACCTGTACATGTCATGGTTTTATTGTCGTATGCTAATTCCAGAACTGTATATCCGTTGTTCTCGTTCGCATACAGTATTCTTTCAACATAACCTTCTAGTTTCATATATTTCCTTTATATTTTCATATGCTGTTTTGTATTATTTTGTACGTTCTAATTTATTCCCTTAAAACTTACACTTCTATTATTTATCATTGTTTTGTTCATCAAAGAACTTGAGATATTTTCCAGTACCTATGGCAACGGAAGTCATTGGATCTTCAGAAGTCATAGTGTTGATTCCTGTCTTTGCCTCAATCAGTTCCTCGAGTCCTCTTAAGAGACTTCCGCCTCCTGTAAGAACAATACCTCTGACTGCAATATCTGCCGACAATTCAGGAGGTGTCTCCTCAAGCACCTGATGAATTGCATCAATAATCTGCGCTGTAACCTCCCTGAGTGCTTCCTCAGTTTCTTCAGATGTAACATTTACAACCTTTGGAAGTCCTGTAACGAGATTTCTTCCCCTCACTTCCATAGACTTGCTCTCTGATTTTTTGAAACATGTTCCAATATTTACCTTTATTTCTTCGGCAGTTCTGTCTCCAATAAGAAGGTTATGCTTCTTCCTCATATATTTGACAATAGCCTCATCAAAATCATCTCCTGCAAGTTTAACAGAATTACTTACTACAATTCCTCCAAGAGATATAACGGCAATGTCTGTTGTACCACCACCTATATCAACTATCATGTTTCCGCAAGGCTTCATAATATCGATTCCCGAACCTATGGCTGCTGCAAGGGGTTCTTCAACAATAATAACTTCTCTCGCTCCGGCCTGATATGAAGCATCCTCTACAGCCTTTGTCTCAACTTCAGTAGCACCACTTGGTACACATACACTGATTCTAGGCTTCTTATAAGAACGACGGCCAATCGATTTCTGGATGAAATATTTTATCATCTGTTCTGTAATAGTATAGTCTGATATAACTCCCTGTCTGAGTGGTCTTACTGCCACAATATTGCCCGGTGTTCTTCCTATCATAAGTCTGGCCTCTTCACCAATGGCTTTTATCTTGTTAGTGTCTCTGTCAAATGCCACAACTGAAGGCTCCTTCAACACTACTCCTTTTCCTTCTATATACACAAGAATACTTGCTGTTCCCAAATCTATTCCAATATCTGTATTAAAAAACATTGATATTCCTCCCAAAAATTTTGTACTTTTCTTATTATATACAATTTGTGTATAAAATTAAAGTCAATAAATAAATTTACCGATTCGTCAAAAATTTTCTTGAAATTTTACCAATTATTTTTCCCAATTTTTCCTTATTTTATGGGCTTTTTCAGGTTCCAAAATCGCTTCTCAAAATTTTTCCATAAAATCTTTGTTTTGTTCACATTTTATTCACATTTGTTGATTACTATAATAGTGTACTATTTAGCCGATAGTACAGCATAGTTTGTATCCGATATACAAATATCGGATTTTAAGTTTTTCATACTCAACCTAGTGGGTGAGATTCCCACTAGGTCCCCCGAAAGTAACACCGCATCGAAAGATGCGGTTTTTTGTTATCCACGACGAGCCAAGTGGAAATCTGTGCTTTTCTTCCGCATTTTTTGTTCAGTTTCATATTTTGTCTTTGTAGCCATTCCTCCTCTTATATGTCGTTCCGCCTTATTTTTGTCCAATACTTTTCTAACTTCTGCTGCCAGCACCGGATTAAGTGCATATATCCTGACGCTCAAATCCTGATGAGCTGTGCTCTTACTCACGCCAAAATATTTAGCCGTAGCTCTTACTGTAGAATTGTTGTTCACAGTATACTTTGCCATCTCTAAAGTTCTTCTTTCTATATATTCCCTCAATCTTTGTCCTTTTATTTCTTTGTACATACTATTCGAAAAGCCATAATATATTAATATTACAAAAAAATTTAAGGGACCGACCATCAAGCCAGTCCCTTAGTTTCTAACTCTTTTATAATCCACGCAATCGCATCTTCATCATTTTTCACCGCTATTCTTTTTGATATTTCTTTCACCTCATCTGTGGCATTATCAACTGCATAACTAATATCCGCAATTTCAAGCATCGAAATATCGTTATCATAATCCCCCACGCATACACTGGTTGTTACATCTCCAAAATAGTCCTTCAAAAATTCAACAGCCATGCCTTTTCCACTTTCAATATCCTGCATTTCAAGTCCGTTTGCCCAACTTGCCGCAAAATTGAATTCACCCCCAAACTTTTCACGAAGATCTTTTCTCACTGCCGGAAGCATATCCTCAGGCATAACAAAAACCATCTTCGCCATAGACTCCGGAAGATTATCACTCATCACAGCAAATTGCGGTCTTGTTTCTTTGTTTCCTTCCATAGAATCAATTTGTTCCTTGCACGCATCACTAACTTTAATAGTTTCATATTTAAAAATATCTTCCATTGGTTTATAACAGCCTGAAGTCTCATCAGTATAATTAATCCAATACTCCCAAATTCCCGGCCAGTTGTTATTCAGATACTCCACCACCTTAAGAGCTTTTTCTGTTTTCATCGTAGCTGTTTTTAAAACTTCATTTTTATCTGTATCAAAAATAAGAACTCCATTAAGTGAAATAACCGGTGCGTTTATTTTTAATTTATCTGCATATTTATTGAGGTGTTCAGGAAATCTTCCGGTAGCCAGGGTAAATCTACCTCCCTCACTCTGAAAATATCTGATTGCCTCTGCGTTTGCATCTGATAGATGTCCATCTTTGTCAGTCAGTGTTCCATCACAATCTGTACATATTAAAATTCCATCAAACTTTCCCACATCTTTCTCCTTGTTATTTATAATTGCTATTTATCGTTGCTGTTTATCGTTGCTGTTTATACTTATCCTTTCATTTTCATAACGTATATACGTTGGAACATGTCATATCACTCCTGAGCTTATCATATTACAGACGATTTTGACAATTTCTTCTTTTTCATCTGTATCGCCCATATTTCTTCTACAGACGATTTTGGCTTTTTCTTCTTTTTCATCTGTATCGCCCATATTTCTTCTACAGACGATTTTGGCTTTTTCTTCTTTTTCGTCTGTATTCTCATATTTCTTCTACAGATGATTTTGACTTTTTCTTCTTTTTCATCTGTATCGCCCATATTTCTTCTACAGACAATTTTGACAATTTCTTCTTTTTCATCTGTATCGCCCATATTTCTTCTACAGATGATTTTGGCTTTTTCTTCTTTTTCATCTGTATCGCCCATATTTCTTCTACAGATGATTTTGGCTTTTTCTTCTTTTTCATCTGTATCGCCCATATTTCTTCTACAGATGATTTTGGCTTTTTCTT
>JAILRH010000043.1 GCA_024698345.1 Lachnospiraceae bacterium | reverse complement strand
TTATACACCCTTTCCCGGCATAGCGACAAGCGTTATGTCTATTTCTCATGTCTTTTTTTATCTTTTTCGGATAATATTTACTTTTCAATGTTCATTGTCAGCTACGCTGTCCATAATCACTCAGGATTCCGAGAGATTATTATTAATATATATATAATTGCATATAGCAACTATAATCACTAATTAACAAGTGGCGTTTTCAATTTAGCCACTTCATTACCACTGATACAATAAGCATCTCCCAAAGATATCTTCTTCTTGTATTGTCTTATATAAGACATTGGAATATCTGCCAACTTGCAATTGTCAATGTTATCAAAAAATACAATCGTACTCTGCTCTTTAACTACTCTGTACAATTCAGGGGCACCGTACAAAATTGGTATATTTGGTACATTACCCACAATAACACATACATTTAACATTTTATACTTTCCAACAATCATTTTCAATGCATTCATTGCCTGCAGATTATTGCTGATTGAAGTTGCAATATCCTCATTATTAATTACGAGTAATCTGAACTTATCTGATATTTCTTCATCTTCAACAAGTTTCTGATATTCTTCCTGCAATTCTGCATCCAATGCCATTATCAGTGATTCACTGTTAGTTTCTGAAACCTCATACTTAACATTCTCATATTTTTCATCAATTTTCGCAAGTTTTTTCTTGTAATTATCGAATATTATTATTTCAAAATTATTTTTTCTGCGAAGTATCGAATTAACCAAATAGCATATGTAGTTTGCCTTTCCACTTTCTTCAGTTCCTGAAACCGCAATCATATTATTTTTCTGAACATCTATTATCTCAGGAAGGATTGTATCATAGTTCAAACCTGCAATTATCTTTCCTTCATCAGCTATAACAAAATTATCAGCTATATAATCTTCTTTCAATAATGCAGGAATCTCAGGAATCATTGTCGCCCTCATATTTGCATATTTTTCATTGGTTTCCTGAACAAATAGCTGCATGTTTTTAACTCTGTCTATTTCCTGCTTTCCTTCAAAGGCAAGATATGTCTGACTCTCATACATTGCTTTATTAATCTCTACAATGCATCTACCCGGCTTTTCATCCGGTTTTAACTTACATGATGCAAATATCGAAGAATACTCACTTGGCTCATTACAAAACATTGCTATTTTGGATGAAAAATTAGCAACATACCTATACCCTACACTGTTTGTCTGAGTATTTGTAACTACAAAAGTAATTCCTACAGAAACACCCTCTCTTAACAAACCTAAAAGCATATCGTTATCTTGAAGATACAATTCTTTCAACGAAGTAAAATTATCGATAAAAACAACAATTCCAGGTAGCTCTGTAAATCCCGCCTCCTTGTATGCAATAAACGAACTTACACCAACTGCAAGCATTTTTTCACGTCTGTAATCAATTTGGTCTGAAATATATTTTATCAGGTTCTTTAATTTTTCGTCATCACTAGGACAAACTACACCTCCTACATGTGCCAGTTTTTCAAAATTCTTAAGAACCATAGAGCCAAAATCAATAATGTACATATTTACTTCTTTAGGTGTATATGCATCAGCAAGACTTCGTATAATTGTTTCAAGCAGATTTGTCTTTCCATATTGAGACGATCCAATTATCAATGTGTTACCGGAACCGAAAGAGATTCGATTTTCTCCCTGATACTGATGATCCGGATCATCATAGATACCAATAGAAATATTTAATTCATTATTTTTCTCATCACAAGTTTTGAACGGTAAAACATCAGGTAATCCCGGCAAACAAATATTTGGAAGTTTTTCTATCTGAGCCTTGTCGCAATAATCTGATATATATGAAACTATTGCCTCTAACTCCGTTACTCCGGTATCACCTTTCTTTTCCTTTTTCTTTTCAAATACAATTTGATTTCTTCCTTCTGCACCAAGTCCATATATTTTATAAGCTTTGCTTCCGCTCTCAGTTTCTTTTTTAGCAGGCGCTCCACTGTAAGCTGACTGGAACAATTCAAATATTTCATTATTACCAACCTGAAGATATGCACGTCCAGGTTCTTTAATCTCTGCAGCAAGTGGTGACTTTATCACCTCTTTACTGTCTGCCTGATCTTGAACCTTCAAACAAAGTTTAAACTTTGAATTACTCCAAATCTGTTCATTAACCTGTCCTGCCGGCTTCTGAGTAGCCAATATAAGGTGAATTCCCAGACTTCGTCCAATACGTGCTGCACTGATCAATTCCTTCATAAATTCAGGCTGTTCTGCCTTCAATTCAGCAAACTCATCAACTATAATAACCAAATGCGGCAAGGCGACTGTTGCCTGTCCTGACTTATATGCTTTGATATACTTATCTATATGATTAACACCAATATCAGCAAAAAGAGTTTGTCGCTTCAACAATTCGGCTTTTATCGACTTTAAAGAACGATCAATTTCTTTTCCATCTATATTAGTAATCGCCCCTATCAAATGAGGTAATTTTTCAAACTGATTAACCATTCCACCACCTTTGAAATCGATTATTACAAAACCAATCTCATATGGATGAAATAATGTTGCCGCACTGAGAATAAATGTTTGCAGTATTTCACTTTTTCCTGACCCGGTTGTTCCTGCAACAAGGCCGTGTGGTCCGTGTGCCTTTTCATGAAGATTCAAATATACAATATCATCTTTTACATCAACACCAAGTGGTGCAGCCATGGATTCATATATTTTTGAATTTGCCCATCTTGACTTCAAATCCAAGTCTTCTGTCACATATATATCAAGCAATTCAAATAAGGATATATTCTTTCTCAAAGTGTTATCCAAACTAATTTCTTCGCAATAGACAGGGGCAATTTTCTTTGTCAGCTTATCCATAACATCGTCCGAAATGTTAGTATATTTGAATACCTGCTTATTTGTTATATCTTCCGACGGATAAAGAACACCTTCTCCCTGTCCGTTTTCGATTATATATTTGCAATACAATGGCAAATAATCAGTACTTTTTTCAAAGAATATAAATGTTACATTTATTTCGGATGCATTACTGATAAATTTTGACAATGGGTGACTTGTTATATCATTATCTTTTGTCACAAAAATAATGATATGCTTATAATCTCCATCATTTTCCAATCTCATAGTAAATTCTTTGTATAAATATTCGAATATATTTGTCTTTGTCTGATTATTGAATACAATATTTCTGTAATGATTTTCATTATTAATCTGAGGTAATGCCTTTATCCAAGCATATTCCTTTTCATTATCCATCAACAAATAAAAATCAACATCTGTATGATACTGTCTGCAGACTAAATCACACACTATATTTTTGAACAAATAATCATTATCTTCTTTGGCTCCTGAAATACCTATCGCGTTTGCATCTTTTATCCCAAGAACAATTGGAACATCGTTTACACATTGATAATAATCATACAGTTTTCCCGGAATATTTTTCAATTCGTCATCATCTTCCAGTGTTTCCTGCGGTTTGTATGCAACCTGGCGCTCAGATTTTTTTGTTCCACTTCCCAAGTAAATAGTCAGAAAATCGTCATCTTCCGGTACCCTGTCAAATATGTCAGCATCAAATCGCTGTACTTTTTCAATCTCATCACTTGGAGCACTGTATTTTTGCTGAAGTTTTTCTGTCTCTTCTTTTCTAAATTCAATAATGCTCTTCTCTTTTTTTGAAATATACTCCTTGTATACTTCTTCTCTCTTTTTAATTGCCTTTTTATAGCCCTTGTTTCCCTGTATAAAACTCATTACAGTAGTCACTATTCCAAGTCCCATAGACCCGGCACTGAATAGTATATAACTGGCACCTGAACCGCCCATCATTCCTCTCATTCCAACCACAAGAACAAGCATAATAATAGATGGAAACAGTGTCATAATAATATTGGTTTCAGGTTTGTTTGGTTTTTCACTAGGATCCAAAACTTCTATCTCGTCTGTAACTATATTAATTTTCTTCCTTGTATTTCTTACAAATTGCGGATAAGAAAAACTACTATCTTCGTTTATTTTATAGACAGAGAAATTATTAATTTTGATATTTTTATCATCAAAAAACAGTTTTTCATCGCGATAATAGAAACTACAATTTGAAACAGTCATAAAATCACAATCCGACAACTCTTTCTTTTTTTCTATTATCTTTCCATTTATATAAACACCATATGGACTGCTCTTTTCAACAACCGCTAACTTTTCACCTTGCTTTGTTAACTGAATATTTGTATTCGTTACAAAATCACCACAAAGTACAATATCACTCCTACTATCATCTCCCACAGTAATTGAAGCAGAGTCTTTTATTTCTATGTAATTATTTATGTATGGAACTTTTTCTTCAAAATCAATCAAAAATCTGATAACAAACACTTCGTTATCTGTTTCAGCATAAAAAAGACTTATCGAATCTCCATGCTTTAATTGTGTAATAATCAGTTTTTGAATGCCGTTGCCTCCAACATAAACATTATCATTGCAAACAAGCTGCCAGCAATCTACCTCTTCATCTTTCTCTAGCACCAATTCTATCGGATAAAAAAAATAATCCGGATTAATACGAAAATCACATTTTGAGGTTGTCCCTAACATTAATTTTGTCACTTCATTATTAATTATGAACTCTTTGTATATATTTCGGTTTGTAACTATTAATTTATATTGATGGTTCATCGCAATTACCTCTTAAATATAATATCAGTACTGTTTCGAATTCCAAACGCTTCTAGTGTTTTATTCCCTTTGAGGAAAACTATAGGGTTTTCTGCCACAAGATAACATTCAAATATGTCTTCCGTATCAATACCTAAATGATAAGCTTGATTTAATGACACTATCAATTCATTAGCCGTCAATCCTAATGGCACTTCTAACTCTTGATGAAAGTTATTATTTAAATTGTGAAAACAAATATTTACTGTATCCATACCACACCTCATTTACATCAACA
>JAILRH010000025.1 GCA_024698345.1 Lachnospiraceae bacterium | reverse complement strand
ATCATCAATAACCTTTCTGCGGTATTTTATCACCATTATCAGATGGTAATAAAGCAGATATACTGAATGTGCATTATTATCCATTTTATCCATATAATCAGCCTCCTATCATCTTTTCGACTGATTATATTATACCACTATTTTCACTGTCGAACAAGTGTTCTTTTTCTGTTTTTTCATCTTTTTGCAATTCATCTCACCACCTATAGAGGAGGAAGAATTCTTGCTATAATTTGTTAAATTTTTTCAAAAATATGATAGATTATAGGGGGCTTTTTTCGTAATAGAAAGTGTAAGGCCAAAAAACCCGGGATAATAAACCAACAAGGAGTACTTATGAAAATAGATGAGCATAACTTCACAAAGGAGTTACAACAACAAAATCAAAATGCTTTGATGTATGTGATTGATGAATATGGGGGACTGATAAAATCAGTTATATCCAAAACCATGATACATATGACGGAATATCAGGAGGAATGCATGAACGATGTTTTACTCGCAGTATGGGAAAATATTGATTCATTTCACCCTGAAAAGAACAGCTTCAAAAACTGGATTGCAGCAATAGCAAAGTATAAATCCATTGACTATCTGAGGAAATATAAAAAACAGTTTACTGAAGTTTCATTGGAAGAAACAGAATATGATAAATCCGTGAGTCCAGATATTTTTGAGAATGAGATATCCGAACAGACGGAGGAACTGCTTTCCGGCTTATCTCCTAAAGACAGAGAACTGTTTATGCGGTTGTATGTCAACGAGGAATCTCTCGATAGCGTAAGCCAATCTGTTAACATGAGCAAAGCTGTTATCTACAATCGTTTATCAAGAGCAAAAAAGAAATTAAGAAAGAGAGGGCGAGCATCATGAAAGAAATGTACGAATTACTAAATAACGTAAATATGAATCTCGAAGAGTATGAAGATATTAAATTATCCGATATTGAAAATAGAAAAACAAAAAACAATGTTTTATCATTAATTAATGAAAGTGGTTATGCCCAAAAACGAAAACTGTCTTTCACAAAAGTATGTGCCTGTGTAGCCTTAGTTGCCTGCATCAGCTCTATTACAGTTGCGGCAACTTCAGGAATTCTTTCAACAGGCATCAAAAATGTGTTTAATATTGATTCTAACAAAAAAATGACAATTGCTAACAATATGGGAAAGGCTCTTGATATGAGTGTTGAAGACGGTGGAATAAAAGTCACGGCAGATGCTATTCTTCGCGATTCCCATCAAATTTGTGTTATATATACAATAACAAGAACCGACGGTAAGTCCTTTGATTTCGATGGAAAACCATGTACGGAATTATGGTTTGATGAAATAGAAGAGATTAATTCCAAAGACAATTCAGAAGATAACGGCGGAGAAAGTGGAATAATTGAAGAAGAAAGTTCTTCAAACAGCATTAAATTCTTCATCATATCAAGATTCGATGAAGAAATTGGCAGCAAAGTTGATATTCATATGGCAAATATGCAATTTTACACTGACAACATGTATACTCCATCAAAAACCATCAAAGGTAATTGGGATTTTTCTATTCCTACTGATTTTGATTATGAAGATTCAACTGTCAATTTAGCCAACGGTCAAAAACTGAATATTGCAGGATACGATACACAACTTGAAAGTCTCGCTATATCCCCTGTCGGATTCTATTTTAGTATAAACTTTGACAGTTTAGATAAAGGCGGCAGTGAAATCATCAAAGATGTAGAGAAAACAGGTAATTTCATTTTGCACTTAAAATCCGGGGAAATCGTAGAGTTTAACGGCATCAGCGGACCACGTTGTAAAGCTGATGGAACAATATCATTTAGAATTAACGGATGCTTTGAAGAAATGATTCCCCTTGACGAAATGGATAAAATAACCCTCTGTGGTTATGAATACAAAATACCTGACAGTAATGTTCATGACTAGAACATAATCGAAGAGCCTTGCGGATTCCGCAAGGCTCTTGTTGTAACTATCTATATATAATATGAAGAGTACCTTAGTACTTCTCATAGGCTGCGAATAGAAATGGGGATTAGTATAACTCCCATCCTCCAACTCTCATTTCATACATTGAGTATCCGTATGGAGTAGCTCTTCTAACACCCTTAAATCTTACGTAGCGTCCTGCTGTAAATACGTAAAGTCTGTCTGAAATACCATGGCTCTTTGTCAATCGATATGTTGTCCAGTTTTCGCCATCGAATGAAACCTGAACTTCTGAGTATGCTGCGTATGCTGCTTCCCACTGGAACTCTACATATTCGATATGGCAAATCTTACCAAGGTTTACTGTTAACCACTGATCATCAGAGAACTGTGATGACCATCTTGTGTTCATATCACCGTCAAATGCCTTTGAAGCATCGTACTCAACACCTTCAATTGATGAAGCTGTTGCAGGTTTGTTTAATGCAATGTTTGTAATTGTAGGCTGTGATGTTGTTGGAGCCTCTGTTGTAGGTGCTTCAGTTGTTGTCTCTTCAACTTCTTCTAAACCTAATACTTCAAACTCATAAAGTGAAGAACCGTAAACTGTTCCTCTTCTGTCCATTGTAATCTTAATATATCTAACAGGTCTGTTGTAGAACATTTCGCTTGTTTCTGATGAATAATAATCACATATTCTTGAAGCCGCATCATACCATGTTACATTGTCCTGTGACCAAGAAAGTGTATACTCTGCTGCATATGCTGCTTCCCAGTACATTCTAACTGATCCAACAGTACGAATCTGTCCAAGATCAACTACAAACCACTCACCATCATTAAATGCTGATGACCATCTTGTGCTCATATTTCCATCAACTGCATTCTGTGCAACATATTCTGCGCTCTCTGTACTAGATGCGATAACGTCTTTTCCTAATGCATAATTAACAACCTGAGTTGTTGTTGCTGCCTCTGCTGTTGTTGTTTTTGCAACCGGATTAACTGCGATTGTTCCTGCAATCATAGCTGCTGCCAAAGTAAAGCTTAATAATGTTTTCTTCATTTTTCCTTCTCCCTTTTGATTCTCATTTTTATTTTTAAAAGAAGATACCCTCTTCTTTCCACGGGAGACTTTATCAAAATGAACCGTTTCAATCAACCTTTTTGATTAATTGTAATGCTTTTTTGCATTTTTTTTACATTGTTTTTTCATTATATTTTCATTAGTTACACATTTATAATACATTTGTCATATAATAATTACTTTTTGCATTATATTCAAATTCTACTTTCTCGCCATATGAACTATACCAACAACTGATCCAAAGAGAACTGCTGCAACAGGCCAGATTATCCACGTCGTCTCCCAGTCATTTGAAATGAAACTCCATCCAAGATATATTGCCAGAACTATTCCCCAATATACTTTGCTAATCGGTTCCTGCGCCTTATTTCTGCGCTTATTGTCTTTAGAAAATTCGCCCTCTTCCAAAAGTTTTTGCATAGCACCCATTCTTATACAGGTTAATACTATGAAGAATACGCCCACTGCAACCAATGCCAATAATAATCCCACTGCGACTATGCATGCAAATTCATCCTCACCGTACAATATCATTGCCCCAAAAATCGGTACACAGGATACAACACACAATACAATTCCAACTGTCAAAAGTAAAAGATGGGTTTGTGCATATTTTTCTTTTTTATCCTTTACCATTCCGTCAACACCATATTCAGTATCAATTAGTTCTTTTTCCAGATAATCGTACTTCTCAAGTCTTGTTCCAAAAAATACGAACAATCCTACTGCTGCACCCACCATAAGAAGAAGTACCATCACTCCTATACCTGCCGCCTGTGCCTCTGTCATTTTGACCATCTTTTCCTCCTGAGCGGCCGCCAATACTATAAGAAGGATTGGACTTAAAATGCAAAGCATCACGCCTAATGCAATTTTACTTGAGCACACTCTTATTGTCTCCAAGTAATTGTTGGCCTCTTCCATAGAAACTCTTCTGGCCGGTGGTTCAAGTTCATCATTTTGCTTTTCAAATGTATCACTGTCCTGTGTTGTAGATTCAATTTCATCCTTTAATAGGTAATCTGTGCTCACACCAAAAATATTTGACATCTCAACTATTCTTCCCATATCAGGTATGGACATTGCACTTTCCCACTTTGAAACTGACTGTCGGCTGACTCCTAATTTCTCTGCCAGTTCTTCCTGGGACCATCCATTCTTTTTTCTTAACTCAATAATTTTGTCTGCTAAAATCATATTACTCCTCCTTACCACAAAAGTTTTTAAAATAACTTTTCTGCTGTTTTTATGTTATGTTTTTCTGTTATTTTTACCTGTTGTGGTTTTTCTGTTGTTGTTTTTTCTGTTGTGGCTTTAGCATATAATTTTTCCCTGTTGCAGGCTACCAACTTTGGTTGGAAATCTGTCAACCAGTGGTTGCATCCCTTATTTTACGGGCTTTTTCTATTTTATTCAAGAACGCCTCAGCGTTCTTGCTGCGAAATGCGCGTCAGTCATTAGATTACTTGCTTTGTAAGTTATCTAATGGCTGACATCTTCATCTGCGCATTTCTACAATCTACCAAATAACACATTTAATGTGTTATCGTAGCGAAAGCGATTAGTTTCTAATCGCGAAAGCAGCCGGAGGCTTATAACTGAGAAGGAGATTGGCCCCCTACTCAGTAAATCTTCTCACCCCACCTTCACTTTGTTTAGAGGATGGGGACATCTACTTCTGAATTATATCATAAATACATTATCAACTGTTATTGCCATTTTATATCTCACTTGTTATAATAAGATTATTTTCAAGAATACTCACTTTATTCTTGACGCTTTATTATATGAAAAATGTTAAGAGGGAATTATTTATGAATTGTGAAAAATGTAATCAGGAACTGGATCCACATTGGAACTATTGTCCAATGTGTAGGGGGGTCATCCAAAAATCCCCAAAAGAAAAATTAATCTCTTTTTTAAACAGTCAGATATTTTACTTTTTACTTTTTGTTTTGGGAATTGCATTCGCATATGTTTTGGGAAGTGTATTCTCATTTGCTTTCGGAGCGATAATAATGTTCATTCTATCATTTATTCCAATTTTTGTTGGTAAATTCAGATGCCCCAATAGTGCTTTATTAAGAAATCTTTGTGTGGGATTTATAGTTGTTGTATTTTTTATACTATTCTAGTTTTAATCCACTCTCAGAAACGAATATTCCCAGTAATTGAAAGGTACTTTATATGGATAATAAAATTGAAAATGCAGCCGATAAGAATACAGATATAGATAATACAAATGAAAATAATA
>JAILRH010000259.1 GCA_024698345.1 Lachnospiraceae bacterium | reverse complement strand
GGACATGCGAAAAATGTAATAACAATTATCTGAAAACAACCAGAAAAAAACTGTTGAATTCAAAAAGGAAAATAACAAATTGCATTTTTGTAACGGAATGCGCTATAAAAAATTTCATTTTTTACATTATTAAGACATAATAAAGTACATTTTCACTCGGAAATGTACTTTATTATTTTTTATTTTTCTGTACGTTTTTTAGCAAATAAAGTACATTTTTTCAAAATTCTAGTTTTTACTTTTCGATATGAAAATAGTAGAATAAAGTACATTTTTCTGAAAAAATTTTTTTTACTTATCTATCAAATTTCCCAATATGCAACTATTCGCAAAAGACAACTTTAACGAAATCTTTATAATAAAAAACAACGTATATATACCTTTTTAGCATATTCGAAATTTATCATTAATTCATGATTATTAGAAATCATATAATTCATTAATTTACATTTATATTTTAATTAATCCTGAATAATTTCATATCTATACAAATTCACATTTCATGTTTGCACTTTATAAGATACATCTAACAATTAATTATCTACAACAATCATTAATATTTGCATTTACGTTATGAGTTAACGAGAAATACGAAGTATTTCGAGATTATGAACGTTCGCAGCCTTATATAATTATCTTATACGAAAAAATTTCAAATCGCTCTGTATGGCGTTTTTAGATTTTAAAAACCCATTTCCCTCAAATGATTTACTAACTGTACATAAAATTCCCTAACATCAAATTCATCAAAGTTTTCTCTGTTAAGATCAATCATATCTCCATGGGAAATTCCTCGGTTTCCTTTAATGGTAATTAATTGGTAATTTTCGCCCCATTTAAAAGAGTTAATACCAACCAATCCGTCGTTTGGTCCATCGAAATATTTCACAAAATTGGTAGTTAAATTTAGCGGAAATCTACCACCTCGTGCAACATTTAAAATCGATCCCACACTTTGATAGTACACTCCTTCTACGTCTTTCATAAGATTGTTATTTTTTTCACAATTAGAAGCCGTTAAATCTGTAACTCCTTTTATAAAATCAGGATTTGGATCTCCTAGTTTTTTTAGTGCCGTATTATATGCATTTGCAATAAGTTGTTGTTGATTATCTGGAATTTCTTTTAAAAGGTATTCTGCAAATTCGCATCCGCGATGAGGTGTATTGATTGTTGTCAGTGACGCCACATAAGGTGCCACTCCTTCTACCGATATTGCATATCTTGAATCTAATCCACCCTTTGAATGTGCAATAATATTAACTTTTTCTGCTCCTGTTTGAAGTTTTATTTCCCTGATTCGATTAGCTATTTCAGCACCACAATCAGCAACAGAATCTGCCGACTGTTGATTTCCATAGAATACAGTAGCTCCATTTTTTATCAGCTCTTCAGGAATGCGTCCCCAATAATTCAATAGTTTTGAATCCCTGAAAAATATACCATGAACAAGTAATATTGGATATTTTGTCTCGCAAATTTTGTCGTTTTTTCGTGTTCGATTTATAACATTTTTTTCGTGTTCAACCTCTATTTCTTTTGATACAACACTAATAATTTTACCAAGGGCAAACAAATGAGCTACTGGTATTAAACCACAAATAAGTCCAATAACTCTGTATCTAATCCCAAGTTGTGTAGATGTTAAATATACGCGAATAATTCCGTTCCAAAAGATAAAAGCTAAGACAAAAAATGCAACTATCCAGCTGCTAAGCCAAATTCGCATTCCAATTATGTTTTTTAACATTATTAAAGATGCAACTGAATAAATAACAGTAAGAACGGACGCCCACAAAAATATTATTAATAATTCATTTCCTAACAAAGCGCGTCTGAATTTACCTTTTTCATTTCTAAAATAAATCGGTGATGGGACAAAATAGAAAATAACAAATAAGCCTAAAGTCAATGATATCAATAGTTTTTCGTCAACTATCAACCCAATTGTTTTAATATTGGCCAACATAAACAGGCTTATTATCAAAATTATTCTATATAAATATTTCAAAATATTTTTCTTCATTTTTTCAACCTATCATTATAATGAATTCACTAATCCGTTTATTTCCAATAAGTGTGTGAAATACTCAGGCATAGGTGCCTCAAATTCAACATATTCTTTGGTTGTCGGATGTATGAAACCAATAGTTTTTGCATGCAGTGTCTGTCCCTGTAATTTGAAAGGACATTGTCTGTTGGAGTATACCTCATCACCTAGAAGAGGATGGTTAATACTTGCCATATGAACTCTAATCTGGTGGGTTCGCCCGGTTTCCAGCTGACATTCAATATAAGAGTATTTGTCGTTTGAAGAGATAACCCTGTAATGAGTAACCGCCTCTTTTCCATCAGGAGTTACTGCCATTTTCTTTCTGTCAGTTTTATGTCTTCCAATTGGTTTGTCTATCGTACCCACAGTTTCATCAAACTTTCCATATACAATAGCAACATATTTTCTGGTTATGGAATGGACTTTTAACTGTTCCGCAATATAATTATGACTATTATCATTTTTGCATATTATTAAAGCCCCTGTAGTATCCTTATCTATTCTGTGCACAATTCCCGGTCTTAATACACCATTAATGCCAGACAAATTATCTTTGCAATGAAACATAACTGCATTAACAAGCGTTCCGGTATAATGACCAGCTGCAGGATGCACAACCATATCTTTTGGTTTATTTACAATTAGAATATCATCATCCTCGTATAAGATATCTATCGGGATATCTTCAGGAACGATATTGGTTTCAATAGGCTGTGGAATGTCAACATTAATAATATCGTCAGCTTTTATAAGATATTTTGATTTACATGGATTATTATTTACTAATATATGACCACTTTTTAGAAGTTTCTGAATGAAAGTTCTGGACAAATCAGGTAACAAATCACTTAAATATTTATCGACTCTGACATCTGCACTTTCCTCATCAACATAGTATAAATTAGACATTATTATTCCTCTTAATTCTTTTTTGCGACTTAATTATTTGTTATGTTTTAATACTTTGTTTGCCACTTAATTTTTTGTTACATTTTAATTCTTTGTTTGCCACGTAATTTTTTTTACATTTTAATTCTTTGTTGCGTCACTGTTTTTTTTATCTTTCAAATTAAATATCTTCGAAAAGTCTTCATCTTTTATCACAAAAGCGCACAATATAATCAAAAATACACATGATACTGTAACGTAACAGTCCGCAACGTTAAAAATTGGGAAATTAATTAATTTGAAATACAAAAAATCAATTACAAAGCCATGAACTATTCTGTCTGTCATGTTTCCAACTGCACCTGAAATCAAAAGTACCAACGCAATTTCAAATAAGGTAAATACACGGCCATTTATTTCATTCTTTGCAATGAGTGTATTCACTCTTATTATCAACAGCACAATCGCAACGCTTATTGCAACACTTATTATTACAAAGAATACAATCTGACCCGATAACATTCCCCATGCAGCACCTTTATTTCCACCTTCAAGATAATGGAATTCAAAGACATCCTTCAATAACACGAAGGGATCCTTTCCCTGAAGCTTACGAGTTGCTATTAATTTTGTTATTTGATCAAATAAAACTAACACGAATCCCGTTATTATCATTAATATATTTTTGACTGTAGATTTCATTATTATTCCGCCTTTAAAATTATTTGTCATTATTTCATTATATATATTTATATATCTTAACAAGATTTCTTCCTTTTTTTGTCATTCCAAGATTAGAATCATATCTGCATCTTCCCATACCTCTCACAGAGACGATATCCCCCTCCTTGAGATTGTATCCGTTTGACGTGATTAATTTGCCGTTTACAAACACTTTTCCCTCAGAAATATTACTTACAATACTACTTCTTGAAGTTCCAAAAGCAAGAGAAATAATCGAATCCAATCTCACTGATTGCACAGTTCCCTTTATTTCTTTTAGTTCAGGTTCTGCCTCAATGTCCTCTAAAGGAAGTACACTGCACATTATAGATGTATGCTTTATTCTGTTAAGATTCTCAATAATGTAAGAAGCTATATTGTCAACAGCAAAAACATAAGCACTGTCATCCTTTACAGTAATGTCACCTATCTTACTCCTGTCTATTCCTAAATTTAAAATAGCACCTAAATAATCCCTGTGAGACAATTTGTCTGAAAACTTAGAATTAATTGGTGCAACCTTTATAATATTTATCGGAAGTGGCTCTTCATATCCTGCATAATCAGGTTTGAAAACGACAATTTTTCTCTCTGAATAAACACTTCCTCCTGTCAACTCAAATTTGACAGGAGGTAGTTTATTACTAAATGTATTAAAAATGTTTTGTTCATTTAAATTTAAGAAATCAGTATATGTATAAATATTCTTTTGGTAACATCTCTGTGCTAATTCTGTAATACGACTTTCCAAAAACTTTTCTTCTTTATTCATAACTATTAAAACTGATATCTGTTTCCTCTAAAATCATACGAATTGTTAGTTGGTTGGTTATCATTGTAATCACCTGATAATTCAATAGTAACAGGTGTAACAATATAAATATATGAAGATATTCTTTTGAGATTAGCCTTTATAGAAAGACATGCACCTGAGACATTATCAATAATTCTCTGTGCAAGTTCAGTATTTGTTCCTTCAAAATTAAGAACCACTGCCTTTTCCTCTAAGAGCGCATCAATAATATCTTTTGAATCCTCCAATGAGAAAGGCTTAATCGTCATAATCTCTGCTTTGATATTTCTGCTTCTTGGATTCTCCATAGCTACAACTTTAGACGAACGCGAAGTTCTTCTTCCAAAACCTCTTGTAGGCTTAGCAGGTTCTTCCTCAAAATCATCTTCAAATTCCGGCTCTTCTTCAACCGGTTCAGCAACTTTTTTCTCTACACTTCTACTCTTCTTTGGTTGTGGTTCATCGTAATCATCAAAATCATAATCATCTTCGTAATCATAATCATCTTCGTAACCGGCTCCCAAATTCAAAATTCCTTTTATTGTATCGCCAAAACTTGCCATTTTATTTTTCTCCCATCATCTATCCGTTTTTTCATTAATGTATGCTAGGCATTCTTACTATAATCTCTCTCTCCAAAAATACCGGTACCAACACGAACATGTGTCGCACCCTCCTCAATGGCTACCTCGTAATCATTAGTCATACCCATAGAAAGCACACTCATACTAACATTATCAATGTTTTTCTGTGTTATGTCAACATATAATTTATGCATTCCCTTAAAAAGTTCTCTGTTTTCCTCGGGATTTGAAACATAAGGGGCAATGGTCATCAAACCTTTGATATGAACACGCTCCAATTTTGAAATCTCCATAATCAATGATTCAACTTCATCCTCGTTAAGACCGAACTTTGTATCTTCGTGACCGATATTTACCTGGACTAAAATATCCATATCACAGTTCTTCTTTATGCATTCCTGATTAATCTGTTCAGCTAATCTGAATGAATCAACCGAATGAATCATACATACCTTATCAACTATGTATTTGACCTTGTTTCTCTGGAGATGTCCAATCATATGCCACTTAATATCATTTGGCAGCACATCATATTTATCACAAATCTCCTGAACCTTATTTTCACCATAATCTCTGATACCGGTATTATATGCCTCTTCAATATAAGATACCGGTTTTGTCTTGCTGACAGCAATAAGAGTCACGTCTTCCCTGTTTCTTCCTGCTCTCTTACATGCTTCTTCAATCTTTTTTTCTACGTCATTTATATTTTCAGTTATCACTGCTTCAAAACTCCTTTACTGGAAAATAACCTGATTTTCTTTTACCATATCTGCATTCAAAATGATATGATCATACACAACAACACCATATTTATTGTGAGACTCAACAATATAGTAATCTCCCGATTCAGTAAGTTTGTTAACAAAAACAAACTGAGTATATCCGTTGTTAATATTGTAAACTCCTGTAAGTGACTGAGTATCTCTCACAATATAGACATCAGAATAAGCTGTAGTGTTATTATTTTCTGAAGAATCGCCCTCTGAAGAATCGCCCTCTGAAGAATCGCCCTCAGAAGTTTCACTCTCTGATGATTCGCTTTCTTTTTCTTTTTTATCGTCCGTTTCGGATTTTTCTTTGCTCAAAGCCTTCTTGTTCTTTGACGGCATTATAATCTCATCACCTGCATTGAGATCATTCATGTCTATGTAACAATACTTGTCATCCTCATTATGAATCTCAAATGCAACGAACACATCTTTTGCCTTTGTCTTTTCATATTTTCTGACAATAAAACCATCTTTCTTATTCTTTCCGGCACCACCTGATGTCTTGTACTCAATCGGAATAACATAAAAATCTTTGTTGACAAGAGATTTCTTAGGAATCTTAAGTCCTGTTATATTATCCTCAATAATCTCAATATCAATGAACCTGTCCGCAGCATACTTAATCATATATTTTTGGAAAGTAAATATTCCGTACTTCTTTTTGTCTGCTCCCTTGACAATTTCAAAATTTGTTACAACCTTTGTTTTGTCTTTCTTAAATCTAATCTTAATTGCTGTCTTATCAGCATACTTTTCCACATCCTCATCGGACAGAGGGATTGCAAGTTTCCACTGTTCCTGAGTGACCGTCTTATAAATAGGAGCTCCTTTTTCAACAAGTTCTCCTGTGTTGATCTTGGCAACATGCCTGTTTTCTTTGTCAAAGTCTGATTTTTTCAAATCTTCAGCTTTAAGATCCTCATAATTATCTACAAAATACTCAACAATTCCTGTATTTTCAGCCTTATTTATTGTAAACTGTCCTTCACTTGAATCTCCCAGAGACTTATAAATATTTTCAATAGCATTATTGTTGAGAAGTTCTATGATATTTCCCTGAATTGAACTTTTGAAGTTGTACACTTCATGAAATTCCATCTCACTGTAATTATTTACAAAACCTGATAACTGTTTCTTTATTGTGGCAATATTGGAATCTGATAATTTTTTATCCTCATCGCTCATCTTTGCCAACAATTCATTTATCTTTCCGCTCTTATCCAAACTGTATAATGTTGTATTCTTTGCAACTCGAGATCCTTCTCTTGCATAAAAATTAATGTATCCTGATTCTTCTGTAAAACTTACTTTCTCATTTCTTAGAGCTATCGCAGTATATGAATGACTGGAATCATCTGCAACAGTTCCTTTGACTACTTCATAATAAGTAACTCTCTCCTGAGAATAATATCTGATTACATAAACAGCTACATATAAAAAGATTATTCCGAATACAACGATTCCAACGTTTATATTTATTGGTGCTTTGTATCTAACAACTCTTTTATTTTTTGCCATATTTTTTCTCCTTAAAAACCATCTTTAATTATCTAACAAAATCATTTCAGAGTCAATAATATCTTTTGTATTGTTCTAATAATTGTTGTTACAGCTGATTTTAATTTGCACATTTTAACCAAATCAATTCTGTAATAATTTTCTGATTTTAGGTAATGATAATAATACTTCTGACAATGTCAAAATTAATAAAAGTCAGATTATTACAGGAGGTTATTATGAATTCAAAAGGATTAGACTATACTGCATTAGCCGTTGTTATTATTGGCGCAATCAACTGGGGACTTATCGGATTTTTAGAATTCGATCTGGTAGCATTTCTATTCGGCAATTTCAGTTGGTTGTCGAGAATAATATATGCCGTAGTCGGAATATGCGGGCTGTATTCTCTCAGCATTTTTGGAAGAATTGCGTCCATGAACAGAGATTAATTTGCATAATATTTAAAAGAGAGTACCAATCGATGATTATTCGGTACTCTCTTTCAAATATGTACATTATTTTCAAGAACGCCTCAGCGTTCTTGCTGCGAAATGCGCGTCAGTCATGAGATAATTTACTCTGTAAGTTATCTCATGCTGACATTTTCATCTGCGCATTTCTGCAATCCGCCGGAGGCTTATAACTGAGAAGGAGATTGGACCCCTACTCAGTAAATTTTCTTACCCCCGCCTTCACTTTGTTTAGAGGGGGGGCCATCTACTTCTTAGTTATATTTGCCGTTCTATTTTACATTTTCAAATCCCATACTTGTTTTGATAATCACTTTATCAAAAACATTTAACATTGCAGGGAGAATAAAAATTACAACAATCATACTTACAATTGCCCCTCTCGACATCAAACCGCAAAGGGAACTGATCATGTCCACATTTGAATATATTCCAACTCCAAATGTTGCTGCAAAGAAACTTAATGCACTTACAATTACAGACTGGATTGACCCCTGTAATGCAGTCTGAATTGCTTCTTTCTTTCCGGCTCCTGATGTTCTTGCAATCTTATATTTATTCGTCATTAATATTGCATAATCTACTGTTGCGCCCAACTGAATAGTTCCAATAACAATTGAGGCGATAAACGGAAGCGTTGTATCAGTATAATATGCCAATCCCATGTTGATAAAAATTGCAAACTCGATAACGGATACAAGAATTACAGGAAGCGAAATCGATTTGAACACTACTAAGATTATTAAGAATACCAACGCAATAGATACAATACTTACTACCTTAAAATCCTTTGCCGTTATATCAATCAAATCTTTTGTACATGGTGCCTCGCCAATCAACATTGCTGAATCATCATATTTCTTGATTATTTTATTGATTGTCGTACATTGTTTATTCACCTCATCAGATGCAACCTGATATTCAGACGAAATCATTATCATCTCAACATCATCATTCTCCACCTTTTCAAGTAAATCTTCCGGAAGAATATCTTTAGGAACGACCGGACTCACGATGGTATCAGCACCAAGAACCGCCTTTACACCCGGTACATTTTTTATTTCTTCTTCCATATCAGCCGACTGTTTCTGTGACAGGCTGCTGTCGGCTATGACTATATGAACTGCATTTGTATTAAAGTTTTCTTCAAGTTCCTTATTTGCGATAATACTGTCAAGTGACTTTGGAAGTGAACCAACCAAATCGTAATACACATCGTAATGGGTGTAACCCCAAAGTGCAGGAACAAGTATTACAACAAATAAAACAACAAAGGCAATTGCGTGATTAGCTATAAATTTGCCGATAAATCCCAAATCAGGAATAATAGCTCTGTGTCTTGTCTTTTGAACTATCTTATCAAAGACCAGTATCATGGACGGAAGTATAGTTACGCATCCTATTACGCCAAGTACCACGCCTTTTGCCATTACGCTACCAAGATCAAGTCCGAGAGTAAAGCTCATAAAGCAAAGTGCAATAAAACCTGCCACTGTAGTAATTGAACTTCCGAAAACCGAAACTATAGTCTTATTTATGGCAGTTGCCATTGCCTCTTTTTTGTCACCCTCCGGATGCAGATCTATTTCTTCCTCGTAGCTATGCCACAAAAATATGGAATAATCCATGGTAACACCTAGCTGTAACACTGCTGTCAGCGCCTGTGTCAGATACGATATCTCACCCTTTATAAAATTCGTTCCAAGATTATATATAATAGCCATTCCTATACTAAGTAAGAAAAAAATAGGAACTGCTGCAGAATCCATAGTAAGTTGTAACACTATTGTGGAAAGAATAACCGCAACTATTACATATACAGGTATTTCCTTTTCTACCAGGTCTTTAATGTCAGTAACAATTGCTGACATTCCACTGATGTAACAGTTCTTATTTGCTACCTTTCTAAGTTCCTTAACTGCATTCATAGTCTCATCTGCAGATAATGACGTGTCATAAAGTGCAACCATCAATGTTGAATCTTTATCCTTATTAATGAAAAAGTCGTGCACCTTATCAGGCAACATATCCATAGGAATTGACAAATCAGCGATTGAATCATACCAGATAATCTTCTTAACATGGTCAACCTTTTCCATCTCTTTTTTCATTGAGGAAACATCTTTATTATCCATCCCCTCCACAACGCACATTGAAAAGCCGCCGGTTCCAAACTCATCAAGAAGAATATCCTGACCCTTCATTGTTTCAATATCCTTCGGTAAATATGAGAGAATATCATAATTAATTCTTGTATTCAGGAATCCTATAGCTGATGGAATCAAAAGTAAAACTGACACAATTAAAATGATATATCTCATCTTAACTACAATCTTTCCCAAACCATTCATACACCAACACCTCGCTATTCTTATTGTTTTTCTTCAATGTTATGATATTAAAAAATTGATTCAAACAACATAATCAATGATTCAAATGCGTCATAAAAAAAAGACATATCATGCGATATGTCTTTTTTAGATAAACATTTATAATATATAGTAATAATTTTTATCCCCAACTTCACTTTGTTTAAGGGCGGGGGACATCTACTTTTAAGTTATTCGTTAAATAGAAAGTCATTGATATTCTTTGTCATAAAATACTCGTGAATATGTACAATGTCTTGTGGAGACACTTCAAATCCGCCCTCTATCCACTCTTTAACAATATATATAACCATCTTTGAGTAATACTTTGCAATACGCTCAGGAGTTATCCAAACGTACTCAGAAGGGCTGCTCCAGTTTCCATTTGTTTCCATTACATTTAAAATGATATCTTTCAACTGCCTCTCTGCCATAACCTCAAAAGAATCCTGTCCTTCAATCTTTGATATCTTACCAAATATCACTTTATTATTCTCAATTGTTGTAAGTACCAACAGGATTGCTTCCGACCAAAGTTTATTCTGTATTAGCGGCTGGATAGGTTTTAACAAATCCTCACTGATGATATATTCCACCAGCTGATATTTATCCTGAAAATGATTATAAAATGTCGTTCTTATAACACCGGCATTATCAGTTATCTGCTTGATAGTTATCTTGTTAATAGGATTAGTTAACACCAATTCCAAAAAACTGTCAGCCAGCACTCTGCTCATGTCATTTTTTTGCTTAGGCATAAATGTCTCCTTTATTTTTCATTACATCAATTATTTGTTCTTTCATATTTTTTGATAGACACTACAGGTATTTATGTATCATCCAAAACAATACCAGATGTACCGGATAGTAAATATAAAACAGCCATTTGTATTTTCTGTTTCCGGGCTTGCCATTATATAATGACAATGGAATGATTGCCGCCATTCCAAACAACTGAATCTTTCCAAACATAAATGAAAATATCACGTTCGGCCAGACAATTCCATCCATTCTTCCTCTCATCGCATGAAACAACGCAATGAGAAGTATTCCCGGATAGGAATAGCAAAGATTCGCTTTGTAAGCCAACAAGCATAAAGTAATAATTACAAATAACTGAATACCCGACTGTACAAGTACAACCATATCATTTTCGACTGCCCATTTTGGCATTTTCAAATCATTAGTTATATAGTCTTTAAGTCTGATTACTAATAAACCAAGCAGCAAAGTGAAAAAGATGTTCTGCTTTTTTATACTAAAAACTGAATTATAAAATGCCAGATCATATGGAATCTCAGATACAAATGCAAATAACAAAAGTCTCAGCGCATATTTTTTCCAATTTCCGGTATGAACATATCCCTGAGTAATCAAAAATGCAAAGATAGGAAAGCTTAGTCTTCCTATTGCCCTAAGCACAAAATAAGTTGTAGTCTCAGGTACAAAAAAAACTGCACCTACATGATCTATCACCATAGCAATAAGAGCTATCCATTTGAGAGTTGTCCCGTCAATTCCAACCTTCTTAATAGTACTTATTACGTTATCATTTGCCACAGTTCTTTCTGCATTCATTTTCTATTTTATCTCCGATAATTATTCTGCTATATTATTCTGCTATATTATTCTGTTATATTATTCCAATAACAATTCCAATTTTCGATATTTAAAGAGTAATCTCTCTATATAAATATCTACTTCATCACCAACACTGTAACACTTCTTGGCGGTGCCAAAAAGATTCTGTTCTCTATCTGAATCTTTGCATACATATCTGTTGTATACATCACTTCCCATCTCATTCCTGATCTCGGTGAAGGGATTCCAAATGCCTGCTGATTCCAGTGCATGTTGTAGGCAATGTAGATGTCATTCTCTGCTTCATGTCCAAAACACTCAGCGTATTTGCCACAATACATTGCAGAGAAATGTCTGTTAAAGTTACTGAAATCAGGATACCATGCCTTTGTGCCATGATATGACATATCAGGAAGACCACATCCCTTGTAGTCCATCATTCTAGGCTCCGTAGGAGTATGAAGCACAGTGTGACTCTTTCTGAACTTAATCGTCTCTTTTACAAATGAGAGAACGTCCTTTGCCATTGCGTTTGTGTTCCACTCTACCCATGATATCTCGTTATCCTGACAATACGGATTATTGTTACCCTGCTGACTGTTGCACATCTCATCGCCTGAGTAAATCATTGGAACTCCCTGACTGAGAAGAACCATAGATAATGCATTCTTTATCTGCTTTCTTCGAAGGTCGAGAACCTTCTTCTTTCTGGTAACACCCTCTACACCACAGTTCCAGCTGTAATTATAAACTGCTCCGTCTGCGTTGGCTTCACCGTTTGCCTCATTGTACTTCTTATCGTAAGACACCAGGTCAAATAATGTAAATGTGTTGTGATTTGCAACGTAATTGACCATGGCAACTCCACTTGGGTTAGCCTTAATTTTGTATGAAATGGTGCCGAGCATATCCTCATCACCCTTCAAAAATCTTCTTGCCGACACCATGAAATCATCGTTGAAATTGGCAAGATTCCTGTACTCTCCACGGGCATTGTAAAAATCAGTGTCCACAGGGAATGTATACGTAAATATCTTTGTTCTGCTAAGTAAATTATCAGTCTGAACCATCTTCATTACGGCGTCTTCGCAGTTGATATGAATACCATCAATATGGTAATTCATAATCCAATGGTGCAGACAGTCTATTATAAGTGTAGGATTAGTCCCTTCCGGGAAGAAAAACTCCATGGATACTTCGATTCCGGCCTTATGAAGTTCCTTTACCATGTATTTAAATTCTTCAACTTCTCCACCACTCTTATTCGAAAATGCAAATGACGCCTTTGGAGAGAAAGTATATCCTCCTGTATATCCCCAGAAATTGATTGTATCCTGCTTGATAACAGAATAGTAAGGGCTGTCCGGTTTTGTCTCGACAGGAACTTCATTGAACTCGTATGCAGGCATAAGTTCAACCATAGTAATACCAAGGTCAACAAGATGTGGAATCTTATCAACAATTCCAAGATAAGTTCCCTTGTGCTTTACCTTTGAAGAGGAATGCTTTGTGAAGCCTCTGACATGAAGTCTGTACATGATAGTATCTTCAAACGGAGTATTAAGTGGTGCATCACCCTCCCAGTCAAAATCATCACTTACTATGCTCGCTCTGATATCAACAGGCTTAACTCCCCAATTTTCTTTTCCTGAAAGCGCTTTAGCATATGCGTCGGTAACAATTCTTCCGTCAATTGAAAAATTGTAATCATACTTCTTGTAATCAAGACCAATAACCTTCATGGCAAATACGTTACCGATTACCTGCGCATTTTCAAATGGAATCCTGAGTGCTTCGTTTGTTTTTCCTTTTTCGTACAGCACTAATTCACAGTTGCTGTTAAGCTTTGCAGTAAACGCAAAGTTAACCGATTCTCCAAGAACTGTAGCCCCTAATATAAGTGGATTTCCTCTTTCTATAACTAACCTGCTTCTCAAATCCATGGTGTATCCTTTCCTTTTCCGTCCGTATAACGCATACTCGATAGTCATTATACCACAATGATATTGTTTTTAAAACATAAAACTATTACCTATTTAAATGAATTTTGTGTGAATGATTATCTCTAGAGATTATCGTGCAAATTTCAAAACGTTACTCACTCTGTTTGCCTAATAATAAAAAAACTGATATAATAGGTAGGATTGAGTAAAAATCAACGCGTATTTTTTTAGAGAGAGGTAATAATAGTAATGATAAGTGCTAACAATGTTACATTAAGATTTGGTAAAAAAGCTTTATTTGAGGATGTAAATATCAAATTTACTCCCGGTAACTGTTACGGATTAATCGGTGCAAACGGTGCCGGAAAATCTACTTTCTTAAAGATTCTTACAGGAGAACTCGAGCCTACAAACGGTGAAATTGTAATAACTCCGGGTGAGCGTCTTTCTTTCCTGAAGCAGGATCACTTCCAGTATGACGAATTTACTGTTATTGATACTGTTATCATGGGTAACAAACGCTTATACGATATAATGAAAGAAAAAGATGCCATCTACATGAAGGAAGATTTTTCTGACGAAGACGGTATCAGAGCAAGTGAACTCGAGGGTGAATTTGCAGAATTAAACGGATGGGAAGCAGAATCTGATGCTGCAACTCTTTTAAACGGTCTTGGTGTAGATACTGAATATCACTATCAGACTATGAAAGAATTGAACGGCAACCTCAAGGTCAAAGTTCTTCTTGCTCAGGCATTATTCGGTAATCCTGACATCCTTCTTCTCGACGAGCCTACTAACCACTTGGATTTGGACGCTATCGCATGGTTAGAAGAATTCCTTATCAACTTCGACAATACAGTTATCGTTGTATCCCACGACAGATATTTCCTTAACAAGGTCTGCACACAGATTGCCGATATCGACTATGCAAAGATTCAGCTCTATGCAGGTAACTACGACTTCTGGTATGAGTCAAGTCAGTTGATTGTTAAACAGATGAAAGAAGCAAACCGTAAGAAAGAAGAAAAAATCAAAGAACTTCAGGAATTCATACAGCGATTCAGCGCAAATGCTTCAAAATCTAAGCAGGCTACTTCAAGAAAACGTGCCCTTGAAAAGATTGAGCTCGACGATATTAAGCCTTCAAGCAGAAAATATCCTTACATAGACTTCAGACCTGAGCGTGAAATTGGTAACGAAGTACTTACTGTTGAAGGTATTTCAAAGACTATCGACGGCGTTAAGGTATTAGACAACATTTCATTTGTTGTTGGTCGTGAAGACAAGATTGCTTTTGTTGGTTCAAACGGAATCGCAAAGACTACATTATTTAAGATTTTAACAGGCGAGATGGAGCCTGATGAAGGAACATACAAATGGGGAATCACAACTACACAGTCTTACTTCCCTAAAGATAACACAAAGGACTTTGACTGCGATGATATCATCGTTGACTGGTTAACACAGTATTCAGAGATTAAGGACGCAACATATGTACGCGGCTTCCTTGGAAGAATGCTCTTTGCAGGTGAAGACGGTGTCAAGAAAGTCAAGGTATTATCCGGTGGAGAGAAAGTTAGAGTTATGCTTTCAAAGCTTATGATTTCAGGAGCAAACGTTCTTATTATCGACGAGCCTACTGACCACTTAGACATGGAATCAATCACAGCACTCAACAACGGGCTTATCAAGTTCCCTGGTGTTCTTCTCTTCTCTTCAAGAGATCATCAGGTTGTACAGACTACTGCCAACAGAATTATGGAAATCGTTAACGGTCAGTTAATTGACAAGATTACAACTTACGACGAATATCTTGAAAATGACGAAATGGCAAGAAAGAGAACTGTATACAGCACTGACGATATGGATTCTGACAATTAATACCAATAGTCAGTTCCGATAATGGATTCTGACAATTAATATGAGTATTTAAACTGACTTTTAGATACAGCACAAAATCGGAGGTTGTCAAATGAGACCAGTCACTATTATTATTCCTGACGATCGAATCAAGATTCTTGGAATAATGCATTTTGTTCACGGAATGATGGAGCATCGTGGACGATATTTGGAAACTCTTGAATATTTTAGCAAGATGGGATATATCTGTGCCATTCAGGATATGAGAGGACACGGCGATAACATTTCTACTGAAGATGATTTGGGTTATTTCACTTCAAAGGGAATGAAGATTCTTGTTCAGGATGTTGTCGCTTTCAATGATTATTTGAAAAAAATATATCCTAAGCTTCCTGTTGTTCTTATTGGACACAGTATGGGGTCTCTTATAGTGAGATCATTTCTCAAACGTCACTCTAAGGAAATAAATGCGCTGATTGTAATGGGGTCTCCATCCCCGCGACCTTTCCTTAGAACATCAAAGAACTTTATATCATTTATGGCCTATTTCAAAGGATGGAGGCACAGAAGTCAGTTTATAACCAATATTGTGTTAAAGTCATTTGACAAACCTTTTGCAAAAGAAGGTATCAAGAATGCCTGGCTTACTACAGACGGAGATGTTGTAGACAGATTCAACCGTGATCCGTTATGCGGTGTTCCTTTTACATTGAACGGATACAAGGCTCTATGCAATCTACTGATTAACGTTTATTCTCCGGAAGGATATAAAAACAAAAATACTTCCCTTCCTATTATGTTCATTTCCGGCGCAGAAGACCCTTGTCGTATCAGCGATAAGAAATGGCAGGAATCAGTAAATAAGCTCAAAAGTGCCGGATTCACAAACATATACTCAAAAATGTATCCAGGCATGAGACATGAGCTTTTCAACGAAGTCGGAAAAGATGAAGTCAGACAGGACATACTAAAGTTCCTTGAATTAAATCTTGGAATTGAACATGATATATACTAATTCAAGCACAAATCGCCGAAACCGCTATGCTTGTTTCGGGACTGTATCACGGTCGTCAAATGCATGAAAGTAAACTTTCTGCATTTGACGACCGTGGATAACAAAAAAGCAAAGGACTATAACTACAGTTCCTTTGCTTTTTGTTTTTTTCTCTTTAATAATTCTGACAACCGCTCCTTCAGCTTAAAGCGCTGTTTCTTCGCGCTGTTAAGCATGCGACATTTCTACTCCATGTCAAGCAGCCCCATTTGAATCTTTAGTATAAATATTCTCTTTACACTTTCTTCTATTCGCTCTTCTGTTATTGTTCCATTTGCCACTGCATCTTCCACACTCTTTACGGCACGTTCTATATCCATAGGCATTAATATAATATCATTTCCTGCCTGAATAGCTTTTATTGTTCCCTCTTCAACAGTGTAATTATTTGCTATTGCTCCCATGTTCATTGCGTCAGTTATTATTACTTTCTTGAATCCAAGCTTGTTTCTGAGCTGATTTGTAACCATCTCATATGACAAAGTAGCCGGAAGTTTATCCACAGAATTCATAGTGATATGTCCCATCATAACCATATCTGCGCCGGCTTTTATTCCTCTCTCAAAAGCCAGATATTCTTCCTTCTCAAGCTGTTCAATTGTCTTATCTGAAGTTGCAATTCCAACATGACTGTCAGTCTGTGTATCTCCATGCCCAGGAAAATGTTTGAGTGTGGTCAGAACTCCTCCGTCGCAATAACCTTTCACCGCTGCTTCTACCAGTTCTGCCGTTTCTTCAAAATCATCACTGTAAGCACGCGTTCCGATTATCTGATTTTCCGGATTTGACCAAGTATCTGCAATCGGTGCATAATCAAGATTAAATCCAAACTGCTTTATATCACTTCCAATTTTCTTGGCATTCTGATATGCAGTTGGTGTTCCTTCTTCCTTATATTCATACATTGGTTTAAATTGCGTTGTACCAAGGCTCTCTGCACATCTTGCTACTTTTCCGCCCTCTTCATCCACACTAATAAACATGCCTATACCGTGATTCTTTTTTGCAAATTTCTGTGTCTTTGAAATCATCTCTACTGTCTGTTCCTTTGATACAAGATTATACTCCATATAAATCATTCCACCCACAGGATATTCTTCCAGTTTTTTCTCTGTTATCTCTCCGGCCATCGTAACCTTATCTACTCCTGTAAGCACCTCCGGTATAACAATAAACATCTGGCATATCTTCTCATGTAACGTCATAGTTTCTAAAATCTCATTAATATGCGCATCCACTTTATTCTTTCCTCCATCCTCTTTCAAATTGTCTTTTTCGTTCGTATTATTCTCAATACTACTTTCATCATTATTATCTGCATTGCACGCTTCACTTTTTTCTTCCTTACTGTTTGGACTCTTTTCAGATTGTTGTATTCCACTACATCCTACCAGCGCCAAACTCAATAAAAGTGCTGTTATCATCCCAATATTTTTCAATGTTTCTCCCCTTCACAAATCAGATATCGTTTTAACACAAAGATAAAGGTCGCTTTCGCGACCTCTGTCTATGTTTTCAATTCTTCTCCAGCATTACCATCGCTGATTCTGTATTATCAATTCTTCTCTAACAATTCCATTGCTCTGTCGATAATATCGATGTCTTCCTTTTTAAGAAATTCTTCAAGCGTTCTTCTAATCTCCAAATCAACATTTCTGTCGATTGGATTAATCTTTAATTCCTCTCTAATTTTTTCATTTACATCTTTGAAGGCCTTTAAAACTATAGGATTAAACTCTCCGGATTCACCGTACTCAATCATAAGAACAGCCTTTTCGTGATCAAACTGCTTCTTATATACTCTCTCACTTGTAAGAACGTCATAAGCATCAGCCAATCCGACTACCTGAGCTGTGATAGGAATATCATCACCCTTCAATCCATAAGGGTAGCCATTGCCATCATATCTCTCATGGTGCGACAGGCATATATCCTTTGCAACCTTGATAAGTTCTTCGTTCTCATAAGACTTCATCTCATCAAGAATAAATCTTCCCGCTGTTGAATGAGTCTTCATAATCTCAAACTCTTCCTCGGTAAGTTTACCTGACTTGTATGCAATCTCTTCCGGAATAGTAATCTTTCCTATGTCATGAAGCGTTGCAGCTGTACTGATAAGCAAAATCTCATCGTAAGTAAACCTATAATCGCTAATCTCATTGAGACGCTCTAAAATAATCTTTGTAATAACACCTACATTAAGAACATGGGAACAGTCGTCTCCATTTCTAAACTCTACGATATGTCCCAAAATATTGGCCATAACATTGGCATTCTTCTCACGCTTGTAAATCTGCCTAACCAGTAGAGCAATAAGTTTCTTCTGCTTAGAATACAAACTGAGCGTATTAATAACTCTTCTTTTTACAATAACGCTGTCAAACGGAGCAATGATATAATCCGTTACGCCAAGTCCGAAAGCTCTTCTACTGTTATAAGAAGAACCAACTGTAGACAACATAATAACCGGAATATTCTGAATAAGCATCTTGTTATTCATACTGGTAAGTACATCAAATCCATCAACCCCAGTCATATCTTCATGCAACAAAACAATATCAATGGAATCCCCATCGCTATCCAAAATATCAATTGCACTCTGGCCGCCTGTTGCTTCAATTATATCAAATTCATCACCTAATATTTCCACTAAAAGTTTGCGATTTTCTTCCTCATCATCGACAATGAGTATAGTGTATTTCTCATCTATCAACTATATCCCTCCTATTCAATTGTAGCTTCCGTACAAACTTATACACCCATTATATCACATCCTAAAGAAATGTACATTATTCTTCTTATTATTCTTGAAATAAAAAAGCGATAACCACTGGCTCACAAGTCCAATGATTACCGCCTTTAACTCAAATCATTTTTCTCAAATTATCCTATATGATTATTCTCTATGATTATTCTTCACAATTTTACATATTATTCTTTCATTATGAAATCAAATCGAATCCATAATCATAATCTCTTTCAGCATAATCAGGCTTTACAACCTTTAAAATTGTGTTGAATAGATAGTCATGTGATACTTTATTATTCATCATACGTTTCTGGTACAGTGTGTTTGCAATCTGATATACAGAAGATTCGCTTACATCGCTATATACATATTCGCCATTTGCAAGATGTGCGTAAGCTCTTACATACATTCCTGAATTGTAGTACTCAGCACTCTTGATGAACTTCATTGTCATTGCATAACTTGTTGAATCTGCAAGTACATCTGAATGGTAAGATACCTTTCCTGCTGATGTTGCCTGGAATGCAAATACTTTCTGTGGGTTGCTTCCATAATAAACATCAGATTCTGACACTTCACCGCTGAGTGCATATACAAGTCCGAAATCAACAACTTTATTCTCAGGATCTGAGATTGAGTACAATACTCTGTGTCCTTCATATGAAGTACTAATCTGATATCCTTCAATAGTAAGTTTAACTGAATCACTGTAAGATGTAGTTATTTCTGTTGGAACTTCTGTAGGTGCTTCTGTTGGAGCCTCTGTAGGTGATTCAGTTGAAGTTTCTGTTGGAGCTACTGTAGGAGCCTGTGTAGTTGTTTCTTCATTCTTTGTGAGTGTAAAGTCCGTAATATTACATGCGCCGCCGTCTGATACTAATGAAAGTTTGTATGTTCCCTTTGCTGCAAAAGTAACTGTAGCTGTGTGAGGAACAAATGTTGTCCATGAGCTGCTTGCAGTAATTGGTACTGTTACAACTGTGTTGTCATTTAATTTTACAAGGATATTCTTTGCATTATACTGAGCATCACCTGCTGCAAGGTTCAGTGTCAAAGTATATGTACCCTTCTGCGCAACCTTAATATAATAATCAAGGTATGCATTATTTGTAATATTTCCTGCATATGTTGGTGTTCCTGATGTGTTGATTGTGATACCTGAAGACTTACCACCGAACGAATCAACCTTAACTGTTCCCGGAACATCTGTAACTGTTGCTGTAGTTGTTGAGCCTGTTCCAACGATTGGAAGGATTGCGCTGTTTATTGCAGTTAACAAACTCAAATCCTGTGATGTGGCATCCTGACTGATTTCCCAAATCATAATGCCGCCTGCGTTCTGTGCTGCGTACTGAGCTTTCTTTTTCATTGTTGGAATACCGTTGTAATATACTGTTGTTCCGTTGATTACAGCTGAATCCTGCTGAGCATAAGCTGAATTCACTGCTACGACATCAGCGTATGATGCCCAGTTTGGTCTCTCATAGAAAGGAACTCCGATTACTAATTTGTTAGCAGGAACTCCCATCGTATTCTTCCAATACTCGAATGACTGTGTTGCAAGGCTGTATGGTGAATGCCCTGAACCTGCATTTCCGTCATATGCCATAAGGTTAACAAAATCCAATAAGTTTAATACTTCGCTTGTAAATCCTGATCCGCTTGTAGCTGCTACTGCAACTGTAAGAATCATTCCGTTCTGATCACAGAGCGTTCTAAGTTTCTTCATAAAGTCAACATACTGAGCCTGTGATGAAGATGTAGGGTATTCCCAGTCAATATCAACACCCTTGAATCCCTGTGTCTTTGCCTGTGTAACAATACTGCTTGCAAGCGACTGACGTTTTGCTTCTGTATCTGTATTCCACTCAAATACTGTCTTACATAATCCGTCAGGAGAACCTGAATGTGACCATCCACCTACTGAGAGGACAGGAACAACATTATTCTGGTCACATGCATTAATCATTGCCTTAATATTTGATGATTCACCACTGATACTTGCCATTGTTCCATCTCCGCTTGCACTTGGAAGACCGAATGCATAATAGCAGTGTGTAAGCTTATCCCACTGAACTTTGCTTGTGTAGTTTCCATACCAGTTTGGATAATAAGCAACTACCTTAAAGTCATTTCCAAATTTAGTTGTAGATGTTGACTGTGGAACTTCAACACTTACTTCTTCTTCCCATTCTGTAAATGAAGGTGCTGAAATATTGCAGCTTCCTGATGCTGAAATTCTAACTGTGTGAACGCCTGCTGCAAAATTAATTGCCAACTTGTACGGAGCAAAGTCAAACCAGCCTGCTGCCGCCTGAGGTTTGATTGTTCCAACACTTGAACCGTCTACTGAAATAGTTAATGTTCTGTCCGCACTTGTTGTTGCAAGATTAACGTTGAAATCATATTTTCCCGCTTTTGCAACATTTACTTTGTATTCAAGGTAAGAACCATTTACAAGGTTTCCTGCCAATTTAACACCATTGTTTGTTGAAATAGTAACCTCACTTGATTTTGCAGAATAACTGTCAACCTCAAATGTTCCCGGACAATTAACTGTAGTCTGTGAAGACTGTGATGTCTGCTGCTGATTTGAAGTCTGCTGGTTCTGTGTTGTAGCAGGCTGTGTGTTATTTCCAGGAAGTGAAGACTGATTTGATACTGCAACAAAAGTAAATTTCTCCCATGTTCCAATTGTATCACTTGCCGCATGAAGAATACCTGCTGTCGCATCATTGATATCAGTCTGAACATATTTGCTGTTTGTATATGTTCTCAATGAATATGTTCCGTCATTGTTATTTACTAAGTAGAATTTTTCCCAATCACTAATCTTATTGCTTCTTGCCTTGATTGGATTCTCTGTATCTGCGTCATCAAAAATTGCACAGAGATATTTGTTGTTTGATCTTGACTGGAATGAGATTGTTCCGTCAGCATTATTGATTACTCTGAACTCTTCCCAACCACCAAATGAATCTCTGTCCGCAACTAATTTTGCTTCACCGTATTTGTCTGCGCATACATACTTGTTGTTGATGTTTGCCTTGATTGCAAAGAAATCATCATCAGTCAAAGCCTTGTCTGCAAATACAACTGTCCCCGGCATGAAAGGCTTCATGTTGTTGTATGTAACACCCGTAGAGTTTGGTTTTGTTCCGATTGAACCTGAACCCCATTTTGTTCTGATTGTTGATTCAGAATCTTCTCCCGGTTTAACCTTTGCCTGAGCTTCATATTCGTGATAAATACCCCAGCTACCCATTCCGCGTGCTTTGTATGACCAGTTTGTATAATGCCATCCTGCATCATTCATTTTCTTAATTACATACTGCCACTTTGCATCACCGTCGAAGCAGTTAAACTCGCCAATGTATGTAGGTACGCCGTAGTTAGCGTTATTTACACTGTTAACAAGGTTGTCAATTGCTGCCTTCTGTCCGTTAAGATTTTCCTCATTGTCATCAACATAACTCCATGGATAATGATGATATTCATAAACAACATTTGTCCAACCATATTTGCTTGGGTTTGGAAGGTTACCTGTTCCCCAGCATGATTCCATAATAAGAATGTGGTCAGGATCAACCGAACGGATTGCCTTGTACATCTTGTCATAGAATTTCCAGTGTTTCTCACCTGTTGAGCCCGCCTTTTCACCCGGCTCATTTAATGTGTCATACGCTGCGACTGCTGGATTTCCCTTATAATGATTTGCAATCACTTTCCACATATCAAGTGTCTGATTCTGAAGAGTTTCATTGCTGAAGAATGTAACATCAGCAACATTGTCAATAACCTCTCCTGAGTGATCCTGTCCGCTCTGTGAACCGAAAGCACCGTGAAGATCTAAGATAACATAGATTCCTCTCTTACCTGCCTGCTCAACAATCCAGTCAAGACGGTTAAATGCGTCACTTCTCAACACCCAATTATTACCTGTTTTCTTATATAAATTCATATAAGTAAACGGAACTCTGATAACAGACATTCCCATGTTTTTACATTTTTCAAAATCGTCCTCTGTAAAATAATTGCTCTCATAATAATCAAGCAACTCTAAAGCCTTATCCTGTCCAAATCTGTTTGTGAGTGTTTCAATGATAGTTTTCTGATCTTTGGCGTCTGTGGAACTCATCCAGCTCTCCTGAACAAATAAATTTCCGATATTTGTTCCCCTAAGGTAAACATTGTTACCTTTTCCTGAGTTGTTCTTAATGTAAGTTCCCTCAACCTTAAGAAAGTCGTAAGATGTAAAGCCTGTTCCCTCTGCAGCCTCTACCTGTTGTGTTGATTTGAAATTTCCCGCTGTTGGATATGCACCTATAGAAAGGCACATAGTCAATGTGAGCGCTAACGCTCTCTTTCCGATTTTTAAAAGATTATGCATTTGTTCCTCCTTAATCTTTGTGAAATCCCTCTATTTTTTCACATTGAAAGACATCAAATACCTTCTCTAATCTTAACCCTTTTTCCTTTTTTAATTCCCTGATTTTGTACTAATGAAAGTATAAAATCAAATCAAAAAAATCGCCATAGGTAAAAATCAGTTTTATTTACCTATTGCGATTTTCGTGAAACCCATTATCTTTTCGAATTATTTTTTTGTGCACTTTGTACAAGAGTCACAATAAAACTTGTATTTTCTTGGTTTGCAAAAACAAAAAAAGGCTAAAAACACTTTTATGGACACCAATTCAGCCAAGCACACATAAATAAAATAACCTGATTGAATGCTCGCATTCAAAATCAGGTTATTTTATTTATGTGTATTTGGGGAACCAACTCAGCGAGAAGTAGCGAAGCGAATTCGAGCTGGGGTGGCTGAATTGGTGTCAATAAATTGTATTCATCAATAATTTCCAAGTATCTTCATATTGTGTGCCTCAGCGTTTATTCCGCTAAGTGCATTCACAACTCCTGACTGGTGCGCAGTACCCTCAAATTCAATATAGAATCTGTACTGCCAGTTTCTGTCTTTAATCGGACGTGACTGAATCATAGTCATGTTGATGTCGTTATATATAAGGTGAGAAAGCATTGTATAGAGCGAACCACTCTCATGAGGCATCTCAAAACTGATACAAATAGTCTTCGCATCTTTTCTTGCAATCTTCTTTCTACTGACAACAATAAATTTTGTTGCGTTTCCGTAAGCACTGTTTACATGTCTGTCCAAAATATCAAGTCCGTAAATCTCTGCTGCCTTCTCACTGGCAATAGCTGCAACAGACTTGTCATTAGTATCTGCAACAAGTTTAGCACTGGTTGCAGTGTTGAGATAGCTTACCCTGTCCCAACCTTTTCCATCAAGATATACTTCACTCTGAGCCAGCGCCTGCTTGTGAGAATAGACTTTGTTAATGTCTTCCAAGGTCGCTCCCTTTATTCCAAGAACTGCATGATCAATAGGTATATCAAATGTATCAAGAATATAGCAGTCATATTCCACCATTAAATCAAATACTTCAGTAACAATTCCGGCAGTGGAATTTTCAAAAGGAAGAACTGCATAATCTCCTTTTCCATTGCTAAGTTCAATCATTGCATCTCTGAAGGTCTTAACATAATGACAAGACACATCTTTTCCGAAATACTTATGTGTTGCCTGCTGTGAATACGCTCCAGGCATTCCCTGGTAAATAACTTCCACATCTTCCTTTGGAATCTCTTCAACCATTTCAAAACCGATGTCATTATTTACGCCTTCTTCTCTGAGCAATGCATATTGCATTTTTCTGCTCATTGACATTATCTGCTCAAACAACTCTTCAACGCAGTGCGCATAGAATTCGTCCGATGCTATATTTCTGAGTTTTTCTATTTTCTCAAGTTCTCTTTTTCTGTCGAAAACAGGCTTGCCTGTCTGAAGTTTGTACTCTGCTACATCCTTGCAAAGTTCCATTCTTCTCTCAAAATATTTTACAAGTTCTCTGTCTGCATTATCAATTTGATCTCTGATTTCCAGTAATTTATCCATCTTATCTCCTATTTTGTATCTACCATATTATTTCATATTATTTCATATTTTGTATCTACCATATTATTTCAGATTATTTCATATATTGTATTTCTTATCAATTCTGATTTTCAATATTTCCAATAATTCATAATTAATTCTGATGATTGGTTTCTTTTCAATTATTTTCAGAGAGACATCCCTTACATCCCTTACATCCTTCACACTCAGAGCAATCGGTACATTCGCCACACTTGTTAGCTACAGTACTCTCTGTTTTTGAATCATCCAGTTCGTCAAGCAACACCTGAACACTCTTTCCAAGAACCGGGTTAATTGCATAAGGTGCAATCTGTGCAAGCGGAACCAGCACAAAAGCACGCTTGTGCATCTCTTTGTGTGGAATAATCAAGTCAGTATCAAAAACAATCTCCTCATTGTAAAGGACAATATCTATATCAAGAGTTCTTGGCCCCCAATGAATCTTTCTCTCCCTGTGAGCGTCTGCTTCAATATCATTGACGCATTTTAAAAGTTCATGTGGTGTGTAAAGGGTTTCTATTAGGAGGCATCCGTTTAAGAAATCTTCCTGCTCAACCGGTCCGTAAGGCTTTGTCTGAATGTAATTAGAAACTTGAATAACTCTGCAATTTTCATCATCATAAAGAGCATCCACTGCCTGATTGAGATATTCTTCTTTTTCGCCCATATTTGAACCAATTGAAAGATATGCTGTATTCCATTTTTCTCTGACGGTAACCGTCACATCTTCAAAAGGCAAGCCAATAGGCGCGTTGGGTTTGTGAACTGACAATTCAATCTCTCTAATTTTTGGCATTTTTCTTAAGACTTCCATCGCTGTCTGTCTTGCAGCCGTTTCAATCAAATCATATCTGTTTTCCTTTAGGAATCTGTCAATCAACTCACATACTGACGCATAATTCACAGTATCATCAAGATCATCACTTCTCCCAGGAGTCTTGATATCAAGATACATTGTTGCATCAACAAAGAAATCCTGACCCTCTTCTTTTTCTTTTTCCAAAACACCGTGATATGCAAATACCTTCAGTCCTTTTATTTCAATCCTATCCATTATTTAATCCACAGCTTTCTTATTATATATCATTCACGTGAAACATACATGTATTTATTTCATGCATTTTTCATGCGCATTTTTCATGTGCTTATTTCATTCACTTTTTTCATGCGCTTTTTCATATGGTTCTTCTTACAACTTTAACAATTCACTTGCCATCTTTATGGAATCGAAATTCTCTGCCACATCATGAACCCTGAAAATTCTGCATCCTCGCTCATATCCTATCACTGTTGTTGCAACAGTTCCCGCTACTCTGTTATCTTTGTCTCTGCCGGTTCCAATACCAATCACAGATTTCCTTGAAGTGCCAAGAAGCACAGGATATCCAAGTTCTAAAATCCGGTTGCATTTATTTATTACTTCCAGATTCTGTTCATAACTTTTTGCAAAGCCCACACCCGGATCAAGGATTATCTTATCTTTGCTAATGCCTGCACCAAGTGCAATTTCAATTGTCTCTTTCAAATCAGACAACACATCATCCATAAATACCTTATAATCTGTATTATCCCTGTTATGCATAAGACAACATGCAACATTACTCTGAGCAATAATCTGTGCCATCCTGTCATCATATTTGAGTCCCCATATATCGTTAATCAAATCAGCTCCGGCGTTAATTCCCGCCTCTGCCACAGCACCCTTGTAAGTATCAAGAGAAACAGGTACATCAAAATTCTTCTTTATTCTTTCAATTACAGGACTAACTCTTTCTATCTCTTCATTGTCTGAAATCTGAGTATAGCCTGGGCGAGTTGATTCGCCACCCACGTCAATGATATCCGCACCTTCTTCTATCATCTTCTCCGTGTGAAAAAGTGCGCAATCTACGTCATTCCACTTTCCACCGTCAGAAAATGAATCCGGTGTCACATTCAAGATTCCCATTATATAAGCATTATTATCAAAGTCAAAATCATATTTTCCTATTTTCATTGCTTTCTGCCCTTTATATTGCCTTACTTATTCAAGACTCCCTCGCAAGGCTTTCATTAATTAATCTGTTTTCTACAATCAATTATCGACTTCTCGCCTAACAAGTCTTTTTAATTCACCAAGGTATGACAGTGAACCAAATGCCAATATGGCATCTATTTCTCCCAAGTTATATTTTTCCAACAATATATTGTAAGCATTCTCAAGAGAATCCGATGAAACCACATTAGCATTGTACTTGCTAACGGTCTCTTTTAAAGAATCGGCATCTAACGCCCGCTTGTTATTTGGTGTTATAGTGACAATAAAATCTGCCAGCGGCGCCATTATCCTGGCCACTTTGTCATAATCCTTGTCAGCCAACACTCCCATTATAAAGGCTAACTTCTTATTTGTAAAATATAATCCTACAGTTTTCTGCAACTGCGCTGCAGCACCCGGATTGTGTGCGCCATCAAGTATCATCACCGGACTGTCGGATATTTTTTCAAACCTTCCGCAGAGAGAAGCCTGTTCGAGAGCTTTCTTAATATTATCTTCACTAAGTACCCTGAATCCGCATTCTTCCAGAATTCTTAACACCTCAATTGCAACCGCGGCATTTATCGACTGATATACTCCAGGCATGAAAGGTACTAAATCGCTGTACTCTTTATATGTGAAATGTAATCTTCCGTCTTTTTCCTCTATATTAGTAATCTCATCTGTAACAATCACAGGTGATTTTTTATCTGCTGCAACTTTTTTAATAACATCAATTGCTTCCTTAGTCTGATCAGCCACGACAACAGGACAGTTTTTCACAATAATACCGGCCTTTACCTGAGCTATTTTTTCAATACTGTCCCCCAAAAACTGCATGTGATCCAAACTTATAGGTGTTATTATACTACACAGAACTTTATCAAAGACATTAGTCGCATCAGTCTCTCCACCCATCCCTGTTTCAACAAGGACCATATCGCACTTATTTATGCTAAAATACAAAAAAGCAAGCGCTGTTTCTATCTCAAAAGGTGTGGGATGTGCCAATCCCTCTTTCACCATAGCATCACAGCATGCTTTTACCAAAGTCATACACTTTGCATAATCATCACCTGTAATATTATCTCCGTTAATTGTAATTATCTCAAAATATTCATACACTGCAGGCGAAGAATATTTGCCTACCTTATAACCAGCATTCTTAAGTGCCGATTCAATAAAGGCAATGGTCGAGCCTTTACCGTTAGTTCCTGCGATGTGAACAGCTTTAAGCTTGTTCTGTGGATTATCCAGTCTTTTCAGCAATTCCTTTATTGAATCCAGTCCCAATACACTTCCATATATACTGACACTAGAAATGTAATCCAAACTTTCTTTGCAATTCATAAACACTTCCTCCAATATGGCATACTCAAACTTTGCTAAGTTTTGGTATTCAAAACCAACTTTGTTTCTACATGAAAAGGAAGTCACGCCGTGACTTCCTTTTCATTCAACGATAAGATTCTGATTACTGACAATTATTCATCGCTTCCATCCATGTTTTCGATTAATATCTCATCATCATCTTCTTCATCTTCTTCATCTATTACATTTATCTCTTCTCCACTATCTGTGGTAGATTCTTCTTCACCGATAACATCAATCTGCTGAGCATCATCTAAATCTGTTGTTGATACTTCGCCCTCGCTCTCACTCTCGCCTTCTTCTCTAAGATATTCCATCTTAACGTATCCGGTTAAATCTTCATAAGATACATTACACCACTCACCGTCAGTAGATAACACAGTGACAGGTGTGTTAGGCTGAAACACCTTCAATATTTCTGAATCAGCGTTTGGCTCTTTTCTGAAGTTAAGCGAATCTGTTGTATACATGGTCTTTCCAACAACATCAGAAGACTCCTCTGTCGTCTCTTCTACCGTTGTCGTCTCTGGAGCAACTGTTGTAGTCACAGCTACAGTAGTAGTTTTCTCTTTTTTATTCTTCTTATCACCATTATGGCTACATCCTTTAAACAATAGGACCACAATAATGACAAATAAAAAAGCTCCACATGCAATTATCGTATAAATCTTCTGTAGTTCCTTCTGCCTTTGTAACTTCCTTTTTTCAGCTCTTCTGCGTCGTGCTACTATCGCAGCCTGAATCTTGTCATCATATGAATCGTTATTTGCCATGCCTATGCACCTCTTCTAATAATTTCATCTGCCCCCAAAGATATTTACAAATAATAATCAAATATAATTAAATATAGTAATTAAATCCCATAATTAAGTGATTATTGTGTAACTATCTCATCGTATTCTTCATCATCCATAAGTTCATCGAATGCTTCGGAAGCAATCTCATATTCTTCCTCTGTCTCGATATTGTCAAGATTTGGATCTCCATCTTCATCTTCAAAATAACGATAAAGATAAACTTCTCCTTCTTCGTACTCTTCACCTTCAAGTGGTAATACGGCAATGTAATCTCTTCCGTTTGCTTCATAAATAGCAATAACCTGACATTCAATCACTTCATCATCTTCGAGAGTAATGTCTATAAATAAATCTTCATTGTCGTCTAATTCGTTAGTAATCTTAAAATCGCTCATAATGTCCCCTTTGTAATAATAAAATTTCCGTAGAAAAACTACATGTTTTTCCTCTGGTTCATAATTAATTTAACAGAAAAGTGCATAAAATGCAAGCAAATGAACTTATTTATTCACTCTGGTTAATCAATTAATTATCAAACATTAATTGCCCGTTATCACTTCTGCTCATTTCGTGGCAATAACGCTGAGCGTTCTTGAATTCATCCACAAATTGCGACCGCACCATTTTCTTGCCCATATAGTCAGTACAGTTTATAATATACAAACTGTCCGCTGCCCTTGTCATCCCAACATAGAACAGTCTTCTCTCTTCTTCCACATCTCCTTCTCTCAAAGCTCTTGTTTCCGGCAAAATCCCCTGACATACATCAGGAATGAAAACATGGCGAAACTCCAAACCCTTTGAAGAGTGAATTGTCATTATATTAACTCCATTAATTTCATTATTATTTTTTGTTCTGTTACTTGACACAGTCTCCTCTTTATTAAAGTTTCTGCTCTGTTCTGCAAATTTAATAAACTCGTCATTTGTTTTAAATCTCAAAGCCTCATTTTTCATTTTTAAAAAAACATCTTTTATACTTCCTAAATCCTTTAATTTGTATTTTTTATATTCGCACTCAACATATTTCTCCAGACCAACTCCAAGTTCTATGTAATTAACTGCCGCGAAAGGTGGCATTCTTTTTATCATATTCAAATCATTTTTCAGTTTCGTAATATTCTTTTGAATCTTATCATTAGATTCATACCTTGTTATGAGTTCATAAATATTACTCTCACTTTCAATTATCATGTGTCTGGAAATAAGTCTCTCCGGCTTATTAATAATATTTGCAAGACTTGCATTTTTATAAATCGGCTGATTCAAATCTGATAATGCAGCCTTTAAATACATAATAATATCTCTGGCAATCGGATGATCAAATATCGTTTTCTTACACTTTGTTGCTACTGACATTCCACACCCACTCAAATAATTTTCCAGTTTTGCAATATCTGTATTATTCCTGAGCAGAATAGCAATATCCTTATAACTCACTCCTTTTTTTGTCATATTCTTAATCTGATTAGCGATGAATTCGTATTCTTCAATCTGATTTTTTGTTTCAATGAAATGGATTTTTCCACCTGCTCCTCTGTGAGAATCAACATTTTTGCTGTATCGCTTTCGATTGTGACATATCAGATTGTGTGCATTATCATATATTTCTTTTTTTGATCTGTAATTAATATCCAGTCTGATTATACGGCATTTTGCGAAGTCATCCTTAAATTTAAACATAAGAGTAGGTGATGCTCCTCTGAACCCGTAGATGGACTGATCGTCATCACCAACCACAAAAATATTCTGCTGTTCTCCCACAAGAAATTTCAAAGTATCATATTGTATAGCATTAATATCCTGAAATTCATCTACCATAATATATTTATACTTATTCTGCCATTTTTTTCTCACGCCGGTATTATTTGAGAGTAAGTCGTTACACATTATAACAATATCATCATAATCAATAAGATTTCTTGCTCTAAGTTCCTTATTATAACTGTCAAATATGAATTCAAAATCTTCCTGTCTGCAATAACCTGATTTAAAAGATTCCGGACAAACACTTTTTGCCTTACTGATTTCAGTTGCAATATTATCAACAAATTCTCTCAGTTCAAAATTTCTGATTTTGTTTTCAATCACAATCTCTGAAAGAATCATAGTCTTTTCTTTCTCAGATACAATCTGAAGTCTTCCAAATGCTCCAACACTATTAACGATATTCAAAAACACACTGTGAAAAGTTCCAAATGTGACCTGATTCTTATCATTCACAGAAATTTTTTCGTACCTTTCTCTCATCTCTCCTGCTGCCATTCTTGTGAAAGTTACAACCAATATAGAAGATTCCTCAATACCTTCCCGAACCATTCTGTCCACTCTTCTTGTAATCACCGTAGTCTTTCCTGTTCCGGGCCCTGCAAGCACCAACGCCGGTCCTTGATTATGCGCGATTGCGATCTCCTGTGACTTATTAACCATAATCCCTCTTTCCGTTGCGTCTCCCAATTCATGGTAACATATTATTTGTATGCTTGCAACTAAATTGCCGAAACCGCTACCTTTGTTTCGGGATTATCTAAGGTCGACAAAGAAAAGCGGGAGCAATTCTTCTTGAATCACTCCCACAATTTTGCTAAATCTTAATTATCTGTATCATCTGCATTTTCATCTGAGTTCAAATTATCTGCATTATCTGTTTTTTCATCTGAGTTCAAATTATCTGCATTACCTTCATTTTCATCTGAAGCCTCCGAATTTTCAGCTACGTCACCGTCACTTATATCCTGACTTTCTTCAATGCTATCTGCTTCCGCATCATCCCCGTCCGCAGAATTATCACCTTCCTCTGACTCATATCCTTCCTCCGGTTCATACTCATCCCCGGACTCATACCTTTCCTCATACTCATCATAATATTCATCATACATATCTTCGATATTCTTATATTCATAATCCTTATAATAGTCAGTAATCTGTCTCAATTCAAAATCTGATTTTGGATTTATAAATATTGTAATCTTTTCAATTCTTTTATCTTCTTTGTAATCTGCTATTTTTCTGTTTTTGAAATCCTTTAATAATTCATCCTTCATCTCAAACCATGCATCCATATCTGTATTGTTATATTGATATCCTAACTGAAGACAAGGGATCTTACTTTTATCATCAAAAACATACTTTGTATTATGCACCCACTGATAAACAGTATCTGTATATGCGTAATACTCTCCCACAATCTTGAGTGAATTCTTCTGTACCGACTCATCTTCAACGATTTCGCATTTATATCCTTCAGATGAAGTATCGGCAAAATCAATCCAAAGAATCTCTTTGTCATCTTCTTGTACTAAATCCTCTTTTTCAACATTGTAGACAATCTCCTTATCTACCTTTCTAATACTATCAAGGCTCTTATTACCGATATATTCAAAAGAACTGAATTCTGCAAATGCAACTCCGCAACCAATTCCTACAGTTAACGCTCCTATTACCATCATTGCGCATGTAACTTTGTATATATTACGCATGAGCTATTCCCTCCTTCACTTTGATATAATTATGTTTCACCTCAGGAAAATAAATGTCATCTTTTTCCATCTTCTCATCACCAACTGACAAATCACTTCCCTGATCACTCATTCCTGCTCTTTTATTATCAGTTTTCCTGCCAAACAGTACAGCGAAAATAGTAATAACACATCCCAGACAAATCAATGTTGTTCCAGCTGAAATAACTGTCACTCCAATCATAGGATATCCAAGTATAAGCAATACAGCCGAAAATCCCATTCCTCCAATAGAAATCAATGCGAGCATTCCAACAAATACACCCACAAATGCCAAGACAACCTTTCCTGCAAGTTTGCAATATTTCTTGCAAAAATTAATCAACCAGATAAAGCACTTTACTCCAAACGTAAATGTTTTTCTTATGAACTTGAATGTAAATCTAAATAAAATAGAAACAGTCTTCTTAAAAAAGTGAACTACGCTTCCGATAAAACCACGTTTATTATTTGTTGCTTCATCCTTTTTTAATTCCCTGATATATTTCTCAGGTAATTTTAGAATACCTTTGACAAAACCTTTGGCAAAGTTTCCCGCTTTTTTCATAATGGCACTTGCCTTTTGCGCTGTTTCATCCGATAGTATTCCGGCACTTTCTCCTTTTTCAGTCTCTTTTGATTCATTAATAGAATCAGACGATACAACACTTCCTTTGACATGATAAGCTTCAAGTATTCCTGCCGTAAGCTCTGTCAAATCTCCAAAGTCCTCTATTGCAGCTTCTTCAGATAATCCCGTTGCCATCTTCATATCAATATGCTGTTCATATTCAGCTACAATATCATCAATCTCTCTATCTTCCAAAACTCTTAAATTGGTTCTGATAATATCAATAAATTCTTGCTTTTTCATTTCTTCTTCTCCTTTAAAAATCCACTTACTTTACTTGCGAATTCAACCCACTCTTCTTCCAGATTCTCCTCATATAAAATACCTGAAGCTGTAATATGGTAATACTTACGTGGAGGCCCCTCAGTGGATTCTTTTAAATATGTCTCAAAATGGTGATCATTAGTCAGTCTCTTGAGTAATGGGTAGATTGTTCCTTCATTAACATCTACTACCTTTGATACTTCCTCCACCAGTTCATATCCATACATGTCTTTATTAACAACAGATTTCAGAACTATCAGCTCAAGAACTCCTTTTTTAAATTGAGCATTCACTTTCTCACCTCATTTCATTACTGTAGTTGTTATAGTATTATATTAAACATACTACCTTGCATTGTCAAGTACTAAAATATTTTCACTACTAAACATTAAAAAATACTTAATATTCTCCTATTATTTATTCATTTATTGATTTATACAATCGAGTAGGCTGATTCCTACTCGATACCCACTCTGTGTAATCACTTCGAATCCACTTCGCTACTTCTCAGTGATTACATGGTCGCCAAGTGAAAATCTCTGTGCAAGCCATGAGATAACTTACTTAGTAAGTTATCGACTGCGACAGCGATTATTTATAATCGCGATAGCACAGATTTTCGCTTGGCTCGTCGTGGATAACAAAAAAGACCCTGCATTATTTGAAATAATTAATTGATTAATCTATTCCAAACATTGCAGAGCCTTCAATTTTGTTTTGCTCTAACTATTTAATATACTTCTATCGATTCAGTTACACTTAACTAAACATCTAAACTGATAACATCTCAATTCCTTTTTTAATTCTGGCAATTGATTCTTCTTTACCAAGTACTTCCATAATCTCAAAAGCACCTGCAGGTGTCATCTGCTTTCCTGACACGGCGGTTCTAAGTGGCCATAATGCCTGTCCGTTCTTGATTTCTTTTTTTGCGATATAATCAAATACCACATCATGAAGTGCATCAACTGAATAGTCATCAGTTGCTTCTAATATTGGAAGAAGATCTGTCAGCACCTCAAGAGAATTCTCTGAGTTTGTCTTCATCTTCTTATGTGTGTACATTGCAACATCATACTCAGGAAGTTCCTCGAAGAAATCTACCATCTCATAGATATCAGGCAGTACTTCTATTCTTGTCTTTGTCATATCGAGAATCTTTTTGAGATCATAATTCTTTGTAATTACTTTTTTTATGTATGGCATTGCAAGTTCATAATACTTATCTGCATCCATTGCCTTCATGTACTCGCCGTTCATCCATTTAAGTTTTACTATATCAAATACAGAAGGTGATTTGTTTATTCTTCTGTAATCAAACTCTCTAATCAACTCATCAAGACTAAAAATCTCTCTGTCATCTTCAGGACTCCATCCAAGAAGTGCAATATAGTTTACAATTGCTTCCGGAATAAATCCCTGCTCAAGCAAGTCTTCAAAAGAAGAATGTCCTGAACGCTTTGACAGCTTCTTATGATTCTCATCTGTAATAAGTGCGAGATGAATATACTTTGGTGATTCCCATCCAAACGCATCATAAAGTCTCTGATATTTTGGTGATGAAGAAATATATTCATTTCCTCTGACTACATGGGTAATATTCTGAAGATGATCATCAATAACATTTGCAAAGTTGTATGTTGGATAACCGTCAGATTTGATAAGAATCATATCATCCAATTCTTTGTTATCAACTGTCACTTCTCCGTAAATCTCATCTACGAAAGTAGTTGTTCCCTCATTTGGCATATTTACTCTGATAACATATGGCTTACCCGCAGCGAGATTAGCTTCGATTTCTTCTTTGGATAATGAGAGACAGTGCTTGTCATAAACTGAGATTTCTTTTCCATCTTCCGATGACACTGAAGTCTTTAACGACTCAAGTCTTTCCTTATCGCAGAAACAATAATATGCATCTCCCTGTTCAATAAGCTGCTTTGCATATTTGAGATACATTCCTGTAGCCTGACGCTCACTCTGAACATAAGGACCGTATCCCTTATCTTTATCAGGACCTTCATCATGTACCAAGCCTGCTTTCGCAAGTGTATTGTAAATGATATCAACAGCTCCTTCTACATATCTTTCTCTGTCAGTATCTTCAATTCTTAAAATAAAATCTCCACCTTCATGCTTTGCAATCAGGAACTCATATAAAGCCGTTCTCAAATTTCCAACATGCATCTTACCTGTTGGGCTTGGAGCAAATCTTGTTCTAATCTTTGTCATATCAATCTCCTCTTTCTATATAAGATAACAATTATAATCTAACAAACATCATAAATGCCGGTCATTCTATGTAACGACCGGCATAGTATTTGTTAAGTAAAAATCATAAGTTCTGCAAAATCAATTACATATTTGTTAAGTAATCAACTGCATCCTTAAGTGACTGTTTAAAAGATACATCATCAGAATTTTCAAAAACAAATAAGTTTTCAATTCCTTCCGGCTTATTGAAGTCCTGAGTCTGGATATACTCATCCCAATGCTCAAGCTTCCATGTATCTCTGTCTGAATTTCTCATGATCATTCTCTGACGGCACACTTCTGAATTTGCCTGTACCCAAACAACAACCAACTGTGTATTTCTCTTAAGAAGCTGCTGTCTCATGTTCTCCATGTATGCAGCATCTTTGATTTCTCTTGTAAAAGGTGCATTAATAAACACTGTATCATTATATTCTAATGCTTCATATGCAATTTCTAAAATCGCATCATACTCGTAATTTCTAATATGTTCCTCAAAGAAATCTGAACTTCTGTTGTATTCTTCGTTTGCAACCACAAAAATCTGCTTTGATAAAACAATTAAAGAATCCTTATCAAGATAAACACAATTCTTCATCGCCTTTGCTAATTTCTTTGTTACAAAAGTCTTACCACATGCAGGTGGCGAAGTAACTAATATCAATTTCTTCATCATAATACCTCTCGTACGTTATCCTTTTTTTCTGAATTCACTCAGTATTTAATAATAACACTTTATAATATACTTAGTCAAGAACTAAGAAATATCCCTATAAAAGGGGAATGGCACCTAAAGCTAAACTTCAGGTGCCTAAAAAATTGAAAGGGTTTAGATTATTAAAAGTCTTAATATCTAACAATGCAATTGTATGTAATAAAAACACTTTTATCAACAGTCGATTTTCAAAAAAATTATTTTTCTGTTTTTTTGTAACAATTGCACCAAAAACCCTTTCACTTTTCCAGGCACACAACGTATTTTGTTGTGCATTTTGTATATAATTTTCTCAGGTTAAACGTTAACCTTAACTTTTTTCCAAATTGAAATCAATAAAAACGTATAAAATAAGGGATTCTAGCTATAAAACTTAGGTTTTTCCTCTTCCTGTGGCTTATTATCACCAACGTTAATATTGTCATCATTCATCTCTATTTTCTGAACCATCATTGGTGGTAAACCTGCATTTGTGAAGGTATTAGCTACGATAACCCTTACAAATGGGAACAATTCGTCATATGTCTGTTTGTGAATTTCTTTCTTGTCCATTCCTGCCTCATATTCGAACATTCCTCTAACGCTGATTTTAAAATTGAAATCATTTGGTTGTTTTTCATCCATCATATCTATAACACATGTTGCAATACATCTGTTTTCACCATTTGCGTACTGAACATTATAAGATGCTCTTGTTGAGATGTTAAGATTTCCTGCCTGCTTCAATTCATTTGTAAAATCTAATTCGTTTACAATATAACCATTAAACTTAATTCCTGCCATTTCTTCATCCTCCTGTTTTGGCTTTTTGAGTTATTATACCAAATGTTTAGAACATTTGCAAAATACAATAGGCAGGAAAATATGCTGCCTATTGTATCGCAAACCCTTTCAATATCCCTATTGCAATCTAAACCCTTTCAAAAATTCTTATTGCAATTTTGCCCCCTGCAAATACATCAGGTTTTGATGTACCTACATATATAATGCCAATGGCTAAAAATTATATATCCCCTTCTAACCACCAGCATTAAAAAAGAGACTTCTCAGTCCCCTTTTTATCTTATATGACTGTAAAAAAATAGCATTAATTGGAAAAACATTTGAAATTATAAGGAAAAAACAAATAATACAGTCATATGAATTTCAGTTAATTATTCTTTCGGATCCGGCGCCCCCAATACTTAGTGCCGAACCGAACACCCTCTAAAAATACCTTCCGTGATGTATGTTTAATACTTCGTATTATTATTTCTTAATTAACTAACTAAATGATATATTACCTGATATTGTTCGAGAAAGGGCTCAAATTTTATAAATGTACATCATATTTTATAAAACAGTTTTTATTGATTTTCACTTGTTTTTCCGACCAATTTCAGACAAGTTTCAACCAATTTCAGACAAATTTTATCCCCACCGCCTTTTACTTAGACAGTGGGGAATAATTAAATAATTATTATGGTTTTGTTATAATCTGTCGAGAATAGACTGAGTCAGTGTAAATGAATCCCCGTACATAGTCCATGATAACGGAAGGTTCATATCAAAATTTCCTTCATTTATAAATTTCAACTGAGCGTTCAGTCTTGATAAATCTTCATGAGCTTCTTCCATGAGCATTATCTTCTTTCTGGCTTCAATAAAGGCTTTTAGATATGTAGCTTCGTCACCACCTTTTGCAGGTGATGTTGCAGTTCTCAATGCTGCCTTTCTGATTCCGCCAAAACTCTCACTGTCATTTCCGGGTCCATGCATAACCATAGCATCATAATAAATAAACTGTCCAAGAATACTAAGTCCGTCTACCTGGGCATCAGCAACTGCCGGGTGGAGATACCATTCTCTAACAATCTTATTCTGTGCATCTATCATCTCCTGATCATTTGCCGCAGTCTGCCATGCTCGCACAAAATTTCTTCCAAGGCCTGCTTCCGAATCTGTACCATTGACTGCACGAAGAGCACTTAGATATGGCGACAACGGATTATTGTTTGGCTTCAATGCAATATACTGTTCAACAACTTCTAACATATCGCCTGTTCCTGAAGTAAATCCGATAATACCTCCGGTATATCCTCTTCCGTCTCCGATATTCTCAATATATGAATACTGTTCTCTAAAATTAAGACTTGAGTTTTCTGCACTTGATACAATGGCAAAAGCAATCTTCATCAGATTACCGCTCTCAATTGTTCCGTTCTGTGGCTGCGTGGTTGGAGGTTCTGTTGGAGCCTCCGTAGTTTTTTCAGTTTGTGTTTCTGTTGGTTTATCTGTCGGCTTTTCTGTTGTGCTCTGTCCACCGGCAACTGTAACCTGCCCTGAAACTCCTGATGATTCTATTCTGTTTAATACTGCTGTAACTTTAACTGTATGTGTTCCATTTGAAATATTATGAATATCATATGATCCACATTGTACTTCTGACAACTTCTTAACTCCGTCAACATATACGTTGTACTTCTGTCCATTTGCTATCTGATCATTGTTCTGTCCCCAAACAACTGTAATTGTGTTATTTGCATTGCTTGAGAATACCTCACCAAATACTTCAATTGGTCCATTTCCTGATGGAGCTGAAGTTGGTGCTTGCGTTGTAGGTGTTTGCGTTGTCGGGGCTTGTGTTGTTTCTGTCTCAACTGCATGATTAAAAGTTACCCTTGGATAATTGCTGTCAACAACGCTCAAAATTGTATTATACAGATAATCATGCTCTACCTGAATTGGCATTCTGCTGTCATCATAAAGTACTGAAGCCACATCAAATATACTAAATCTTTTCGCCTCTCCGTAGTAATATGTGCCATTTCGAAGTTTTGCATACGGTCTAACAATATACTCTTGCGTAAATGCCGGTACATTCATGGCACCATAAGTCATTGTCATAGTGTAAGTTCCTTTGCCATCTTCAGATGTAATAAGGCCTTTTGAAGTTGCTGCAAATGCCTTCACATATTCGCCCTGATGATCAATGTCGATATCATCTTCATTAACACAGTCTGCAATGCCATAAATTAATCCTCGTTCCCTGACCCTGCTTCCATCAATACTCTCTGCCACGGAATATACCGTCCTGATTCCGCCCGCTGCAATACTGATTTGATAGCCTTCAACATTAAGTTCTTCTGTTATTTCCACTCCGAATGTTTGCGTAAGTTGTGTTACTCCCCCCGAAAAAATAGTTCCCGCACATACTGTCGCTCCGCAAATAAGCGCCATTATTCTTTTTCCCATGTTACACTCCTTTTCTGTAATTTTTTATGATGATTCATCTCACATCCGATAGTATAACAATATTTCAATTTCAGATATTATTCAAGTGCTTCCTATTTATTTGTTGTTTTTTTCCAATATTTCTACCTACACTTCAATATGATTTTTCAGTGCTTCCATATAGATATTTCCATACCTGCTGAGGGTAGAATTCTTCTGGGTTATCACTCCGATTCTCATATATTCATCAACCTTCAGTGGTTTTGCAATAATGTTTTCACCGTTTAATTCTTTGCTGATAACACCTGAGCTGACTGTATATCCGTCAAGTCCGATTAACAGGTTGAATAAAGTTGCTCTGTCTCGCACCTTGATATTCTTCTTTCGATCGAGAGTACTAAGAATCTCTTCTGAAAAATAAAACGAATTGTAATCTCCCTGCTCAAAAGACAGATATGGGTAATCCTCTAAATCCTCTAACTTCAATGTCTTTTTTGATGCAAGCGGATGATTCGAACTGATAAATACATGTGGTTTTGCCACAAACAATTCTTCAAATTCCAGTTCATTCTGCTTTAGTATCTTCATTATTACTTCTTCGTTCCTAGAAGAAGTATAGAGAATTCCTATCTCGCTCTTCATGTGACTTACATCTTCGATAATCTCATAAGTCTGAGTTTCACGAAGTGTAAAATCATATTTGTCTGCATCAAATGCCCTAATCAAATCAACAAATGCATTTACTGCAAATGAATAATGCTGGCAGGAAACCGAGAATTTGGACCTGCCTTCTTTTTTATTTAAAAACTTCTCCTCAAGCAAATCTGCCTGTTCTAATACCTGTCTTGCATATGACAAAAACAAATCTCCATCATTTGAAATAGTCACACCTTTATTTGTTCTGTTGAAAATAGTAATCTGCATTTCTTTTTCCAGCTCGCGAATGGCATTTGTAAGACTTGGTTGCGAGATGAATAATCGCTTTGCTGCCTCGGTGATATTACCTGTTTCCGCCACAGTTACAATATATTTTAATTGCTGTAAGGTCATATCCTCACTCCTTATGTTTTCAAGGTTCAATTTGAACCTTTTTCTTAGTTCATGTTTTTTCTCATTTGAAATATTTCATAACTCATTTAATAATAACAATTTATTCTTATTTTTACTAATTTGTTATTATTATTACTAATTTATTCTTATTTTTACTAATTTGTTCTTATTATACTAATTTGTTCTTATGACTATTATTTAATTACTAATTTGTTCTTATGACTGTCATTTGTTTTTTATAATTATCTATGACTATGCAGAGTATTGTTTTTCTTTCTTTTTCACCTTTATTGCGCAGAAAATACAGCTTACAATACATATTATTAATAAAAACGGTGCACAGTTTCTAAACATCACAAAAGGTGTTTCAAATAAAAATGCTCTGAGGAAACGTGTTCCTTTCATTTCCCACAATCCCGGCGTAAAATACAGTTCTTTAGGATTTTCAAACAACATTTTAAAATTTACCGTGTGAATTGCCGGCAATAACAAAGCTAATGAAATAAACATCCAGTTAATTGTGTAGCCATACAATCTTTTGTACAATCCGGCTAATGACTGATTGTCTGAAAACAACTCATCACTTGTATTTTCATCTACCTGCTCAAAATAATGAGTTCCTTCGATTTTAGATCCTCTGATAAGTTTCCAACCGGCATCCTCAAACATTGAAATATAATTCTGATACTCATCATTTGATGCAATTTCATGATAATCAATTCTTACTTTTGGAATAAACTCTCCATCCGCTTTTTTGAACACATATCTTCCTGTGTTATTGTTTACGCTCTCAAGTTTGTATCCCTTTTCTCTATAACTGTCAATAAACTCTTGTTCTTTCTCAATATCTACAATAAAAAATCTATATTTTACCTTTCTATCCCTACTCATAATATAACCTCCTCAATATACTACCTATGCAATTACAATTTGTTTGCATCTGCTATTGCAACCATTGTTCTCAGTCTGTTTGTCTCTTCTTTCAAAATATCAATCCCCGCATCTGTTATCTGATATACTTTTCTTCTTTTGTCCTCACTTGGCACTGCTTTAATCCACTTTAACTTGATAAGATTCTCGATGGCTCCATACATGGTTCCTGCCGCAATTCTAACATTCCCCTCGCTAAGTTCCTCTACCTTTTGCATTATAAGGTAACCATGTCCCGGCTCAATCAATGCAACTAATATCAGATAAGTTGTCTCCGTGAGCGGTAAATACTTACTTCTATTCATCTACACTACCTCCTCGCTATATTGCTTAGATATTCTTTACTTCATTAGCCATATTAGTTATTCAGTTCAACTATATATTTCACCTTTATACAGTTCAACTGTATATTTAGATTATATACAGTCAGACTGTATATGTCAACTGTATATTCAAAATTATTTATAAATTTATATTCAAAATAATTTATAAATTAATCACAAAAAAAGCTCCCTCAAACTCATTTATGTTTAAGAGAGCATAATTTGTTAAATCTCATTCTATTTATACAAATACTTAATCCAAATCTTTTTTTTAAATAAGTCCTTCTAAAAAAGCTACAGCCTCAGGTATTCCACCGCTAGCTTTGAAACTATCCGATATCGTATTTGCTGATTTTTTATAGTTTTCATTATCCAATATCATCTTCACCATTTTCAATATCTCTTGAGAATCGATTGACTTGAGTGCCACTCCGGCTCCTAATTCTTCCGTTCGCTTTGCAACTGCGCCCTGCTCCGGAGTCTGTGGAAACAAAACAAGGGGTACACCAAAATACAATCCCTCATTCACTGAATTCATTCCGCAATGTGTTATGAATACATCCGCAATATTGAGTACTGCCATCTGGTCAACAAAATCATAAATACTGATATTCTTTGGTACATTTTCAAAATGTTCCTTGCTGTTTACCATAGACATAATCACTTGGTATTCAGTATTTCCAAAAGCCTCTATACAATTTCGATAGAACTGCTCATTATTATTTACTGTTCCCATTGAAATATATATTGTCTTTTCTGCTGTCTTTTCATATGGAGTTGTTATCGGTCTTATGGACGTTCCGATAAAATGATATCTGTCTGAAAATGTATCCGCACAAGGTTGAAAATACTTTGAAGTGTACACAATGGTATTTGTGTCATTGTCATTCTGAACGATATCAAAAATATTCTTTATCGGATATCCTTTTTCCTGCAATCTCCTAATCTGTTTATTCACCTTTGGCATGGAAAAAAGCATATTAATTGTCTCCAAAGCACCGTGCTTCATGTACTTGGATGATTCCTTGTTAAATGCAAACGTTGTAGTGGAGGACACATACGGGATGCCGTGTTTCATTGCAGCAAGTTTGCCCCAATAAGCAATTGAATCAGATACTATTAAATCCGGCTGTATCTCTCCTATTTTTTCAGTTACCATCTCATCTAATGCCAGCGTAGAGGACACTAACAATTCTACTGCAAATGCCATATCCTTTCCCACACGGTCAGCATTTTCTTTATCTTCCATTTCAAAATCATATCCGTCACACGATATAAAAATCGCACCTGCCTTTTCAATCTTTTCTCTAAACTGTTCAAAAGAAAAATACCATATCTCATGACCTCTTTCAGTCATAGCTTTTATCAGTCCTAAGGTTGGATTGGTATGTCCGTGTGCCGGTATGCAAAACCACGCTATTTTCATCTCATTCATCTCCTCTTTTGAAATTATTGTTTTGGAATCACTATTTGATATAATCTATAATTACATCTGCTATCTTATCTGCCATAACTAACTTGTAGCCAAGTCTTGAATCCTGCGAAGAAACATGCTCATGAAAACAATTTGTTCCTTCTACTGTATCTACCGCAAAGAAAACTTCACCCGGAATACTGTCTTCATTATTTGGATCGACATTTCCAAAACTACCGGTAACTCCGATTCCAATGTCTGCCCCAAAAGTATTTCTGCAACACTTTGCCATCTCAGCGGCAGTCTGCAAAGAATACACACCAAACTCCTCAATGACTCTAGCCGGAACTCCTTGCATAATCTTTGCTTCGTTACTGTAAGTTATAAAAGCCCCCTTTATAATAGCTGAAGATCCTTCTGTATCTGTAATAAGAGAAGCCACCTGACCTGAAGTACAACTCTCCATTGTTGTAATTGTTTTCTTTTTTTCTATTAATAATTCGGTTAGTTTTTTATATTTGTTTCTAATTACTAATTCAACTGCTTGATCCATAAGCCCCCCTTAACTTCAAAAAAATTTATATATATAAGTTATTATACAACACAACTGAATTTATACCACCTACTAAATTCTACTCGATTCTATTCGCTATTTGGTCTAACTATTTTGCGTCAATATTTGCCCCCAAAAAAGATTGGGATTATTTGCAAAAAACTGTTTACAAAGTTTTATTTTTATAGTAGAATAAATCTTGCGTGTGAAACACGTAACAATGCGCGAGTGGCTCAGCGGTGGAGCACCTCCTTGCCAAGGAGGGGGTCGCGGGTTCGATCCCCGTCTCGCGCTTTAATTATGCAGTAAAATAGGCACCTTACAGGTGCTTATTTTATT
>JAILRH010000247.1 GCA_024698345.1 Lachnospiraceae bacterium | reverse complement strand
TGGGCAGTTTTTTATTTCATAGGAAAGTTCTTTGAACTTCCCCATGAAATAAAAATGCTCCGCAAGGATGCGCAGCTCGCGGAGATGTATTTATGCTGACGCATCCGCTCGCGCGCGAAGTGTCGCAAGCGACACTTTGTTATTTGTCTTTGCAAATTCTTTTTTTACCTTTGCAATTTTTAATTTTATTGTTAAGATAGATACGAGTATAACTTATGTGGGATGACTCACACTTCAAACGTATATGTGCTAAGTGGTGAGTAACAAAAAGAGTCACAAGTTGGAGGAACTATGAACAATAGAATTTACGTTATAGGTCATAAAAATCCGGATACGGATTCAATATGTTCTGCGATTGCACTTGCATTTCTCAAGAACCAGACTGAGGATAAGACATTTGTTGCAAAGAGAGCAGGGCAGATAAATGAAGAGACAGAATTCGTTCTGAAGTATTTTGGAACGCAGGCGCCTGAATATATGCCTGATGCAGGAACCCAGGTGAGAGATATGGAAATAAGATTCTTGCCGGGAATGTCAAAGGAGATATCTGTTAAGACTGCATGGGAATATATGCAGGAAAATAATGCAATTACACTTGCCATGACAGATTCTGAGAATAATATTGAAGGTATTATATCTATGTCGGATATTACAGGCAATATGATGAGACATAACCCAAAGTCTTTGTCTGAGGCAAAGACACCGTTTATGCATATTGCAAATACACTTGAGGGTAAGATTATTGTCGGTAACAAAGATGGTATTTTTGATAAGGGAAAGGTTTTTATTGGTGCGGCAAATCCGGATCTTGTAAGTAAATACCTTGAACCTAATGATTTGGTTATTCTTGGAAACAGGGCAGAAGATCACCTTAATGCGGTTGAAAAAGGTGCAAGCTGTATAGTTGTGGGACTTAATGCAGAAGTGTCTCACGTGATTCAAAACTATGCGGAAGAGATGGGAACAGTTATTATAACATCGCCTTATGATTCATTTGCTATTGCCAGACTTATTGAACAGTCGATTCCTGTAAGAGCGCTGATGGTTAAAGACAATCTTATCACTTTCCACAAAGAAGATTTTACTGAGAAGATTAGACCAATCATGGGTAAAACAAGAATACGAAATTTCCCGGTATTAGATAAGAGAGATAAATATGTGGGAACAGTTTCACGTAGAAACTTCCTTAATATTCAAAAGAAGAAAGTTATTTTAGTTGACCACAATGAGAAGTCCCAGGCCATTGATAATATTGATCAGGCAGAGATTATTGAGGTTGTGGATCACCATAAGATAGGTGCTGTTGAGACCAATAAACCAATCATGTTTAGAAATCAGCCTGTAGGATGTACAGCTACTATTATCCGCCAGATGTTCCAAGAAAAATGTGTTGAGGTTCCAAAGGATATAGCAGGACTATTATGTGCTGCGATATTATCGGATACACTTATGTTCAGATCACCGACATGTACACCTCTTGATAAGATGGTGGCAGAAGAACTTGCAGGTATTGCACAAATTGATATTGAAAAATTTGCAGAAGAGATGTTCAGAGCAGGCAGCAACCTTATGGACAAGACTCCTGAAGAGATATTCTATCAGGACTTCAAGAAGTTCATTGCAGGTGATGTGACTTTCGGTGTGGGACAGATTAGTTCAATGGCAGCAGTTGATTTGAAGACTCTCAAAGAAAGACTTGCTCCATACCTTGAGTCTGAGTGTGGAAAGCATGGAATCAGAATGGTATTCTTCATGCTTACAAACATCATGGATGAATCTACAGAACTGATTTTTTGTGGAGAAGGGGCAGCGGAACTTATCAAGGAAGCCTTTGGAATAGATGCAGAAAATGAAGCCTGTGTTCTCAAGGGAATAGTATCCCGCAAAAAACAGCTGATTCCGCCTATGATGACAGTGCTTCAGGGTGAGCAGTAAATAGTAAGAAAAAAGTAATACAGAGAGTAATACAGGAAAAAGAGAATAGAAAAACGTCATGTGATAAAGATATGAATTCATTTATCATATGACGTTTTTTTCTTTGTATATCAGATGTGAGAAGACTCTCACTTCAAGCACGCATGTGCTTGGTGGTGAGTAAAAACTAACCGGTCTCAGGGTAATGCCTTACACTAGCCCTTTGCTACAGCATCTTCGTAATGCCACGTTCTCTGATGTGGAGAATACGACATGTGTTTTTGCCGAATAACTTCTCAATCTCAGTCTTATATGCATTGACATGTGGATTCTCTATAAATGCCTGAATGGTTCCGGCAAATCCACCGCCGTGAATACGGCACACACCTTTGCCTTTCAGCAGATGATCGCTGTATGCAAGAGCCAAAGATAAAGGTTGTATATTTACATTGGTTGTGTCATAAACATTCTGAAGGTATTTGAAGGATGAATCACCTGATTTTTGAACCAAACCAAGAAATGCATCAATGTTGTTCTCTTTGAGTGCTTTTACCTCGAGGGCAACACGCTCATTCTCCTCGAAGAAATGGATAGCTCTAAGGATTGCCCTGTGACTGAAAGTATCTGCAAGTTCCGGCAATCTGTCATAAAATAATTGAGGTTGAATATCACCAAGACAATTCTTCTCAAAAAAAGAAGCGATAGCCTTCATCTCTTTTGGAATCTGTGCATAAGATTCAGTTAAATTCGCGTGAGAAGCCTTAGTGTCAACTATGCATAAAGAATATCCTTTGGCAGCAAGATCAAAAGAAATACTTTCAACTATTGGTCTTGTAGGATCTGCAAAGTTAATGTATGAAAAGCCACCAAGGGAACATGCCATCTGATCCATAAGTCCGCAAGGCTTGCCAAAATAACGATTCTCGGCATATTGACCGATAACTGCAATACCTTTTGGAGTGATTCTCATGTCGTTGTATATTCCTGAAAGAATAGCACCAATCAGAACTTCAAAAGCAGCTGAGGAAGAGAGCCCTGAACCACTGATGACATCACTTGTGATGTATGCACAGAAAGGACCTACTTTTAACTGCTTTTTTATAAAACCTCTGACTACGCCTTTGACTAAAGCAATGGAAGTTCCGAACTCTTCTTCGTTTGGCGCAATGTCATCAAGATCTACATTTATCGATCCGTATCCTGATGAGGCTATATGAATACAGTTGTCCGCAGAAGGACCTACGACAGCAATTGCGTCGAGATTGACTGAAGCTGCTAAAACCTGTCCGTGCTGATGATCTGTGTGGTTTCCGCCTACTTCAGTACGTCCGGGCGTACTGAATATTCCGATTATTTCATCACCAAAATGCTTGACATATTTGTCAACTGCTCTGGCGTATCTTCTTTTCTGGTATGATAACATGGGAAAATCACTATAATATATAGAAGAAAGCGTGAGACCGAAATCTACAGACTCAATCATGCTTTTAATATCATTTGCGCTATACATATAATTCACCCCCAATAACATCGTAAAAATATAGTTAAATTATACCATTTGAGTATATGGGTGTAAATAAAAAAGTGAATTGGAAACAAACAGTGTACATTTGCAAGATGCGTGATAAAATATAATGAGCGAGCAAATTTGAAAATAATAATGAAAAATATATTCCCTTTTTTTCGAGATGGGGAATAAATATAATATATCAGAGGTATAGATAAATGAAATTGAATTATGAACCTATAAAGGTATTTGAATTTTTTGAAGAAATATGTGCCATACCACATGGTTCGGGAAATCTTGAGGAAATCAGCAATTATTTAGTCGATTTTGCAAATAAGCGTGGGCTAAGAGTTGTGAGGGACGAAGCTTTGAATGTTGTTATTTACAAGGAAGCAACAGCAGGAAATGAGAATTCTGAACCGGTGATTTTGCAGGGACATATGGATATGGTTGCTGTAAAAGATTCCAACGTCGAAAAAAATCTTGAAACAGAATGTATAGAAGTTGATTCAGATGGTGAATTTATATTTGCAAAGGGAACTTCACTCGGTGGGGATGACGGAATAGCTGTAGCATATATGCTTGCAATTCTTGACTCTAAGGATATAAAACATCCTCCGATTGAAGCTGTATTTACAACAGATGAAGAGATTGGTATGCTTGGAGCAAATGCTTTTGACGCTAGTCTGCTTAAGGGAAGGAAGCTTCTCAATATAGATTCTGAGGATGAAGGAGTATTTACAGTCAGCTGTGCCGGCGGAGCAACAGCTAAATGTGTGCTTCCATATAAGATGGAACCTGTCGTGGCATCAGTGATAGAAATCAGGATTGAAGGATTTAGAGGAGGACATTCCGGAGTAGAAATAAATATCGGAAGTGCAAATGCCAATATTATCATGGGAAGAATTCTTTTAAATCTTTTTCAGAATGTGGGTATGCGACTCATGATTCTAAATGGTGGAGAGAAAGACAATGCGATTCCTGTTCTAAGCGAATGTGCAATTGCAGTTCACAGCGAACAAAAAGAAAATGCAATCAAAATTATAAATGATACTTTTGAAGAAATAAAAGATGAGTACAAAGTGACAGATCCGAATCTTTCGGTAATTACAAATGCTATGGATGAAGGTGTTGCAGATACTTTCACTTCAAATGCAACACTTGCAGCAGTAGTAATGCTCAGCAATTTTCCAAACGGAGTTCAAAGAAGAGAACCGGGAATGGAAGAACAGGTAAGAACATCCCTCAATCTTGGCAAAATAAGAACTGAGACAGAAACTTTGGAATTTACATTTTCTGTCAGAAGTTCAAAACAGTCGGAAAAGAAATATTTGATAGAAAAACTGAAATCAATTACAGAGATATTTGGTGGAACTGTCGAAGTAAGTGGTGAATATCCGGGCTGGGAGTACAGAAACGAATCCGTGCTCAGAGATATTCTCAGAGAGGAATATATAAAATTGTACGGTGAAGAACCTGTAATTGAGGGAATACATGCCGGTCTTGAATGTGGAATATTTGCAAGCGAGCTAGGTGACCTTGATGCGGTATCAATAGGACCTCAGATAGATGATATTCACACAACAAAAGAAAAGTTATCCATTGCCTCGACAGAGAGAACATGGAAACTGATATTGAATACATTAGAGAGATTATAGATTCAAAATGTATACATTTTGAAAAAAGATTTGAATAATAAAGGAGAATGATTATGGGAAGAGTTAATGCATGGACAACATATGATGAGAAAGAACTGAAAAGTTTGAACAAGTTAAATAAGGAGTACATTGATTTCCTGTCAGATTGCAAGACAGAAAGAGAATGTGCAAAAAGAACGGTTGAGCTGGCAGAGAAGAAAGGATATAAATCTATTGAAGAAGTTATTGCGGCAGGTAAACCTCTTAAAGCAGGAGACAAGATTTACGGCTTGTATATGAATAAGGCAGTTGCGCTTTTTCATATAGGAAAAGAGCCTCTTGAGAATGGAATGAATATCCTTGGAGCGCATATTGATTCTCCAAGACTTGACGTAAAGCAGACACCGGTATATGAGAACTCTGAGATGGCATATTTTGACACTCATTATTACGGTGGAATAAAGAAGTATCAGTGGGTTACTATTCCTTTGGCTATTCATGGAGTTGTTGTGACAAAAGAGCAGAAGACTATTGATATCAATATCGGAGAAAAGGATGATGACCCTGTTTTCTGCGTATCTGATTTGTTGATTCATCTTGCAGGTGATCAGATGGAAAAGAAGGCTTCGAAGGTTGTAGAAGGTGAGAACCTTGATGTGATTGTAGGCAGTATTCCATTGGATTCTGAAGAGAAAAACAAAGTGAAAGCAGGAGTGCTGAAAATATTGAAAGATAATTACGGCATTGAGGAAGACGATTTCATTTCAGCTGAACTTGAAGTTGTTCCGGCAGGAAGAGCCAGAGAACTCGGATTTGACAGAAGCATGATCCTTTCGTACGGACAGGACGACAGAGTGTGCGCATTTACTTCTCTTGTTGCAATGCTTGAATCAAAAACTGCAACAAGAACTTCATGCTGTCTCTTAGTAGACAAAGAAGAAATCGGTTCTGTGGGAGCCACAGGAATGAGATCGCGATTCTTTGAAAATATGTTGGCGGAACTTATTAACCTCAATGGCAATTACAGTGAACTTGCGTTGAAGAGATGTCTCAAAAACAGTGACATGCTTTCGTCTGATGTAAATGCGGGATATGATCCTTTGTACGCAGAAGCTTTTTCAAAACAGAGCTCTTCGTATATGGGAAACGGCGTTGTGTTTAACAAATTTACAGGCTCAAGAGGAAAGTCAGGTTCAAATGATGCAAACGCAGAATTCCTTGCAAAACTTCGAAAAATAATGGATGACAATAATGTTCATTTCCAGATATCAGAACTTGGAAAAGTTGATGTTGGCGGTGGCGGAACGATTGCATATATTATGGCACTCTACGGAATGAATGTAATTGATTGCGGTGTGGCAGTTCTTAGCATGCATGCACCTTGGGAAATCACGAGCAAGGCTGACGTTTACGAAGCATACAAATGTTATAAAGCATTTTTAAAATAAGGTTTTACCCCCTTGTGATTTATGGTTGTTGGGGATGACGAAATTGAGAAGAGGAAATGCTCTTTGCCATAGAGAGTGGGGAGTTTGCAGAAAGCCTCAATCTCGAGTTTTGTATGTATAGATTTTTTATGAAAATAGTATAAGAAATGAAATAGTATGAGTAATAGAATAGTATAAGAAATAAAATAGTATGATAAATAAAATATTTTTAAGAAAAGGGATTGTATCTGCGCTGGTAATTGGTTTGCTGACCGGTGGGCCGGAATGGAATAATATTGCAAGAGCAGATTACAATACAGAATATGAACAATATGAAAAAGTTGCCGACAGCATAGTTGCACTTGTCAATCCTCAGTGGAGCGATGCTGAAAAGGCGTTGTTTTTGCATGATGAACTTGTTACCCGTTGCGAATACGATTTAGATGGGAACGGAAACACTTTTTTTGATGCCCTGATTGTCGGAAAATCAAAATGTACAGGTTATGCGGCAGCGTATCAGGATTTGTTGGATCGAGTTAATGTTGAGAGTGAACTGATATGGAATGATGAGATAAATCATGAGTGGAATGTGGTGAAAATTGATGGTGTATACTACCACGTTGATACTGCCTGGGATGATCCTGTTACTTCTATTGAGAGTGACAAATATAAATCATCCTGCAGACATGATTTTTTTCTGTTGAGCGACAGCGAGATGGAGGAAAAAACTGTTGGTAAAATGAATCATGGAAAAGGAAGTGACTGGCAAACCACCACAACAAGGTATAGTTATGGAAAAGCTGATTCTACTGTTTATTCACACAGATTCTGGAACTCGACAGTTTCAAGGTGCGTCAATAACGGAAAACTCTGGTTCAGTGTGCATGATAACAGAATTATTGGAACTGATTTTACAAAAGAGTTTGACAGAAACACAGTGATTTCAAGTGTGGACGGCAAATGGTACAAGCGAAGTGAACCGGGTTGTTGGGAAGAATGCTACTCATGTTTAGTGTGCTTTAATAATACTGTGTATTATAATACCAAATCGGAAATAATTGCCATTGATTTATCCAATGCCACAAAAGTTGTGTATAGAATCAATCCTGAAATGTACAGCAAGGGATATATATATGGCCTGACTGTCGGCAGTTATGGAAATGTGTGCGTGGAATTAGGAATGTCGCCTGAGAAAAAAAGCAGCACGTATTATGTGGATATCTTTAACAATGCCTCCGGGTGTCGTGGTGAGTCAGAACATAACTATGATATTATCAAACAGTATAAAGGAAATTGCATTGAAGAAGGATATGTAATCAGAAAATGTAGAGTCTGCTCAAAGGAAGAGATAGTCCTTCAGGGACTTGGAGATCATGAATGTAAATACATAGGGGCTGTAAAGGCTACATATTTTAATAAAGGATTTACAGGCAAGAAAGTCTGCAGACTCTGTTCGTGTATTCTTGGAAATGGAAACAAAATAAGTAAGAAAAAACTGAATGCTCCAAAGATGAAAATCAAGTTAAAGGGGAATGTTGCAATTGTAAAATATTCAAAAATAGCGCAGGCTACCGGAGTTCAGCTAAGGTACAAAGTAACTCATGGAAAATGGATTACCAAAAAAAGGAAATCAAAGTTGAAGCAGCAGTTTGCAGTACGTATTTCAAAAAATATTTCTTCTTATAAATTTTCTGTTAGAAGTTACAAGAAGAAGAATGGGAAAACATGCTACAGCAAATGGAGAAATAAATAGTACGTTATAGGCGCTAAATAGTGTGGAACATAATTTATGAAAGTATTGTGAAATGGTGAAAATAGCGCTGTAAAATCTTGACAAGTGACAAGGTGTCATATAAACTAAGAGGGTGCATGTGACATCTTGTCATTTATTGTATATCAGATAATGTTTCTTGATATAAATGGCACTTGGATTTTGCGAGAGGAGAGGACAGTGAAATGACAAAGTTTTTTGTTAAAAAACCCTATTTTATTTTAGTTGCAGTAATTATTGTACTTACAGTTGGTGGAGTTAGTCTGAGCAAGATGCAGACTGATTTGCTTCCGGAGTTTGAATTACCGTACCTTTTGGTGATTGCAACGGAACCCGGAGCTTCCCCTGAAAAGGTGCAAAAAGATGTGACGGATGTTTTGGAAAACACCCTTGGAACGGTTAACGGTGTAGAAGATATTTCAAGTACATCTTCTAATAACTATTGTATGCTCACACTTAGCTTTGCTGATGATACAAATATGGATTCAGCTATGGTCAGAGTGTCAAGAGCATTAGATACCATTGAACTTCCGGAAGAGGTTGGCAAACCTAACGTTATGGAAATAAGTATGGATATGCTTGCCACAATGTATGTTGGTGTTGATGTCAAAGGTATGGATATCAAAGAACTTTCCGAATACACAAAGGATTACATCAAACCATATGTTGAAAAGCAGCCGGGTGTCGGAAGTGTATCTGTCAGCGGTCTTGTTGAAGATACTATAGAAATAAGACTTAGCAAAGATAAGATAGATGAAATAAATGATAAGATTCTCAGTAAGACTAATGATAAGCTTGCTGATGCAAAAAAAGATATTGATGACGCCGAAAAGAAAATAACAGACGGTAAAAAAGAGATTGAGGATCAGGAAAAGGAACTCGAAAAGAAACAAAATGATACAAATAAGGAACTTGCAGATTCTGCAGTAAAGATTAATCAGGCCCAGGCTACAAAGGCTGCTTACGAGGCTTCTTTGGCAAGTCTTCAGGCCAGCAAGACCGCTTTGGAAGCAGAGAAAAAAGCATATGAAGATGCAAAGATTTCAGATGCCTACGCAGGCTTTGAGCAAATGTTTGCAACCTTTAATGCCCAGTTGGGTGAAACTGCCAAGATGATGGGAATTACTATTCCTGCAGATTTGAAAGAAGCTGTTGAAAACAAAGAGGAGACTGAGAATTTCCTTAAATGGTTACAGCAGGTTGGTGCCGGAGAGCAGGTAAAAGATGTAACTTACGATTCAATGAAGCAGGTTTATGATGTTGTAAATACCAGATTGCCACAGATAGAGACAGAACTTGCAAACCTTGATACAGAGATTAAGGCTGCAGAGGCTGTTTTAAAAACAGTAAAGGATAAGATGGGTGATCTTGATTCTGCTGAATCAAAACTCTATGAGGGAGGCTATGGTGCCGCTGCAGGATTTGGTTCAGGTTCGGCACAACTCGCTGCAGCAAAAACACAGCTGGATTCAGCTAAGGATGAACTGAAAAAAGCAAAGAAACAGTTAGAGGATTCACGACAGGCAGCAATTGATAATTCGAATATTGATGCTCTTTTGAAACTTGATACATTATCAGGACTTATCTATGCACAGAATTTCAAAATGCCTGCAGGTTATGTTGATGATAAGAATGATGTTCAGTGGCTTGTTGAAGTTGGTGATAATTATGATACTCCCGAGCAAATCAGGGATATGGTTCTTACAAAGATAAAAGATGTTGGAACTATCAAAGTGTCTGATGTAGCAGATGTAACGGTAATAAACAATGCCGGAGATAATTTCTCAAAGATAAACGGAAAAGAGGCAGTGCTCCTTTCAATATATAAGTCAAGTACTTCCGGTACTTCTGAAGTAACAAAGTCACTTACAAAGGCATTTGATAAATTACATAAGGAAGATAAAAATGTATCAATTACGGTTCTTATGAATCAGGGAGATTACATTACGGATACGGTAAGCTCGGTTCTTTCAAGTATTTTACTTGGAGCTTTCCTTGCGATATTCGTCCTTGCACTTTTCCTTAAAGATGTCAAACCAACAATCGTTGTTGCATTCAGTATCCCGTTTAGTGTTTTGTTTGCAATAATAATCATGTACTTTACAGGAATTACAATAAATGTAATGTCACTTGGTGGTTTGTGTCTGAGTATTGGTATGCTTGTAGATAACTCCATAGTAGTAATTGAAAATATATACAGACTGAGACATCACGGAATATCAGCTGCGAGAGCAGCCGTTCAGGGAACACGTCAGGTTGCGGCTCCGATTATCGCGTCGACAATTACAACAGTTTGCGTATTCCTTCCGATGGTATATACAACAGGAACAATTGCAGATTTGCTTATGCCGTTTGCGTTTACTATTTCCTATGCACTCATAGCTTCTCTGATCGTAGCTATGACAGTAGTACCGACGGTTGCATCAGTTATTCTTAAGAATACAAAGACGAAGGGACACAGAATATTTGATAAGATTACAGACAAATATGCAAAGGCTTTGGAATTTTGTCTCAAAGTCAAAATAGTGCCACTTGGAATTGCAATCCTGCTCTTTGTGTTATGTCTTGTTCGAAGTTTGAATACAGGACTTGCGCTTTTGGATGATATGGAGAGCGATCAGATTATGGGAACTCTCGTGCTGGAAGAAGATGTTGATAAAGATACTGCATATAAGACGGCAGATGAAGTGATAGAACTGGTCATGAGTGTTGATGGTGTTAACAAGGTTGGAGTTCTTGATGGAAATTCAGGATCTACATCAAGTGTTCTCGGAAGTAATGCAGCCGACAATTACTCTAATTTCTCCTTTATTATACTTACAGATCAGGATATTAAATCAACAAAAGAGTTTAAACGTATCATAAAAGACATAGAGAAGAAAACAAAGGATGTAAAGTGTGAGAACTTTACTGTCAGTGCATCGGCAATGGGATCAATGTCTGACATGATGGGAACGGGAGTTACTGTTCAGATTTTCGGTGATGATACTGAAAAGTTAATAGAAATAAGTGAAGATCTTGTTTCGAAGTTTGAAAAAATAAAAGGTTGTGTTGATGTCACAAACGGAATTGATGAGAATGACAAGCAGATTCATTTGAAGATGGATAAGGACAAAATCGCAGCAAAGGGATTGACAGTAGCACAGATTTATCAGGAAATTGCAGCGAAGATATCTACTGAAAAGACTGCAATATCCATGGAATATAGTGGTGCAACAGTAGATGTGAATATAATTGATGAGACTGACAAATTAACATATGAAAATATTCTTGACATGGAAGTGACCGCTACAAAAATGAATGAGTCGGGACAGCAGGTTAGCAAAAAGTACAAATTATCTAAATTTGCAACCATTGAAGAAGGACTCACAGTGAGCAGTATTACAAGGCAGAATCAGGCAACATACATCAACGTTGAGTGCGGTGTAGATGAGAATCACAATGCTACACTTCTTTCAAGAAAAATTCAGAAGATAATTGACGGATACAAATTGCCGGAAGGATATACGATGGAAATATCAGGCTCTACAGAACAGGTTATGGACATGGTATGGCAGATGCTTGAAGCTATTGCTCTTGGAGCGCTCCTTGTATATCTCGTTATGGTTGCGCAGTTCCAGAGTCTGTTGTCACCGTTTATTATCATATTTACAATTCCGCTTGCATTTACAGGAGGAATGATTGGACTGATACTTTACGGAAAGACAATTTCGGCTCTTGCCATGATGGGATTCATGATTCTGATGGGAACGGTTGTAAATAACGGTATTGTGTTTGTTGATTACGTTAACCAGCTGAGAATGAGAGGTGTGTCAAGACACAAAGCACTTATTGCAACTGGTGTTACACGTATAAGACCAATCCTTATGACAGCCATGACAACAATTCTGTCAATGAGCGTAATGGTATTTTCAACAGATGCCGGAAATGCTATGCAAAAGAGTATGGCCATAGTTGTTTGCTTTGGACTTATTTACTCTACATTTATGACATTGTTTATAGTGCCTGTTATGTATGACATACTGTACAAAAAACAGCCAAAGAACATTGATGTTGGGGATGAAAATCTTGATGATATACCGGATGAGGCTTCGGAACTCTTAGATCAGGAACCTGAGATGGCTTAAGAGGATAAAGCTTATGAGATAAAATAAATAACGAGTATGAAGTCCGTAATCCGGAGATGAATTAAGTGAATAAGAAAGGAAAGATGAGATGCCCAAAAGTACATTTTTTAGAATTTCGGAAGAAAAAAGAAAGCGTGTTATAGTAGCTGCGCAGAATGAATTCTTTTCACATTCATATAATGAGGTTTCAATAAACCAAATAATCAAAAATGCAAAAATACCAAGGGGAAGTTTTTATCAGTATTTTGAAGATAAAGAAGATTTGTTTTTACATGTCGTGCAGGAACAAAAAAAGATAATCCAGGAAGAATTTGTCAAGGGAATGGAGAAAAACGGAGGAGACTTATTTGCCTGTGTAGATTATTTTGCAGAGTTGTTTTTTGAAAGTGTCTACATGAACAGAAGAGGAATCTATAATATAATCTCAGCACCACCTTTGGATTTCGACAAATTTTGGGGATTTGGATTTGTTGAAGATTGTTCGGATGAATGCGTATTTAAAAGATATGTAAATACACAAACTATAACAGTCAGCAGTGAAGAGGAAGTTGAGGCATTTATCAACATATTTGCAGCAATTGTCAGAGATACAATCAGCAAAGTAAATATAATAAAAAATGATGAGGATCTCGACAGGGTAAAAAAGAGTTTTATGGGACAAATCAAATCTCTTGAAAATCATTATAAAAAAGGATGACTAATTTGAAAAAAAGGTACAGTTTGCGGGTACAAATGCGAACTGTGCCTTTTGCATTTTCAGTGATAGGGTTGTATAATGGAAGTATAGTATTAAAAGTTTGCATCGTGAAACAATTTAACAACAGTAAATGCATTTTTATGAAAGGAAAAGGGAAGGAGAGATTATGGGAACAAGTCATATTGCGATTCCGACAATTTTGAAAGTTGGAAAAGGAACATTAGGAAATATTGGGGCGTATCTTAAAGAAAGTTCCATGAATAATGCAGTAATATATTTTGGAAACGGATTGGTAGAGTTATTTGGAAAGCAGGTGATTGATTCACTTAAACAAAATGATATTAATCTTTTGGAATACCGTGAACTTGATACGGTAGACATAAACGATATTATTGATTTCGCATTTGAAATTGACACAAAGGCACAGGTTATTGTCGGCATCGGAGGAGGAAAGGTAATTGATGCGGCCAAGTATGCTGCATACTTAAGAAAACTTCCTTTTATCAGTGTTCCTACATCTGCATCCAGTGACGGATTCTCCAGTGCCAGCGCTTCACTTATTGTAAATGGAAGAAGAACATCAGTACCTGCAAAGATGGCATACGGTATTGTTGCAGATACGGATGTAATCAAGAGTGCACCGGACAGATTTTTGTATTCGGGAATCGGAGATCTCGTTTCTAAGATAACGGCCCTGTATGACTGGCTGTTTGAGGATGAAAACGGATATACTTACATGAATGACTTTGCGGTTATGATTGCCAAAAAAGCAGTAAACAGTTTTGTGAGAGTGCCGTTTACAAATATAAAAGAAGACCTTTTCCTGAGAGAGTTGTTGGATTCTCTTGCCCTCAGTGGTATTGCAAATGAAGTGGCGGGAGGAAGCGCACCGACTAGCGGAAGTGAGCATCTTATTTCCCACGCACTTGATAAAATGTTAGAGACACCACAGCTTCACGGAATACAGGTAGGCGTTGCGACGTATATTATGAGTGTGGTACAGGATCACAGATATGTGAGAGTAGATACGATATTTAAGGATACAGGTTTTTGGGATTATGTAGAAACTTTGAATCTCAATGTTGAAGATTATGAGAAGGCCATTGATATGGCTCCTTCCATCAAACCTTTCAGACACACATATCTCCATGAAGAAAAATACAGACAAAAAGCAAAAGAGGTTTTGCATAATGATGAACGTATGAAGAAAGTGTTTCATCTTAATTAGATACACAATTAATTGTCAAAAATGAAAAATGACAATTGAAGTATATCAGATGCTAGATGACTCCCGCTTCAAGCACATATGTGCTAAGTGGTGAGTAACAAAATAGTATCAGTGGGAGTACAATCTCACATCTGATATACGCTCCGCGAGGATTGCAGAAATGCGCAGGTGAAAATGTCAGCATGAGATAACTTACAGAGTAAATTATCTCATGACTGACGCGCATTTCGCAGCAAGACTCGCGAGCGAGTCTTGAACACATGTAAAAGAATAAAAGGAAAATGTTAATTGTAGTATAGCTGGAAAGAGGTGGTTGAATGAAATTAACTTTTATCGGAGCTGACCACGAGGTTACAGGAAGTTGTCATTACATTGAAGTGGGAAACAAAAAGATTCTTGTTGATTGTGGTATGGAACAGGGAAAAGACATCTATGTGAATCAGGATATACCCGTTCCGCCGGGAGAATTGGATTATATTTTTGTGACTCATGCCCACATTGATCATACTGGGCTGATTCCCCTTATGGTTGTAAGGGGATTTAAAGGTCAGATATTTGCCACAAAGGCAACAGTTGATCTTTGTAACATTATGCTTCGTGATTCCGCACACATTCAGGAATTTGAAGCAGAATGGAAAAACAGAAAAGCAAAAAGAGCTGCAAAGGAAATGTATGAACCTTTGTATACAGTACAGGATGCTATAGATGCTTGCAGTCTTATGGTACCTTTGGAGTATGACAAAGAAGTTAAAATATGTGATGAAATCAGTGTGAAGTTTGTGGATGTAGGACATCTTCTGGGCTCGGCGTGCATAAAGATGACTCTCACAGAGGGTAAAGTCAATAAGACAATTGCGTTCTCGGGGGATGTGGGAAATATCAACAAGCCTATTATCAAGGATCCGGCTTCCATTGATGAAGCTGACTATGTGTTGATTGAATCCACTTACGGCGACAGGCTTCACGGTGAGAGACCGGACTATGTTGGAAATATTGCACAAATTCTGAATGATACATTTGCAAGAGGCGGAAACGTAGTAATACCTTCATTTGCTGTGGGACGAACTCAGGAGATGCTGTATTTCCTGCGTATCATTAAAGAGGAGAAGAGAGTTACTTCATATCCGGATTTCGATGTGTATGTAGACAGTCCGTTAGCGGTTGAGGCAACAAATATATTTAATGAGCATCTCTCAGATTGTTTTGATGATGAGACAAAAGCGATGATAGAAAAAGGAATCAATCCTTTGAGGTTTCCGGGACTTAAAGTCTCTGTCACAAGTAATGATTCGGTTGCAATCAATGAGGATAATAGGCCAAAGGTAATATTGTCGGCATCAGGAATGTGTGAGGCGGGTCGAATAAGACATCATCTCAAACATAATCTGTGGAAACCGGAGAATACTATTCTCTTTGTTGGATATCAGGCCATTGGAACTACAGGTAGAGTTATTCTTGATGGAGCAGAGACAGTCAAATTGTTCGGAGAAGAAATCGCAGTAAAGGCTGAAATAAAAACTCTGAAAGGTGTCAGTGGTCATGCAGATCAGGAAGGTCTTATCAACTGGCTCAAGGGAATGAAAAAAATGCCTGAAAAGGTGTTTGTTGTACACGGTGAGGATACAGTGTGCGATTATTTTGCACAGTTGCTGGAAAATGAATACGGATATAGCACCTATGCACCGTTTAGCGGAACAACGTTTGATCTTGCAACAGGTTGCATTGTCGAGAGAGTTGCACCTGTAAGAATTCAGCATGCTCAGCAGGCAAGACGCCATACAGGAGTATACGACAAACTTGTTGCGGCAGGTCAGAGACTTATGGCAGTTATTAAGAGGAATGAGGGCGGAGCAAATAAGGATTTGGCTAAGTTTACAAATCAGATAAATGCCCTTTGCGACAAGTGGGACATGTAACCGATGACGGCGATAAATTTGACTAATAGTTACTAATAAATACATGAATTTGATTCTTAAAAACGATTGTATTTGTAAAAAATGAATAAAACAATGGGAAAGAAAGCGACTTTTTGAAGAAAAAAGTCGCTTTCTTGTGCAAGATGTCAACAGAAAAATGTCTTTTTTGTATGGTTTTTATACAAGTTGACTAAAAAATGATACCCTAAAATAAAAAATGGATACTACTATCCCCTCTTATATTTAGATATAATTCATTCATGTATTACTGGGCGGTGAGTAAACGTCCGGAAGAGAAGGAGGATTATTCATGAGAATTAAAAAATTATTAGCACTCTCATTAGCAGGAATTATGGCTGCAGGCCTCGTAGGATGTACTGGAGGCAATGATTCTAAGAGTGGAAGCAACTCAAAGGTTGACAAAGACACATTAGTAGTTTGGACTTTAGCAAAGGACTTGGAGACATTCGGTAAACACTACGAAGAGAAGACTGGCAAGAAAGTTAAAGTTACAGTTATCGAGCCAGCTGATTATCCTACAAAGGTTGCTACAGCACTTGACGGTGGCGACAAATCAGTAGATATCATCGTTGGTGAGCCACAGATGCTTAAGAACTTCTACGAAGCAGGATACTTCGCAGATCTTGATGCTTTAGGAGCAAAAGATTACGAGGGAAAGATTGTTGATTACGTTTGGAAAGTTGGACAGTCAGATGATGGTGTTCAGAGAGCAATCTCTTACCAGATTACACCAGCAGGATTCTATTACAGAAGAGATATCGCTAAAGAAGTATTCGGAACAGAAGATCCGGCAGAAGTTGGTAAGTTATTCGAATCATATGACAAGATTCTTGAGACAGCTGAAACACTTAAGAAAGCTGGATACAAGATTTTCGCTTCTGATGCTGAAACATCATACTTCTCAGGTGACGAACCATGGGTTGTTGATGGTAAGTTAAATGTATCACAGGCTAGAAAAGATTACATGGATCTTTGTATTAAATTATATCAGAATGATTACACAGCATTCGCAGCACAGTGGGCAGCTCCTTGGTTACAGGGTATGAGTGGTGAGATTCCACAGCTTACAGCTGACACAATGTGGGGTGTTGGTGAAGAAGGTGACGTTTGGGATGCAGATAAGTTTGCAGAAGCTACAAAAGACCTTCCAAAGACACAGGTATTCGCATACGGACTTCCAGCTTGGGGTGTTCTTACAATGAAAGACAACGTTGGTGAGACATCTGGTAAGTGGGGCGTTTGTTCAGGACCTGCTTCAGGATTCGGTGGTGGTACATTCATCGGTATCAGCGAACTTTCAACAAAGAAAGAAGCAGCTTGGGATTTTGTTAAGTTCTGTACATTAGATCCAGAAACAGCTGATTGGTGGATTGAGACATCACAGGGTGATACAGTATCATTAATCGAAGCTCTTAACAAACATGCAGAAGACGAGAACGCAATTTACGGCGGACAGAAGCTTTACAAGTTCTGGCTTGAGCAGGCTGAAAAGATTGATTACTCTAAGGTTACACAGTATGATACAATCATCGGTGATGCTTGGGGAGCAGCAATCTCAGCTATTAAGACAGGTGAGAAAGATAAAGATGCAGCTATCGAAGAATTCTACACAGCAGTATCTTCAGCTTACCCAGATTTGGTAATCGAAAAATAATTAAAAGATAATTATTATAAAAATATAAGGGTGAAGGGGTTGAACCCTTCGCCCTTTTTTTGAAAGGAGTCATCAATGGCAAAAGCAAAAAAAGAAAGTGCGCCAAAAACTGTTGAAGTTAAATACGATGATGGAACAGTAGTCACTGTTGATCCGTCCAAAAAGGGTAAACTGAGCAAAAGAGAATCTACAGGATACGCATTTATCATTCCATATGTTATTGCGTTCTGTGTGTTTAGTGTTTATCCGGTATTTAAAACTTTATATCTCAGTTTTACACAGTACAAGGGTGGTATTGGTATAGAGCCACAGTGGGTTGGATTAGCTAAATATGATCTTACAATTCATGATCCTCTTTTTTGGAAATCATTAGTTAATACAGTTAGAATATGGGGAGTAAATATCGTACTCCAGTTAGGTTTGGCATTTTTGCTTACTATCGTATTTATTGATATAAAGTATAAAGTAAAAGGACTTGCGGTATATAGAGCTATTTATTATTTACCAAATATTATTGCAGCAACGTCAATAGCGTTTATGTTCTCTTCATTGCTTGATCCGAACTATGGAACATTTAATCAGATTTTAACTGAAATTAGAAATCTTTGGGTGGTTATTTATAATCACATTCCGTTTATTCACGATATTATGCATGAAAGTGGAGGCGTTACTGTTAGAATGTTTGATTATATGAGACCTCATGCTGTACGAACAGAATGGCTTGGCAGTTCAAAATACTGTGCCTCAACTATAGGTGTTATTCAGGCATGGATGTGGTTTGGTAACTCGTTTATTATGCTTATGGCTGGTGTTATGGGTATATCTTCAGATTATTATGAAGCTTCTTCGATTGACGGAGCAGGAAGATGGAAACAGTTTACTAAGATTACACTTCCGCTTCTCAAACCAATTATGTTATACGTAGGTGTTACATCGTTAATCGGTGGATTACAGATGTTCGATTTACCACAGATTATGATTGCAAAGACGACTGCATCATATATGTCAATCAGAACTGTAATTATGTATTTGTATCAGTTTGGTTTTGGACAAAATAAGGATGTTGGTAGAGCAGCGGCAATAGCCTATGTATTGTTCTTTATTATTCTTATATTCTCGTTGATGCAGTTTATTGCGATGCGAAGTGAGGAGGATTAGAAGATGGCAGATAATAACGTTAATTTAGAAAAAAACAATACACAGGGCGAAGTGGATTTGAAAAAGCACAAAGCGCCTATGACTGGTACAAAGGCGTTCTATTTATTCAAAAAAGGACTTTTGTACGCATGTATTACCTTGCTGGCAGGCGTGTGTTTAGTACCTTTTTATCTTACAATTATTAATGCAACCAGAAGTGGTAAAGAGATTATGACATCTTTTACATTCTTCCCTGGAGATCAGTTTATGACTAACTGGAATACACTTTTCAATTCCATCAACTTATTCAGAGGTATGTGGAATTCATTACTGATTGCGTTACCGGCAACTCTTTTATCAGCATACTTTTCATCAATTACAGCTTATGCATTAGCTATTTACAAGTTTAAACTCAGAGGACCTGTATTTACTATCACAGTTGTATTTATGATGATTCCTGGTCAGCTTAGTTTGATTGGTTTCTATCAGTTATGTAAGGAATTGGGAATGATAGATACTTACTGGCCACTTATTCTTCCTGCTATTTCAGCTCCGGGAGCAGTATTCTTCTTGAGACAGTATGTATTGTCTATACTTCCAAGAACATTACTTGAAGCAGCAAGAATTGACGGTGGTTCTGAGATGTATATTTTCCATAGAATAGTTCTTCCTCTTATGGGACCTGGTATTGCAACAATGGCTATTGGTGGTTTCATCGGAAGCTGGAACAACTACCTCATGCCACTTATTTTGCTTACAACAGATTCGAAGTTTACATTGCCTCTTTTGATGTCTACTTTGAACGATGCTACTGACGTAGCAAAGAGTCAGGGTTCGATTTATATGGGTGTTGCAGTTTCAGTTGTACCTATTATCATCGTATTCTGCTTCTGTTCAAAATACATTATCGGAAGTATCACAGCAGGTGGTGTAAAAGAATAATTAGGTGTTGTGTTGCTCATTGACTTGAGTTTTAATTATTACGAATATATAATAAAAGGGTTGTTACACTAATTGAGAAGTGCGACGACCCTTTTGTATATCAGATGCGAGTCTTGAATATTTTTTTTGAGAGGATTATTTAGAATGAATAATTATTTTGAAGTCACAGCAAAAATATGGAGTATGTTTTTGCTCAGTATAATATATGTTATATGTTGTATACCTATTTTTACTATTGGAGCGGCAACAACTTCATACTGTTATATGCTTTTTAGATTCAAAGACAAAAGAGAGGGAAGAGTGATTGAAAATTATTTCATTTCATTTAAGAAGGAATTTGTTCAGTCTACAAAAGTGTGGGGGATAATGATGGTTGCGCTGGTAATTCTGTATTTTGATTCAGTTCTCTCATCTAATCTGGTTCTTGAAAGCAACGGAAAGTTAGCAATGTTATATCCTATGTATTATTTGCTATTGTTTTTGGTGATGGCAGTTCTGATATATGTATTTGCATATATGGCAAGATTCAAAGATGGTGTGATAAAGTCTCTCAAGAATTCATTCTTGATTGCGACAAGACATTTGGGATATACAATAACAATTATGCTTATTGATTATTTGATAATAAAAGTCGGACTTGATTATTTCCTTCCGGTTACAATAATAACACCACTATTAATAGGATGGGTAAATGTATCGCTATTGAATATTATCTTAAAAAAATATGAATCATAACAAAAAAGAATCATAACAAAAAAGAATCATAACAAAATGCACTTTTAATAATTCTTCATCTTACGATGGATTGAAGAACTGTTGAAAGTGCATTTTAATTTATATATATATGTTATTGTGATTTTGCGTATGTCAATTGATTATTATTTCTTGAATGGCTCAATTATAGTGTCGGTAAAAATCTTTGGCTCTTTTAATCTGTCGAAATAAGTGTACATTTTCTGAACACTTCTCTCTAAAAAGAAGTAGTGTCTTACATAGAATCCCAGTAATATTAATGAGCCTAAAATGAAAATAAAAAAGAAAACGTTAAAAATAAAAAAGTTTGCAACCAGTGATATGACACTAATCAGTGCAAAGGTTATTGTGACAATCAGGTGAATTAGTCTTTCGCGCTGATAAAAATCCAGCTGGATAAGAAAATTTGATATAAACGATTCTTTCTCTTCTTCTGACATGGGAGAAGAAGTCACTTCGTCTAAATAATTTAAATAGTTAATTACTCTTTGTCTCATTTCGTTCCTCCGTTCCCTTCTATAGAATTATCTATACAAGAATAGTCTATACAAGAATAATCTATAAAAGAATAATCTATACAAGAATAATCTGCATAAGAATATCAGTGAAATTTTGAAAAGTCTTATGGGAATTTATATATATTATTATAATAAATATAACGTATAAATAAAAGAAAAAATAACTGTTTGAATGGAAAACGGAAATAGAAAACTAATGATAAATAAACAAGGCGGAAATGTATTTGTGTAAAGGGATGAAATATTATTGTTTAAAATTAAATAGGTTTCCGCCTTGTGTTAAATGTGGATATTCACTTCCTTTCCTCTTATATTTTTGAAAAATATCTATAACTTAAATGCAATGAAATAATAGCAGATTCAAAGTCAAAAAAATAAAATCGGGAACGAATGGTGTTATTTTTGGAACGAACGGAATTATTGTTGTGAGAAATATTAATCTAAGAAATGTTAATCTGAGAAATATTAATCTGTAAGTCATAAAAACAAGAATACATAAAAATATGAAAAAACTTGCCAATTTTAGAAAACTAAAAAACAACTACAGTCATTTATTTAATTTTATATCAAGTTTATAATTAACTCGAAATGTAAAAATTTGACCGGTTTATCTGAGTAATAGAATACTACTGCGAATAAGGGCGGTAGAGTGGAAATTGGACAAATTGCGTTAGACTAAAAAATGCCATATAGGAGGGTTTATGAAGTACGGACATTTTGACAACGAGAAAAAAGAATATGTGATAGACAGAGTGGATTTACCAACATCCTGGACTAACTACCTTGGAGTAAAAGACACATGTGTAGTTATCAATCACACAGCAGGAGGATATATGTTTTATCAGACTCCTGAGTATCACAGGGTAACAAGATTCAGAGGTAATTCAGTACCTATGGACAGACCGGGACACTATGTTTATATCAGAGATAATGACAACGGAGATTACTTCAGCGTGTCATGGCAGCCTGTAGGCAAGCCGCTTGACAAGGCTAACTACAAGTGCAGACACGGACTATCTTATTCAGTATATGAATGTGAATATGACAATATCAAAGCAAGCCAGAAGATGTCAGTTCCTATGGATGATGACGTTGAGCTTTGGGATGTAGTCATTAAAAATACAGATAACAGACCTAGGAATTTAAGTGTATTCTCTTATTGTGAATTTTCCTTCCACCATATCATGATTGACAATCAGAATTTCCAGATGAGCTTATACTGTGCGGGATCATCTTACGAAGATGGAATTATCGAACACGATTTGTTTTATGAAGAGTTCGGATATCAGTATTTTGCCTCTAACTTCGAACCTGATGGATTTGATTGCCTTCGAGACAAGTTCTTAGGTCTTTATCATACGGAGGACAACCCGGTGGCTGTTATTAATGGACAGTGTAGCGGATCGTATGAAAAAGGAAACAACCACTGTGGTTCTCTTCAAAAGAATATTGTTTTACAGCCGGGAGAGGAAGTAAGACTTATTTTCATGCTTGGTGAAGGAAACAGAGAACAGGGCAAAAAGATCAGAGAAAAATACAGCAACTTTGATGTTGTTGATGCTTCATATAAGCAGCTTGCGGATTATTGGGATGACAAGATGTCAAGACTTCAGATTAATACTCCAAATGAAGGTATGAATACAATGATTAACATTTGGAACTTATACCAGTCAGAAGTAAATATCATGTTCTCAAGATTTGCATCTTTCATTGAAGTCGGTGGAAGAACAGGACTTGGATACAGAGATACAGCACAGGATTCAATGACTATTCCTCATTCAAATCCTGACAAGTGTAGAGAGAGAATCGAGCAGCTTCTCAAAGGACTTACTTCTATGGGTTACGGCCTTCATCTTTTCTCACCTGAATGGTTTGAAGAAAAGAAAGAAGAGAAAGAACCATTCAAGTCACCTACTGTTATTCCGGGAATCAATAAAGCAGATATTATCCACGGAATCGAAGATGCATGTTCAGACGATGCACTTTGGCTTGTACCTTCGATTGTTGAATATATCAAAGAGACAGGCGATATCTCATTTGCAGATATGGAGATAACATATGCAAACGGTGGAAAAGATACAGTATATGACCACATGAAGTCTATCCTTGATTTTTCAGCAAAAGAAGTTGGAAACACAGGAATATGTAAAGGACTTCGTGCTGACTGGAATGACTGTCTTAACCTTGGAGGAGGAGAGAGTGCATTAGTTTCATTCCTTCACTTCTGGGCAATCAATAACTTCCTTGAACTTGCAAGATATCTTGGAAGAGATGCAGATATTGAAAAATATACAGAAATGGCTGCAACAGTTAAGGCTGTTTGTGATAAAGAACTTTGGGATGGCGACTGGTATATCAGAGGTATCACAAAGAATGGTAAGAAGATTGGTACAAAGAATGATGTTGAAGGCAAGGTTCATCTTGAGAGTAACAGCTGGGCTGTATTGTCAGGAGCCTCAGGGCAGGAGAACGGTATCAAAGCTATGGACAGCGTAAAAGAATACCTTGCTACTCCGTACGGTATCATGCTTAATGCACCATCATACACAGTACCTGATGATGACATTGGATTTGTAACAAGAGTGTACCCTGGTGTTAAGGAAAACGGAGCAATCTTTTCTCATCCAAACCCATGGGCGTGGGCAGCTGAGTGTATTTTGGGACGTGGTGACAGAGCTATGGAATATTACAATTCTCTCTGCCCATACAATCAGAATGACATGATTGAAATCAGAGAGTCAGAGCCATATTCATACTGCCAGTTCATTATGGGTAAGGATCACACAGCATACGGAAGAGCAAGACATCCGTTTATGACAGGTTCAGGCGGTTGGTCATACTTCTCAGCTACAAGATATATGCTTGGAATCAGACCTGATTTTGACGAATTAAAGATTAATCCATGTATTCCTGCTGACTGGAAAGAATTTTCAGCTGTAAGAAAATGGAGAGGTGCAGAATATGACATCTTCGTATCAAATCCTGACGGAGTTATGAAAGGTGTTAAGGAAATCAAAGTAAACGGAGAAGTTGTTGATAAGATTCCTGTAATGGGAGAAGGAACAGTCAACAAAGTTGAGATTACTTTGGGATAAAGGAAATAAATAAGATACAAATAAGTTATGAAAAATAAATAATAACTAAGAATACAAAACAAGAAATAACTAAGAATACAAAAGTGGAGTATGAGGAACAAAAGTATACAAAATTAGAGTATACAAAATGAATGAAGGGAAAAACTGTGATGATTTGTACCTGGGGTAATGCCCTCCTTCATATACATTGCCTACTCGCAAAATGATTCCCCGATCATGAGACAGGTGCAAAAGGAAAAAAGAATGCAGTAATGAATAGGTCGTAAACTTATGTTTCGACCTCGGCTCGGGGGCGACACCCCCCGGGCTGAACAAAGTAATTGTTATTGAATACAACAATGACTTGAAGGGTAATAACGATTGCCCTTGATATAAAAAATAATTGAAAGGACAGGTGTAACAATGATTAATTTTGGTACAGGCGGATGGAGAGCCGTAATAGGTGATGAATTTACTAAGGCAAACATTAAACTTCTTGCAAAAGCAATGTGCGACAAGATGAAAGCCGAAGGAAAGACAGACAAAGGCATTATTTTGGGATATGATAAGAGATTCTTATCAAAAGAGGCTATGCAGTGGTCAGGACAGGTGTTTGCTGCAGAGGGAATTAAAGCATATCTAGTCAATAAATCAGCTCCTACACCACTCATTATGTTCTATGTAGAAAAGAATGAACTTCCATACGGAATGATGGTTACAGCCAGCCATAACCCTGCAATATATAACGGTATAAAGGTATTTACATACGGCGGAAGAGACGCTGATGAGACTCAGACAAAAGATATTGAGGCTTACGCAGCTAAGATTGAAGGTCAGGAGATTCCTGAAATGGATTATGATGAGGCTGTTGCAAAAGGACTTATCGAAGAGATTTATCCATTGAACGGATACCTTGACAATATTATTGCCGCTGTAAATATGCAGGCAATAAGAGATGCAAATTTGAGAGTTGCACTTGATCCTATGTACGGTGTTTCAGAGATACCGTTAAAGACACTCCTTCTTACAGCAAGATGTGACGTTGAGACAATTAATGACAGACATGACACACTTTTTGGAGGAAAACTTCCTTCACCTTCTGCATCAACACTTAGAGCTCTTATCACAAGAGTTATTGACTATAAGTTTGATATAGGTATTGCTACAGACGGAGACGCCGACAGAATCGGTGTTATTGATGATACAGGAAGATTCCTTCATCCAAATGATATTTTAGTATTGTTATATTACTACCTTGTTAAGTATAAGGGATGGCATGGAGCAGTTGTAAGAAATGTCGCTACAACTCATATGCTTGACAAAGTTGCTGAGAAGTTTGGTGAAAAGTGTTATGAAGTTCCTGTTGGATTCAAACACATTTCAGCTAAGATGACAGAAGTTGACGCTGTTATCGGTGGAGAATCATCAGGTGGTCTTACAGTTAGAGGCCACATCAACGGAAAAGACGGTATTTATGCCGCAATGCTCCTTATCGAGATGATAGCCGTTACAGGAAGAAAGATTTCTGAGATTTACAAAGACATTGAAGCTGAATGCGGAAGCATCCACATGGAAGAGAGAGACTTCAAATTCAGTGCTCAGAAGAAGATTGAAATGAACAAGATGCTCATGGAAGAAAAGAAGCTTCCTGAACTTCCATTTGAAATTGAAAAAGTTTCATATATGGATGGATGCAAGGTTTACTTCAAGAATGGCGGCTGGGTAATCGGAAGATTCTCAGGAACAGAGCCACTTATCAGAGTATTCTGTGAAATGCCTGAAAAAGAAGATGCAGTCAAAGTATGTGAAATCTTTGAAGACTTCCTTGGATTGAAGTAATCAATTAGAGTATCGGAATGCGGCTTTTATAGCAAATGCATTTGATATAAACAATAACGGAGAAGTACAATTTAGAACTAAAAGAACAGTATTGGGGAAAAGATACGGACAAAAGGGAATTTGTTTTAAAACGGATTTTGCCGTTTGAGACAATGAAAAATGAAAGGTTAAGATATTTAGATTAAAAGTACTTGATGTTTTTGTGATAACACCCTAAAATTCTTTATAGAGATGTTTTGTTTTAAGACCAAAGAACAAAATGACAGTGATCGAGATTATAATACTTTATTAAGAAATAGGGGAAAGAACGATGGATAATGTAAAAAAGAATAAGAAAACAAAGATTATGTCGAAGCTAAAGAATGTGAGCGTGATTAAAGAGTCGGACCTCACATCCGGAATGATAAGAGTGATTATGATATGTTGGCTTATTCCTTACCTTACACTATCTATCGTTCTTTTTTATTCTGCAGAAACAAAAACAAGAAAACAGATAGAAGATACAATAAGGACATCCTTAGAGAGTTGTCTTGATATGTGTATGCTCAATATAAGCACTGCAGTCCAAAGCTCTAAGAAAGCATCTTATGATGGAGTATTAAAAAAGAATTATGAGGAAATGCACAATAGAGACAGAGGATATTCTCTGGAAGAACTGAACTATTATAACAATTATATTGATTCGGAATACAGGTATAGCGAATTGTTCTCTGCCACAGTGCTTCTTATGGAATCAAACCAGACAACGGAGATTCCTTACATTGTCAGTTCTCTTGGAAACGGAAGTTATAATTCAAATATTGCAACATTCAAACTGGTTTCAAAACCAAAGATAGAGGAAGTGGCAAAAAAATTGGATACGGGAAATTGTTTTGTTCCTACTGATGGAAGATTGTATCTTGTGAGAAATTTGCTTACCAACAAGTATTATCCTTTTGCCACACTTGTTAATGAGATAAATATTGACTATGTTTTTGAAAGTTTTAAGAATTCGGTGTGGTATCAGGATGGTTGCATATTTGCTGACGGAATACAGGTGACAAAGTCGGATGACGAGAGTGTTAATACCGATTTGACAGATTATTACAATAATATTTATCGTCAAAACAAAATTACGGATCAGACCGGTACATATTATGACAGAGCTTATAATATTGCATATGCAGTAATCAATTATGGAGATAATCAGATTGTAATGCTTGAGACCCTTGACAAAGTGGGAATTATGAATGAAAGAAATTCAGTAATATACGCATATATTATTATTCTTATATTACTCATTCCGCTATTGTTTGCAACATTCTATTATTTCTACGTTCACATCAGTAATCCTATTTCTGATTTGATGTATGCTTCAGAAAGAATAGAAAAGGGTCAATATGGTTATAAGATTGCACAATTTTCAAAGAACAGGGAATTCGGAAGACTTATTGATACATTCAATCACATGTCTATAAGTCTTGAGGAATCCTTTAACAAGATATATGCGGAGGAGATTGCAGTACGAGATGCCAATATGAAGGCATTGCAGTCACAGATTAATCCGCACTTCCTGAATAATACACTTGAGATTATCAATTGGAAAGCAAGAATGGCAGGCAACGATGATGTTAGCGGCATGATTGAGTCTTTAGGAGTAATGATGGAAGCTACCATGAATAGAAACAATGAATCAGTAATATCTCTGACTGAGGAACTGAATTATGTTGATGCATATTTGTATATTATAAAGCAACGTTTTGGAGAAAAGTTCCAATTTGAAAAAGAGATAGACGAAAATCTGCTTAATGTAAAGATTCCAAGGCTTATCATTCAGCCTATAGTTGAAAACAGTGTTGATCACGGTGGCGATTTGCACGGTTACAGAAAAGGAAAACTGCGAATATTTAAGGATAACAAAGGACTTCATATTGTGGTGGAAAACAACGGAAATCTGGATGAAACAAATAAGGCAAAGATTGAAAGTCTTTTAAATGATGAGAGTGTTACGGATACAAAACATACCAATATAGGAATCAGAAATGTTCACCTTCGACTGAAACTGACATACGGAGAAAAGAGTGGTTTATCGATTTACAGTCCAAAAGAAGGAACTGTTGTGAGTGAATTGTTGATAGTTGGAAATGTGTAGCATTAAAGTATGTAAAACTCAATCTTCAAGGAGTAAATTTATCAGAGAATATTACCGGTGAATGATAGCCAAAATAACAGTAAATATTGTCGGTAAATAAGTGTCAAAATATTGCTGATTATGGCACGAAAACCAATAAAATTAAAAAAAACCAACAAAATACAAAAATGAACTGAAAAATTGAAAATATTAGTATTAAAATTAGCTAAAAACACCAATAAGATTCATTCACTTATTGGTGTTTTTGTCATAGAATGTACTTGTAAATAAGAGGTTCGGCAAATTAAAAAAATGAAAAAGAAAAGCCAAACTAAATTTAGAAGGTAATGTAGGAGGAAATCTAAATGAGAAAAGCATTAGCATTAGGACTTGTTGGTGCATTAGCAGCAACATCATTAGTTGGATGTACAGGCTCATCTGACAACACAGCTTCAAATAGCGGAGCTGATAACAAGGATAGCAAAGGCGTAACAATCAAAGTAGTTACAACATATGCAGGTGAAGATTCAAATGCACAGAACTACAAAGATGCAGTTGCAGCTTGGGAGAAAAAAACAGGAAACAAAGTTGATGATCAGTCAGCAACATCTGACGAAACATTTAAGACAAGAGTAATCACAGACTTCCAGACAGGTTCTGAACCAGATGTATTATTCTACTTCAATGGTGTAGATTCAAACGATTTCGTTGAGCAGAAGAAAGTTGTTTCAATTGATGAAATCAGAGCAAAATATCCTGAATATGCATCAAACATGAAAGATGATTTACTTACAGCTTCTCCAGCAGACGGAGTTAAGTATTCAGTACCGGTTAACGGATACTGGGAAGGTTTATTTGTAAACAAAGAAGTTCTTGAAAAAGCAGGAGTTGAAGTTCCAACATCTGAGACAACTTGGGAAGAGTTCCTTACAATGTGTCAGACAATCAAAGATAAAGGATTCACACCAATCGCTGCTTCACTTCAGGAAGTACCACACTACTGGTTCGAGTACACAATCTTCAACCATAGAAGTGTAGCTACACACAACGCTTTACCAGGAAAAGCTGATGATGAGCAGGGTAAGGCATGGGCAGCAGGTCTTGATGACATCACAACTCTCTACGAAAAAGGATTTTTCCCAGAGAATACACTTACAGCTAAAGACGAAGAGACATTCCAGTACTTCGTACAGGATAAGGCAGCATTCCTTATCGACGGATCTTGGAAGATCGGTGGTATCAAAGAAGCTGTAACAGATATTGATAACTACACAGTAACATACGTACCTGGTATGGCTGACAGAAAGACAACAGACATCATCGGTGGTATCTCTTCAGGATACTTCATCACAAAGAAGGGTTGGGATGATGCAGCTAAACAGGCAGCACTTGTTGACTTTGTTGAATATATGACAAGCGATGAAGTTGTTTCTAAGTTCGCAGGAACATCTGTAACAGCATTAAAGAAAGGTTGTTCAGTGGATGCTTCTACACTTACAGCACTTGAGAATGACGCAATCAAATTCTGTGCCGGAACATCAGGAATCGCAGGAGCAGTTGAAGATAACTTAACACCAGACGAAAGAACACCAATCTTCGGAGAAATGGCTAAGATCGTTAAGAAAGATAAGACATCTTCAGATGCAGTTAAGGAAGTATTAGATATCGTTGCAGATAGATAATATTTACTTATAAATTAAATTAGCAAGTACACCTCGTCGTACTTGAAAAGTCTTTTGAGTGACCCGTCAGTTTTTCTGATTTCTCCTGGGTCACTCAAGAAAAGACATGAGGTTATCCAATACAAAATAATAGGGGTTGTTGCATAGCAGCAGCCCCATTATTATAGGAAAAATGGGGTATTTTTCCTCAAAAACAGCAAAAAAATTGAAAGATGTGAGGCGGCAAAATGGATGCAAAAATCTATAAAAGTAAAAAATATATAGCATTTTTTCTGATTCCTGCATTTCTGTTCATGGCAGTATATCTTTACTATCCATTTATTCAGAATATTTTAATCAGTTTTCAGAAAATCAAACTTCTAGGAACACCAAGTAAAGGATTTTTAGATCCGGTTTACAAGAATTATTTAAAGATGTTCGAAGAAATCTGGAAAGACGGAAAGTTCAATACGACATCTAACCTTTTTATATCTCTTAAGAATACAATAATTACAATCGCAGCAACAATGATAGGACAGGTAGGACTTGCACTTTTACTTTCTTTATTAATTAGCAATATCAAGAAGGGTGCAGGATTCTTCAGAGTAGTATTCTTCTTCCCAATCGTTGTATCTGCTACAGCTTTAGGGTTGTTATTCAACCTTTTATTCTTATATGATGGTGGAATGATTAACCAGTTGTTAATGCACTTGGGCATTATTCATGACAACTTTGACTGGAAAGCTCAGGTTCCGATATTTACAATGTTGACACCGGTTATCTGGCAGTATGTAGGTTTCTACTTCGTAATCCTGCTCACTGGTATTAGCGGAATATCAGAAGAATTATATGAAGCAGCTTCAATTGACGGAGCTACAAAATTCCAGAGTGTAAAATATATCACTCTTCCATTACTTAAAAACAGCATAAGCACTTGTGTAATCCTTGCAGTTACAGGTGCACTCAAAGTATTCGACCTTCCATGGACAATGTTCCCTAAGGGAATGTCAGGAACATGGTTGACCGGTACATATATGTACGAAAGATCGCAGGCAAATGTAAGTTACTCAGCAGCAATTTCTATTCTTATAGTTGCTCTCGGAGTTATACTTTCAGCCGTTGTAAATAGATTGTTTAAAACAGATGATGATTTAGATATGTAGGAGGGAGGAAAAAATGAAAGAAAAGTTTAAAATATCTCAGGTATTTATTTATGCATTCCTTATTTTCTGGTCATTGACAACAATATTCCCTCTTGTATGGTCATTTATGAATTCATTCAAGGACAAGAAGGAAATCGTGAAAAACTCATTTTCACTTCCTTTTGGAGAATTGTTTTCAATTGAAAATTACACAAAGATTTTTGAAAATTACGATATCTTAGGTGCTTACAGAAACAGTATTATTATTTCAACTTCAGTTGCATTGTTTGTTATTTTGTTTGCAGGTATGGCAGCATACATCCTTGCAAGATACAATTTTGTTGGTAAGGGAATTTTAACAGCTCTCTTATATGCAGGTATGATGTTCCCAATCTACTCAACAATTATTCCAATGTACAAGTTGCAGGTAGATTTAGGACTTGTAAACAACTACAAAGTAACTAATCCTACAGCGCAGTTGGCACTTACACTTATCGCAGTTATTCTTCCACAGATTGCAGGAAATTTATCATTTGCTATAATAGTGTTAATGAGTTATATAAAGGGATTGCCTGTAGAATTGGAAGAAGCAGCATATATGGAAGGATGTAACATCTTCCAGATTTTCTTTAAGGTTATCTTACCACTTAGTAAACCTTCATTTGTAACTGTTGGTATATTCGGATTCCTTTGGAGTTATAACGATTTGTTCACACAGATGTTCTTCCTGAGAACTCCGGACAAATATGCTATTACAGTTCTTCTTAATAACATTTCATCAAGAGAAGGTACTAACTATGGTATGATGATGGCTTCAGTTTCACTTATCGTAATACCGGTTATTATTGTTTACCTCTGCTTGCAGAAGTACATTATTAAAGGTATGGTAGTTGGAGCTGTTAAGGGTTAATGAAGACTTATTGAAGGCTACAGGCAACGCATGAGCAAAGGAGAAGCAAATGTATAAAGTTGTTATTGTTGATGATGAACCAATCATCGTAGAAGGATTAAAAACAGGTATTAATTGGGAAAACTGGAACTGCAATATCGCAGGTACAGCGAGTAACGGTCTTGAAGGACTGGAACTTGTAAGAGAATTAAAACCTAACATGTTATTTTCAGACATATCCATGACTAATATGGATGGTCTGGCTATGGTTGCAGCTATCAAATCTGAATATCCGGATATTGAAGTTTGTCTCCTCACAGGATTTAGAAATTTTGAGTATGCTCAACAGGCTATAAAACTTGGAGTTACAAGATTTTTGTTGAAGCCATCCAAGATAGACGAGATAGAAGAAGCGATTGATGCGATGACAAAAAATTTGATGCAAAAGGGTCAGACGGGGGAGAATCGTAAAGATGACCTCTGGAATATGGATGATCCTGTGGAAAAGTATATCTATGAAGCATTTGCGGAAAACAGACCAAAACCGGAGTCTGATGAGGAAGCTTACAATTTTACTGATGCCAATTACTATGTGATCAAGACTGCATTGAAGTATATGTGTAATAACTATGCTAGTAAAATGAGTCTTATGGATGTAGCTGAGCAGTGTTACATCAGTAACTGGCATTTGAGCAAGCTGCTCAATCAATATACGGGGAAGGGGTTTTTCGAAATAATAAATGTAATAAGAATAGATAAAGCAAAAGAATTGCTCAAAACATCCACACTCAAAGTTCAGGAAATATCTGAGCAGATTGGATTCCAGGATGTTACACATTTTTCAAGAATTTTCAAGAATCATGTAGGGTTATCACCAAAAGACTACAGAGCAAAAGAAGATTAATTAAAAAATTGAAAGATTGTGAATGGATATTAAGTTGAAACAGAGAAATATTGATTGAGTTAGGATTGAAAAGGGCAAGGATTATTAGAAAGGAATAAGAAAATGCGAATCATTAAAGCAGAAGATTACAATTCTATGAGCAGAATGGCTGCAAATATTATTTCTGCCCAAATTATCATGAAACCAAAATGTGTGTTGGGACTTGCAACAGGTTCGACACCACTTGGAACATATGCACAGCTGATAGACTGGTACAACAAAGGAGATCTTGATTTTTCAGAAGTTACATCAATCAACCTTGATGAGTACAAAGGATTATCTCCTGAAAACGATCAGAGTTACAGATACTTTATGAATAAGAACTTATTCGATCATATTAACATCGACAAGAGCAGAACATTTGTACCTGACGGACTTGAGATGGATTCAGAAAAGGCATGTGCAGACTACAATGCTATCATAAGAAATAGTGGCGGAGTTGATTTGCAGTTGTTAGGATTAGGAAATAATGGTCATATAGGCTTTAATGAACCTGGAGAGGCGTTCGAAAAAGAAACACACTGTGTAAAACTTGCACAGAGTACAGTAGAAGCAAATTCCAGATTTTTTGAAAATATTGATGATGTCCCAAAAGAAGCATACACAATGGGAATCAAAGCAATCATGCAGGCAAAGAAGATTGTGGTTGTAGTAAATGGTGCAGGAAAGGCTCAGATTGTAAAAGAAGCTTTCTTTGGACCTGTTACTCCAAAGGTACCTGCTTCGGTGTTGCAGCTTCATAATGATGTTACAATCGTTGGTGATGCAGAGGCACTTGCACTTATTGATTGCTAATGAAGTTATAAAAGCAAGGAGCTGAAAGGAAACTTTTGGCTCCTTTAAAAATGTAATTATAAAGTGATTTTAAAGAGAGGGAAATTTAATGATTATCAAGAATGGTTTAGTTTTTACAAAAGATTTTAAATTTGAGAATTTAGATATTAAGATTGAAGATGGTATTATCAAAGAGGTAGTACCATGTGGAAGTATTGCAGAAGCAAGAGGTACTAAGGAAGCAGAAAATGTTGCCAAAACAGAAAGTGCAGTGTTAGCAGAAAATGATGAAGTGATAGATGCAAAGGGGCTTATGGTTATTCCGGGACTTACGGATATTCATTTTCATGGAAGTGTTGGTTATGATTTTTGTGATGGAAGTGATGAGGCTATTACTGCCATGGCAAAATATGAGCGCTCAATTGGTGTAACTAATATTTGTCCGGCAACTATGACACTTTCAAGAGAAAGAATTACAAAGATCTGCGAAGTTGCTGCAAATCATATTAAGACTGAAGGAGAGGCAGATTTTGTTGGTATTAATCTTGAGGGGCCTTTTATCTCTCCTTCAAAATGTGGTGCTCAGAATCCTGAGTTTGTTCAGAAGGCTGATGCAGAAATGATTGAAGATCTTCTTAAGGTTTCAAATGGACTTACAAAGCTTATCACTATTGCACCTGAAGAGGAGGGAGCAGTTGACGTAATTGATAAATTATCTGATAAAATCACATTTTCAGTTGGTCATACATGCGCAACATATAAAGATGCTAAGGCTGCATTTGATGCAGGGGCAAAGCATGTAACACATTTGTTCAATGCCATGCCTGCATTTACACACAGAGAGCCGGGAGTTATCGGGGCAGCTGTCGATGATGAAAAGGTTATGGCTGAGATGATTTGTGATGGTATTCATATTCATCCGACATCAATCAGAACTGCATTTAAAATGTTTGGTGATGACAGAATAATTCTTATCAGTGATAGCACAAGAGCCTGCGGAATGCCTGACGGAGAGTACGAACTTGGAGGTCTTCCGGTATTCCTTAAAGACGGTGCAGTAAGACTTAAAGACGGAACACTTGCAGGAAGCGGAACTAATCTCTTTACTTGTATGGTAAATGTAATTAACTTCGGAATTCCAAAAGAGAGTGCCATAAAAGCGGCAACATTCAATCCTGCTAAAGCAATTGGAATTCTTGATAATTACGGAACCATTGAGGTGGGGAAAAAGGCAAATATCGTGCTTGTAAATGATAAATTTGAGCTTGAGAGAGTTCTGTAAAACGAGGCCGGCTATTTGATTTTCTTTAATTCCTGATATAGTTTTGCAATTGGAAGTCCAACGACGTTGTTGTAATCTCCTTTGATTTCTTTTACAAAAATCGCGAACTGTCCCTGGATCCCATATCCACCCGCTTTGTCGTAACAGTTGCCGGTAGCTATATAGTCGTATATCTCTTCGGTGCTGATTGGGTATAGAGTGACATCAGTTTTTTCGTGAAAAATCTTTTCTGTTGTTTTCTTGGTGGCAAAGTTATAGTTGATAATTGAAATTCCGGTATAGACCTGATGAGTGTTGTTTTGAAGTAAATGAATCATCTCATATGCTGCATCGCGGTTGGCAGGTTTGCCAAGTATTTTGTCATCGATAGAAACAACAGTGTCGGCGCCTATGACTGTAAGAGTGAATTCATCTTCATCAATGAAAGAGTAATCAATTTCTGAAAGAAGTTTTTGAAATACATCTTTGGACTTCTGGTATGCCAACTCCTCAACAACTTCATATGGAAGTGTTTTGGAAGTGAATTCTTCAATAGTGGAAACTATTATATCGAATTTGTATCCTGCCTGCTCCAATAGTTCCTTTCTTCTGGGTGACGCAGATGCTAAAATGATTTTTTTGTTGTTGTTCATATTATCACGCTCCTCGTAATTAGTGTTTGCAATATATGTATTATTGCTTCAATTATATCTTCGATTATAAATTCATTATAATTCAAATTGGGTAATAATAGTGTAAAATATCGGATAAAAAATAGATTATTTTTATCAAAATCAGTATGAAAAAAGAATAAATAATAAAAGAAAATAGTAGTGCATTGAATTTGTGAAAATGATATAATGAATTAAGAATGTAACGATATAATTAAATTTTTTTCAATTAGAAAAGGAGGAACTAATGAAAAAGATAATGAGAAGCATTGCTGTATGTATGGCAATGTCTATGGTTGTTACAGGAAGCATGCAGACAGGGGTATATGCTGCAGGTGGAAAGGTAACAGGAGTAAAAGTAACAAATGCCAAAAAAAAGAAGATCAATTTGGTAGAGGGAAAGACTTTTAAATTAAAAGTAAAAGTACAGACAAAAGGAAAAGTTTCCAAAAAAGTAACTTACAAATCAAGCAACACAAAGATTGTTAAAGTTTCAAAAAAAGGTGTTGTAAAGGCTCTTAAGGCCGGAAATGCAAAGATAAAAGTCACATCCAAAGCTAACAAAAAGAAAAAGGCGGTTATCAAGGTTAGCGTTTCTGCAAAGAGTTCGAATTCAAGTAATCAGCAGAATCAGAACACAAATAATCAACAAAGCCGGAATACAAATAATCAACAAAGCCAGAATACAAATAATCAACAAAGCCAGAATACAAATAATCAGCAGAATTCTTCAAACAATAATACATCTGTGACACCGGGTAATAACAATGGTTCCGAAAATAACTCAAATCCGGGCGGTAATAATCCAGGCAATGAAGAAAACAATGAGCATTTGGGTGCAAATCCTGATATTGTGAAGCGTACACAGATTACTTTGAAAAAACCGGCATTCGAAGAAAGTGAGCCTGATGATACTGTAAAAACAGTTGAGGATATATATTATTTTTCTGTTCAGGAAGCCGGATTATATGGTGCATTAGTCACAACAAATGATGCTGATGGTAAACGTACGTATTTTGAGAATATAGTAGAGCCGATTGCAGCGGATGAGATTGATAAAGTTGGCGATGGTTTTTTGCTGAGAAAAGGTAGAGATTATTCAGTAAAGATTAGGGCATCTTTTGAAAAAAGTGAAATTCTGGTTACAGCACGTGAATATGATATTCAGATTGTAAAATTGAATACAGTTAATATCGACTTTGATACTAACGCATCATTTGATGATCTGCATTTAAATGATGGCATAGCCACAAACAGTGAGAAGATAGTAGGCGATTACTATATAGATGTTTATGGATATTTGAGTGATTTTACAGGTATTATGCTTACATTCAACAAAGAATTGGGCGTGTGGCAGGCAGCGGTACCAAATGGAGATTATATTGCCACAATAAATCCATATTGCTACAAATTACATGATTACGATGGATATCAATCTTTTGATAGTTCAGACAAATATATGTTTGAGACAAAGGAAGTAAGAATAAAAGTAAAAGACAATGATATAGATGTTACTGTTTCGACAAAGATTAGTACATTTGACTCCATGATTAAAGAGGCAGAAGAAATCGGTATTGGTGATAAAGACCTGAAGGTGTCAAGTATCAAAAATGGCGTATTCATATTTACTCCGACTGAGACAGGATATTATAACATCTACAGTACCGGAAATGCAGACACCAGAGCAGTTATTTATTTTGATGAAAATGGAGACAGCTTTACTGTTAGCGACGATGAAATAGCCGGAGATATTAACTTTGGTTTCTATGATATGGAATTGGAAAGCGGACAGACATATTATATTGTTGTTGGTGCCTATAATGAAGATTCGACAGCAACAAGAATAACAATCGAAAAAGCAGATTAATAATAAAAAAGCAAAATAAAAAATAGATTCAGGAGGTGATATGAGAGGCACCTCCTGATTGTTTTTTTTTTGTAATTACTGTGACTGATTGAAGCAGATTGGGAGATTTTATCTGCCGTAAAAAATATTGTTTACACATTTTTACAAATATTGTATTATAAAGAAGAACATGAAAAATAGTGATTATGTGATAGTGAGAGGTCGGGTAAAAATTAGTGAAGTATAATTTTTATTGGACTTTTTTCTTTGAAATAATGATTGTTTTGGCTGCAGATAAAGGAGAGAAGATGGAAACAGCAATTATTTTTAATGTTATTACGCTACTTGGAGGCGTAGGAATGTTCCTGTACGGAATGAGCCTCATGGGAAGTTCTCTGGAAAAACTTGCCGGAGGAAAACTGGAAAAGGTTTTAGAGAGACTTACCACCAGTGATAAGAAAGGCGTTGGAGCAATAAAGGGATGGAGTCTTGGTCTTGGTGTAACGGCCATTATCCAAAGTTCAGCGGCAACAACGATTATGCTTATCGGTTTTGTTAACGCAGGAATTATGACACTGATGCAGGCAATTCCGGTAGTGTTTGGTGCAAACGTTGGTTCAACAGCAACAGCTATTCTTCTTAGTTTGGAAGATTTAAAATCAGGAGCCGGCGGCAGTAGTGTGATTTTACAGTTTATTTCACCAACAACATTTGCTCCTATTTTTATAGGAATCGGCGCATTTATTATGATGTTTGCAAAGAACAAAACAGCAAAAGATGCATCTGGAATTTTTGTGGGACTGGGTATTCTGTTTGTTGGAATGAAGAATATGGAAAATGTTTTTGAACCACTTAGAGATTCAGAGAAAGTAATCCATATGTTTTCAACATTATCTAACCCATTGTATGGAGTGTTACTTGGACTTGTTATTACAGCTATTATTCAAAGCTCATCTGCTTCGGTAGGTATTCTTCAGGCGCTTGCTGCAACCACCGGTATGGCACCGGCAGTTGCGTTTCCTGTTATTGTTGGACAGAACATTGGAAAGTGTATGACAATCCTTCTTGGAGGACTTGGTGCCAACAAAAAGGCAAAGAGAGTATCGTTCAGTTACCTGTTTTTTAATGTATTTGGTGCTGTATTCTGGATGATTGTTGTATATATACTTGTTTTCATTTTTAAGCCTGATTTTTGGGTGACAAAGTATGAAAACAGAACTTTTATAGCAGCTATTCATATTGCATTTAACTTCTTGACAAGTTTGATGATGTTGCCGTTTTCTTCACAGATGGCAAATCTTACAGGTAAGATTATCGGAAAAGATGAAGAGAGCAAGAGCGATTCTGAATTTAAAAAATTGGATGATATGCTTCTCAATACGCCAACTATCGCGCTGGAGCAGTGTGAGAAAGTGATGAATTCGATGGTAGAAACTGTTTATGAAAACTACAAGATTGCAATGGAACTTTTCGAGAAGAGTGATGAAGCGAAAGTTGAGATACTCAATGAGAACGAATCATTTATAGATAAGTGTGAAACAGTTTTGAGCAGGTATACATTGAAGGTTAATACAAAGCGACTTACAAAAGATGAACGAAGAGTAGTGTCAAAGATTCTTAATTCAATCAGCGATTTTGAAAGAATCGGTGACAGATGTATCAATATTTACTTCTCAGGAGAGGCAAAAAATGAAAAGGGAATACATTTTTCTGAAGAGGGAATTAAGGAAGCTAAGGCCATTATCGAAGCAGTGGATACATTACTCAGTGTGACAATGGAATCTTTCAGAAATAATGACACAGTGTTAGCTGCAAGAATTGAACCAATGAAGAGAGCGGTTGGAAAGATGGCTGATACTATAAAGGATCAGCATATTGAGCGTTTAGAGACAGGAAGATGTAACGTTGAGGCAGGCATTGCACTTCTTGATCTGGTAGGTAACATTGAACGTATGGCGAGTCACTGCGGTAACGTTGCTTTGCACATTGTTAAGCGAGTTAACAGTTATGATGAGTTCGATGATATGCACGGACATGCTATGGATAGACGAAGCGAGGAATACAAAGCACTGTATCAGTACTATTTGAATCAGTTTGTAGACCCTATAAAAAATAGTAATCCATAATAAATGATAATTTGGAATATTAATAATTCTTAATTTTAATTAATTTAATTTTATTTATTGATTTTGGACTTTGTATTTTCACATTTTTGTGATATACCCATATAAGAGTTGCTTGAATGAATGGAAAATGAGAGCTTTCATCAAGCAGTATACAAGGGGAAAAGTATAAAAAAGGAGAGTAAAGATGAAGGAAAAGAAACTAATTATAGGATTGACAGCAATAATTGTGTTAGTAATTGCAGTAGCAGTTATAGTAAAGACAACTCATAATGATGATACTACAAAAAACGGAGACGCAAAAACAACTCAGAGCGGTGAGACAGAAAGCAATTTCTGGGATGATGTTCAAGTATTTGAAGACGGTGACAAAGTAGTTGAAACTGTTACAGACAAGGACGGTAATGTTGAGACAGATGCAAATGGAGAGGCAGTTACAAGAATAGTTGATAAGAGTTCCACAAATGTAGCAGAGGACAACGAGGACGCTACTGATAAGTCAGATAAGTCAGATAAAAAGGACAAAAAAGACAAAAAAGATAAAAAAGACAACAAAGATGATACTAATAAAGATAATAAAGATAATAAAGATAATAAAGACAGCAAGGATGAGACAAAGGCAGAGGATAAGCCGGATATTGACGGTGGGGATTTACAGGTTATAGAAGAGAGTTATGTTGCTCCAACTGATGCAAATGGAGAAACAGTTTCTGAAGCATATCCGGGAGAGGCTGACGGTTGGTCACCTATAGTATCTCCTGATGAATTAGGAAACTAAGTACTGAATTAGAATATAGAGTGGATTTTTTATGGGGGCTGTTGCAACATTTGTTAGAATGTTTTGTAACAGCCTCAAGTTTTAAATTACTGGAAGGGACTTGGTAATATGAAAAAGGTAGTCGTTGGGCTTTCTGGAGGAGTAGACTCATCAGTAACTGTATATCTGCTTAAAAAACAGGGATATGAGGTAATTGGCGTAACAATGCAGATACCAAAAGAAGGAAATTCGGATGCGGTTGAGGAAGGTTATAACAAAGATATACTGGATGCCAATAGTATTGCTGATTATTTAGGAATCAAAACATATGTTGTCGACAAAAGAAAAGAGTTTGATGAAATTGTAATAAAGTATTTCATAGATTCCTACAATAACGGAAGAACTCCTAATCCATGCATTATGTGCAATCCAATGATAAAATGGAATGCCCTGATGGAAGTGGCTGACAAAGTTGGAGCAGATTATGTTGCGACAGGTCATTATGCAAACGTTGTAAAATTACCTAACGGAAGATATACACTTTTAAATGCAAAAAATGAAAAAAAAGATCAGACATACGCACTTTTCAGATTGTCGCAGGAACAGCTTGCAAGAACAATTATGCCCCTTGGTAATTTTGAATCAAAAGATCAAATCAGGGAAATAGCAAAAGAAGCAGGCATAATAGTTGCGGATAAGAAAGACAGTCAGGATATGTGTTTTATTCCTGATGGAAGATACGCCAACTACATCAGAAAGCGTACAGGTAAAAGAGCGGTTCCCGGAAATATTCTGCTTCAGGATGGAACAGTTGTGGGAAGACACAAGGGCATTATTTTCTATACGGTAGGTCAGAGAAAGGGAATAAAGTTAGATCTTGGAAGAAAGATGTTTGTAAAGGATATAAGACCTGAGAGCGATGAAGTTGTCATAGCGCCGATTGATGATTTGTACAGAACTGATGTGATTGCAGATAACATTAATTACATGGCTATCGACAGTATACCAAAGGATTTAAGAGCTTTTGCAAAAATCAGATACAGTCATGAAGGGGCTTATTGTACAGCAAATATCACAGAAGATGGATTGCTTAAATGTACATTTGACAGTCCGCAGAGAGCGATTACAAAAGGACAGGGACTTGTGCTTTATGACGACGAAGGTCATATTCTTTGCGGGGGGGAAATTATAGCCGGTGGCGAAACCTGATTTTGCAGGAATATGCTACGATATATAAATAATGGTATTAGAGTATACTGTAATTAATAAGTTAATAACAACAAAATTATGTTATGATGAACAAATAATACAATAAAAATATCGGGAGGGGTTTATGTCAGATATTATATCTGTAAATGAAAGAATTGATAATTTGAGAAATGAAATGAAAAAATCAGGTGTTGACATTTATATAGTACCAACATCTGATTTTCATATGTCTGAGTATGTGAGTGAATATTTTCAATGCAGGAAATATTTGAGTGGATTCACAGGTTCTGCCGGCACATTGATTGTTACCGGGGAAAATGCATATATGTACACGGACGGGAGATATTTTATTCAGGCAAAAGAGGAACTTGAGGGAAGTTCTATTACTCTCATGAGAATGGGAGATGCCGGTGTAAAGAAAGAAGAAGAACTGATTGATGAGATGTGCAAAGATGGCGGTGCCATTGGATTTGACGGAAGAGTAGTAAGTGACATATATGGAAAGAAAATATGTGATATTGCAGAAAAACACGGCGCAGCAATAATGTATGACAGGGATTTGGCGGACATTGTATGGAAAGAGCGTCCTGTATTGGAATTTGGACCAATATACAGTTTAGAGGAAAAGTATACCGGTGAGAGTGTTGAAAGCAAGATTGAAAGAGTGAGAAGAATAATGAAAGACAACAATACTTCTTCTTATGTACTGACCTCCCTTGACGATCAGGCGTGGCTTTATAATCTGAGAGGAAGTGATGTAAAATGTAATCCGGTATTTTTGTCATATTCAATAATTACAACAGATGAAGTCATTATTTATACGGGAAGTGATATCCCAAAAGAATTGTCAGATGATAATCAGATAAGAATCATGCAAAAACCTTATCATTCATTTTATGATGACCTGTCAAAGATAACGGGAAAAGTAATGGTTGATTTGTCTGTCTCAAACTATCTTGTCTCAAGAATGCTGTCAGGTGCAGAGATAGTAGATGTTGAAAATCCAACAAAGAAAATGAAAGCGGTAAAGAATGATACGGAGCTTGAAAATATCAGGAAATGTCATGTCTGGGATGGCGTGGCAGTGACTAAATTTATGTACTGGCTGAAAAATAATGTGGGAAAAGAGACAATAACTGAAATTAGTGCAGCAGAATATCTCGAGAAATTAAGAAGAGAACAGGGACCTTTAAAGGACTTGAGTTTTGAAACTATAAGTGCTTATGGAGCAAATGCTGCAATGATGCATTACAGTGCAGATGAAAAGTGTAACGTGGAATTGAAACCAGAGGGAATGTATCTTGTTGATTCCGGCGGACAGTATTTTGAGGGAACTACAGACATCACTAGAACTATTGTACTTGGACCTGTGACGGAGGACATGAAGAAACACTTTACCCTGGTTGCAAAGGGAATGCTGAATCTTATGAACGCAGTGTTTTTAGATGGTTGCACAGGAACGAATCTTGACATTCTTGCAAGAGGAGCACTGTGGAAAGAAAGAGTTGATTATAAGTGTGGAACAGGTCATGGAGTCGGATACATGTTAAATGTACATGAAGGTCCAAATAATTTCAGGTGGCGAGAACCACAAAACAGCAGAGATAAATGTGTTCTTGAGGCAGGAATGGTTACTACCGACGAGCCCGGAGTATATATTGAGGGAGAGTACGGAATCAGAACTGAGAATGAGCTGATTTGTGTGGAACTGGAAGAAAATGAATACGGTAAATTTATGGGCTTTGAGACTGTTACCTATGCACCGATAGATTTAGACGGTATCGACAAAAAATATCTTGAAGTATCAGATGTGAAAATGCTTAATGATTATCACAGATTAGTCTGGGATAAGGTGTCGCCTTATCTGAATGAAGATGAAAGAGCGTGGCTTAAAGGTTATACAAAGGAGATATAGTTATCTCCGGAATGGAAGATTAGAAGGTAAGTGTTTCATAATAATATTCGTGCGTTTACTGTGTATGACAGCATAGTAAAAAACAAGTGGTAATAGTGCATAAAATGTTGTATAAAAATGGCAAAAATGTGCATAATATAGAATAATTTGTAAAAAATAAACAGGCCAAGCCTTTACATGACAGTAATTAATCTGTATAATTATAATTCGGTATAGTTTAGTTACTTAAAATACCATCTTTTTTGACATAATCATTCAAAAAATGTCAGAAAAAATACCGGTTACAAGCGATTGTAACATTACATGAAGAAGGGAATTGACTCATGGAAAATAAGGACTTTTTAGAAAAAATAGCTAAGCTTGTGGAATTAGGAAAAAAGAAGAATAATGTTTTGGATGTAAAGGATATTACTTCGTTCTTTAAAGATACTCCACTCGAGGCAGATCAGTTGGAAGAGGTTTATAAGTATTTAGAAACACAGAAGATTGATGTATTTACGATTAATGCAGGAAAGGCTGATGACGATTTTATTCCTGAACCTGATGATGATTTTGTTGTAGGTGATGAGGAAGAAGAAGTTATCCTTGATGCTGTTGACCTGTTAGAGGGAGTTGGAACAGAAGATCCTGTTCGTATGTATCTCAAAGAGATAGGTACAGTTCCACTTCTCTCAGCAGATGAAGAGTTAGAACTTGCAAAGCGTAAAGCTGACGGTGATGAAGAAGCTAAGCAGAAACTTATAGAGGCAAACTTGCGTCTGGTTGTAAGTATTGCAAAGAGATATACAGGACGAGGAATGAGTTTCCTTGACCTTGTTCAGGAAGGAAATCTTGGACTCATTAAAGGTGTTGAGAAGTTTGATTATGAAAAGGGATATAAGCTGAGTACATATGCGACATGGTGGATTAGACAGTCAGTTACAAGAGCACTTGCAGATCACGCCAGAACAATTCGTGTACCTGTACACATGGTTGAGACAATCAACAGAATGTCGAAGATGCAGAGAAAACTTACTCTTGAACTTGGATATGAGCCATCTACTCAGGAGCTTGCAAAAGCCCTTGATATGTCAGAGGAGAAGGTTCTTGAGATAATGCAGATAGCAAGAGAGCCGGCATCCCTTGAAACACCAATCGGTGAGGAAGATGATTCAAACCTTGGCGATTTCGTTGCAGATAACAACACTGTAACACCTGAAGCAAATATTGAATCAGTTATGTTGCGAGAGCATATTGATACACTGCTTGAAGATTTAAAAGAGAGAGAAAGGGAAGTTATTATTTTGAGATTTGGTCTCAGAGACGGACATCCAAGAACTCTTGAGGAAGTTGGTAAGGAATTCAAAGTTACAAGAGAGCGTATTAGACAGATTGAGGCAAAAGCACTCAGAAAACTTAGAAATCCAGTAAGAAGTAAGAAGATAAAAGACTTTTTAAATAATTAATATAAAAAAGCGAACATGTATGTGCATGTTCGTTTTTTATATTTGTTATATGCGATGCGTCAAGTGAAAATTGTGTATAAGACAGAATGCTTGATTTTCTTACAAATCAAGAAGTTTATCAATAGCGGTCTGTAATGAAGGATACCTGCGATATTGTCTTATAACATCTCCTTCATGTGGTGAAACATAAAAAGGTTCCCCACCATCATAACCGAATGCTTCCATTACATTAGGGATTTTATAAATCTCACAGAGAACAAATAACGCTTCAATACTTGGCTGAGATCTGCCGTTTTCCCAGCCATATAAAGTTTTTTCGGCTACGAACAGAGATTTTTCCTGCATTAAGACCAAAACATCTTTAACAGAATAATTATTTAGTTTTCTATATTTTTTTAACAGTTCTGATATATCTTTGCGTTCCAAATCTGACATATTGTTGTTGTTTGATTTTTCCATTTGATAACCTCAATTAATGTAAACTAAATATTTATTGTCCAATGCAATCTTATATTAGAAAAATGAGCATAGTCAATCGAATCGCAGATAATAAGAAATATTACCGAAATTCTTACAAACTAAGAAACAAAGTTGTGAAATTGAAACCGGCAGTTATTCAAAAAGGAGCCTATTAATATAATCCCATTTTTAGTTTATTTGGATAGAAAAACCGCAATTTAAGAAAAAAATAAGAAATAATCAACAATAAATTGTTTTTATAAGTGTAATATTATGGTATACTTTTTCACGTGAAGATATTAAAAACAAAAATGAGGAGGGCGTAAGATGGACGAGAATACTAATGTGACTACAGAAGAATCTGAAGCTATAGATAAAGCAGAAAATATGTATGAGGAGATGGAGTCTGTATCCAAAGCACAGACTGAATCTGATAATCAGGATGAAGCTAAAACAGATAGTGAGGAAGACAAAGATAAATTTGACCTAAAAAAGGAAATTATTTCTTGGGTTGCCATTTTTGTGATTGCGATTGCGGCAGCAGCATTTTTGGATAACTTTATTATAATCAATGCAAATGTACCAAGCGGATCGATGGAGAATACAATAATGACCGGTGACAGAATGATTGGTAACAGGCTTGCATATATCAAAAAAGGTCCTGAAAGAGGAGACGTTGTAATATTCAAGTTTCCTGACGACGAAACAGAGAATTTCGTAAAGAGAGTTATCGGACTTCCAGGAGAGAATGTAGCAATCAGAGACGGACATGTATACATAGATGGCAACGATACACCATTAGAAGAGCCATATCTTCCCGAGGAATGGCTGAACGCGAATGATGGATTGTCTTTTGATGTTCCTGCAGACAGTTATTTTGTTATGGGAGATAACAGAAATATCTCTAACGATGCAAGATTCTGGAAGAACTCATATGTAAGCAGAAAGAAGATTATTGCAAAGGCTGTTGTGGTATATTGGCCATTTAAAGATGCGGGAGTAATTGACAGCGCAGATTACAGCATCGATAAGTAATAATCTAATTGTTCAACGATTTTAAACCCTAATTTATTATAAAGTGAAAAAGCAGCAGCATTTTCTTTCGATACATGAAGGAGAATGCTGTTTTTCATTGAGCAGAGATCGTTTATCATATATTTTACAAGCAATAATCCATATTTTCGATTTCTGTATTCTTCATGAATAAGAATGTCGTGAATGGATGCTGCCTGCGCATCTAAGAAAGCAGTGCCTTCTCCTAAAATGAGACTGCCGTCGGTGGTGGATAGTGTGTATGAAATCTCATTTTCCGAAGCATTTTTGTTGATAATCAGAGGTTTAGAGTCAAAAAATGATGCCGATAACAGTTCGAATACAGAACTGTTGTTGAAACCAACGGATTCATATTTCATCAAAAGTTCTGTATTGTGGTATTGATAGTCAAAATGATTTATAAAAGATATCAGTTTGGTGTCAGATGGGAAACAGGAAACGTAAATGTCATAGCCCTCGTAATCATCAGCAAATAATCTGTACATGGATTTAAATATACCCATTCCTTCGAAGTCAGGATGGACAAATGCACATATTTCTATGGAATCTCCAAGTGAATATGTTGAGAGAAAACCAACAGTCATATCATTCTTTTTTGCTACATACATTGAAGGCAGATTATCATCGGATACATTAGCATCGTACAAGTCCTCATAGAAAAAAGAGTGTGTAAAGTAATCATTTGCATTACACAGCGCTGCTATATTTTCACATGTTTTAACAATGGAATTATCAAAAGTGAATAAGCGATTGATCACAATGTCATTATTTGCATTTTTGTTCATAGAGTCAGACCTCCCAATCTATCAATTCCAGCTCGAATCCGGCAAAGCTGCTAAGCTTTCGTGATTTTCATCCTTCGAATATCAAATCGTAACTATTCAGCCTTTCAGCAATGCCAGCTCGAATCCGCAGATAAATCTGCTACTTCTCGCTGATTTGGGTTCCCCAAATACATAAAAAAATAAATATTTGAAATCCTGCAAGCAGTCTTTCATAATATTTATTCTTTTATGTGCATGGCTGAATAGTTACAATTTATAATAAAAGTATAAACGATAATGTTTATGAATTACAAATAAAATGATATAATTAATGCCGGATTAAAATAATATCAAAATGGGAGAAAGTAAATTATGGAGAATCTGATATACAGTCTTAATGCAACCGTACCTGTGTTTGCAATAATTGTATTCGGGTACATATTAAGAAAAAAAGAATTTATAAATGAAGAATTTATCAAGGTATCAAACAGACTGAATTTTAGAATAACATTGCCGCTACTTCTGATTCAGGATCTCATGGCAATGGATTTTAAGGCACAGTTTAAGACGAAGTATATAGCTTATTGTGCGTTGGTGACGACAGCATGTTTTGTTGTGATATGGATTGGAGCAAAGCTATTTATAAAAGATAAATCCGTAATAGCGGAGTTCGTTCAAGGTTCCTTCAGAGGAAGTGCAGCAGTACTTGGAACAGCATTTGTTTTGAATATTTACGGAGATACCGGAATGGTACCAATGATGATAATCGGAGCTGTTCCTTTGTACAATATTTTTTCTGTTATTGTATTGCAGATGGAATCACCGGTGCATAAAAGGAATACCAACAAAGCAATGGTTAGACAAATCAGAAAAGAAAATATCAAAATGAGTCTTATCGGAATAGTAACCAACCCAATCATAATAGGTATTGTCATTGGGGTGGCGCTTTCACTTCTTGAAGTGGATTTTCCTGTTATGATGGGCAATACCATAAGTACGCTTGCAAAAATAACAACACCTCTTGCATTAATTGCAATCGGGGGCTCATTTGAATTTGGAAAAGCAATTGAGAAGATAGGACCTGCAGTAACAGGTTCATTCATAAAACTTGTAGGACAGGCAATAATATTTCTACCATTGGCAGTATTGCTTGGTTTCAGAGATAAGGAACTGATGGCTATTGTAATTATGCTTGGTTCGCCTACCACGCCAAGCTGCTTTATCATGGCAAAAGGCGCAGGTTGCGATGGCATTCTAACATCCAGCATGGTTGTTATCAGTACTTTGTTTTCAGCCATCACAATAACAACAATTATATTTGTTCTCAGAACATTGGGATATGTGTAAGCAGATTATATCAGATGTGAGATGACTCCACTTCAAGCACATATTTGCTAAGTTGTGAGTGACAAAATAGTATCAGTGGGAGTTCAATCTCACGAGAGAGTCTTGCACTAAGTCGGATAAGATTCATAAGAGATATGCAATAAGATAATAAATAATATAAAGTATGACAATAAAAGGAACAAATAAAGGAGGATACAGTGAAAGAGAGCAAATTGTTAGAAAGAAATGAGATAGATGTAAAAGATACCTGGCGTTTGGAGGATATGTTTGAATCAGATGAGGCCTGGGAGAGTGAATATGAAGTTACGAAAGCTTCATTAAAACAGGTTCCTGATTTTGCAGGAAAGATTTCACAGAGTCCGGATAATCTGCTCTCATGTCTGAAACTGATTGATAAGGTTGGAAACAGTGTTGAGAGATTATATGTTTATTCAAATCAGAAATATCATCAGGATATGAGTGTTTCAAAGTATCAGGAATATGCCGGAAAGGCAGAGACTCTGTTCATGGAATTTGGAAGCAATACGGCATTCATAGAGCCTGAGATTCTTGAAATGGATGAAGTTGTTATTAAAGAGTGGCTTGAGATGGAAAGTCTTTCAAATTACAAAAGATTTCTATCTGAAATACTAAGAAAAAAAGAGCACACTCTAGATAAAAATACTGAGGAAATACTTGCTAAGAGTAGAAGAATGGCGCAGGCTGCAGACAATATTTATACTATGTTTAACGGAGCAGATATTGATTTTCCTGTTGTTAAAGACAGTGAGGGAAAAGAGATTAAACTGACTCACGGCAACTTTGTGCCAATACAAACAGGTACAGACAGAGAGTTAAGAGAACGTGCATTTAAGGCGTTTTATGGAACCTATGACAAGATGAAGAATACTCTTGCTGCCACATTTAATGCAAATGTATCTCAGGCGGTATTTTATGCTGATGTCAGACATTACAATTCCACAAGAGAAATGTATCTGAATGGAAGTAATATTCCGGAAGAAGTCTATGACAATCTTATTGAGACAGTTCATAAGAATATGGATTTAATGTACAGATATGTAGCTCTCAGAAAGAAGATGCTTGGTGTCGACGAACTGCATATGTATGATGTGTATGTGCCGATAGTTGATGTTCCTGACAGAGATATTCCTTTTGAGGAAGCAAAAGAAATTGTTGCCGAAGGTTTATCGGTTATGGGAGAAGATTACATCAGGACGTTGAGAGAGGGATTTGATAACCGCTGGATTGATGTGTATGAGAACAAAGGCAAGAAGAGTGGGGCTTACTCATGGGGTGCATATGGGACTCATCCATACGTACTCTTAAACTATCAGGGAAATCTTGACCATGTATTTACTTTGGCTCACGAGATGGGACATGCACTTCACAGTTACTATTCAAACAAAAATCAGACATATATTAATGCTGATTACAGAATATTTGTGGCGGAGGTTGCGTCAATCTGCAACGAGGCACTTCTAATCAGACATCTTATAAATAAGACTGAAGACAAAAAAGAAAAAGCCTACCTGATAAATCATTTCCTTGAGCAGTTCAAGGGAACGCTTTACAGACAGACTATGTTTGCCGAATTTGAAAAAATAACTCATAGAAAAGTTGAAGAGGGTGAGACTCTCACAAGCGAATCTCTGAGTGATATCTACTATGAATTAAATAAATTGTATTTTGGTGAAGAGATGATATCCGATGAAGAGATAGCACTTGAGTGGGCTAGAATCCCACATTTCTATACACCATTTTATGTATATCAGTACGCCACAGGATTATCGGCAGCTATTGCCCTCTCTGCAAAGATTTTGCGTGAAGGTGAAAAGGGTGTAAATGATTACATGAAGTTTTTAACAGGCGGCTGCACAAAAGACCCAATAGACCTTTTGAAAATGGCAGGAGTTGATATGACAACTCCGAAGCCGGTGGAAGACGCCTTACAGTTATTCAAAGAACTGTTGGATGAAATGGAGAAACTCGCATTATCTTAAGGCGATAATCATTCCGAGAGGAATAGTGAATAATGACATGGCTGTTGTGATAAATACTGATTTTGCGGCAATTGATTCATCGTGCTCAAAATCAGTAGTAAACAACACAGCTGTGTTTCCAACAGGCATAAGAAGCATCATCATAGTCACGCCGTAAACCAGTTCGTCTTTAATAAGTAAACGACAAACAGGGATCAGTAATATTGGAATTGCAATCTGTTTGATTATTGCAAATATGTAAACGTATACGTCATTGAATATATCTTTTAAATCGATTGTTGCAAGAGTTGATCCTATGATAATCATTGCAAGGGCGGGAGTTATGCCACCGATAGTTGAAACAGTATCTTCAATAACAGGTGGAAAATGAACTCCTGTTACATAGATGAGTAACGCCAGAATCGAGCATATAATTCCCGGTGAGATTAATTTCTTTAAGTTCATGGATGACTCAACATCAGAGCCGCGATTAATAATGAGAATACCGTAAGAATAGCAGCCGAGATTGAAAATGATATTAACAATTCCTGCATAGAATACGGCCGTAGGTCCGTAAATGGCATTTAAAATCGGAAATCCCATAAAGCCAACATTTGAGAAAATATACATAAAATGATATACACCAACAGACCCTCTGGTAGGCTTTATAACTATAGTTAATATGTATCCTATCAAAGGAAGCAGTGTGTACATTGCAATTGATATTATAAATACAGTCATTACATCTTTTGCCTCCGGTGGTGTTGAAAGAGCAAGAACTGAACTAATCATCATTGCAGGAGTAGTTCCGTTTATGATCAGTTTTGAACCACGTCTGTTGAAATTACTGTCAAGAATCCCAAACTTATTTAAAATATATCCAAAGCACAATACTAAAAAAAGTACA